>NZ_JBQQBX010000037.1:0-84527 GCF_052245475.1 Streptomyces sp. 7N604 | reverse complement strand
AGCTCCGCCACCACCATCTCCACCGACCGCGGCAGACACAGCGCAACCCGCGACTCCCGCCCCACCCCCACACCGTTCAAAAACCGCGCCAGCCCATTCGCCCGCCGGTCCAACTCCCCGTACGACAGCACCTGCTCACCACACCGCACCGCCACCGCATCCGGCGCCGCCGCAACCCGCCCCTCGATACGCTCCACGACCGACCCGCCCGGCACCACGGCCCCGGTGGCGTTCCACTCCTCCACCACCCGCGCCCGCTCCGCCTCCGCCAGCACCTCGATCTCGCTGACCCGCACCCCCGGATCGGCCGCCACAGCCTCCAACACCCGCACCAAGCGCTCCACCAACGCCCGCGCCGTACCCTCCTCGAACAGATCCGCCGCATACAGCAACGCCCCGCCCAACCCCGCCGCCGCCCCCGCCTCATCACGATGCTCGGCCAGGTCCACCGACAGATCGAAGCGCGCCGGCACCTGGGCGGCCGCCGGTATCTGCCGGACCCGCAGCCCCGGCAGGGCCCACTGCGCCGCCGGCACGCTCTGCAGGGCCAGCAGGACCTGGAACAGCGGGTTGTGGGAGAGCGAGCGGGACGGGTTGAGGTCTTCAACGACCCGTTCGAAGGGCACGTCCTGATGGGCGTACGCGGCCAGGTCCGACGTCCGCACCTGGGCCAGCAGCTCCGTGAAGGACGGGTCCGCGCTCAGATCGGCGCGGACGACCAGGGTGTTGACGAAGAACCCGGCCAGGTCGTCCAGCGCCGGGTCGCCGCGGCCCGCGATCGGCACGCCCATGGGGATGTCGTCGCCCGCACCCACCCGGCTGAGCAGCACGGAGAGGGCGGCGTGCACCACCATGAACATCGTCGCGCGACCGCGGCGGGCGACGTCCAGCAGCCGGGCGTGGGTCTCTGCGGTGATCTGGATCGGCACTTCGCCGCCGCGGAAGGAGGACACCGCCGGCCGGGGCCGGTCGGTCGGCAGTGCGAGCTCCTGCGGTGCGCCGGCCAGCGCCTCGCGCCAGTAGCCGAGCCGACCACTGATCACGCTGTTCGGGTCGTCGAGGTCACCCAGCACCTCGCGCTGCCACAGGGCGTAATCCGCGTACTGCACCGGCAGCGGCTCCCACCCCGGCGCCCCGCCCGCCCGCCGGGCCGCATAAGCCACCCCCAGATCCCGCGCGAGCACGCCCATCGACCACCCGTCGACCGCGATGTGATGCGCCACGACCAGCAGCACATACTCCGCCGGCCCCGTCTTCAGCAGCCGGATCCGCCACGGCAGATCCACGGTCACATCGAAGCCGCGGTCCGCGTGCACCCCGAGCTCCGCGGCCAGGAGCTCCTCGCTGGTTTCCACGAGCACCAGCCGCGGCCGGCCCGCCTCGCCCTCCAGCACGTGCTGGCGCGGCTCGCCGTCCGTCTCCGGAAAGACCGTTCGCAGGCTCTCGTGCCGGTCGGCGACATCGCCAAGGGCCGCCTTCAGCGCGGCGACATCCAGCTCGCCGGAGAGCCGCAGGGCGAGCGGCAGGTTGTAGACCACGGCGGCACCCGGGTTGGTCTCCTCCAGCTGGTTGAGGAACCACATGCGCTGCTGGGCGTACGAGAGCGGCAGCACCTCCGGCCGGGGCCGCGGCGTCAGCGCGGCCCGGGCGGCCGTACCACCCGCCGCCGCGACGAGGCGGGCGACCCCGGCCACCGTCGGCGCCGCGAAAAGCTCGCTGATGTTGAGCTCGGTGTCGAGGACGGCGCCGATCCGGGCGATGAGCTTCATGGCGAGGATCGAGTCGCCGCCGAGGTCGAAGAACGACACCTCGGCGCCGACGCGTTCGAGCCCGAGGACCTCGCAGTACAGGCCGCAGAGGATCTCCTCGGCCGGGGTGGCGGGACCGCGGCCGGTGGCGCCGCCGAAGTCGGGGGCGGGGAGGGCGGCACGGTCGAGCTTGCCGTTCACCGTGATGGGAAGGGAGTCGAGGGTCATTACGACGGCGGGGACCATGTAGTCCGGCAACCGCTCTGCCACGTACTCCCGCAGCCCGGCCGGGTCCGCATCGCCTTCGGGGACGACATAGGCGACGAGCCGCTTGTCCCCGGGACGGTCCTCCCGTACGACCACCGCAACCTGGCCCACGCTCTCGCGAGCAGCGAGCACGGCCTCGATCTCCCCCGGCTCCACCCGGAAGCCGCGGATCTTCACCTGCTCGTCCGCCCGGCCCGCGAAGACCAGTTCACCGTCCACGGTCCACCGCGCGAGGTCCCCGGTCCGATACATCCGCCCGCCCGTGAACGGGCACGCCACGAAACGTTCCGCCGTCAGCCCCGGGCGGCGCAAG
Source organism: Streptomyces sp. 7N604 (assembly GCF_052245475.1). NCBI lineage: Bacteria > Bacillati > Actinomycetota > Actinomycetes > Kitasatosporales > Streptomycetaceae > Streptomyces > Streptomyces sp. 7N604. The sequence continues at coordinate 82,199 of NZ_JBQQBX010000037.1, read as the reverse complement.
TAGCCGCGCGCGAGACCCGGGCCCGCGACGTACAGCTCACCCGCCACGCCCTCGGGCACGGGCCGTAAGAACGCGTCCAGCACGAACACCTTCGCGTTGGTGATCGGCCGGCCGATCGGCACCGGGCCCTGCCCGGCCGGGTCGAGGGGCGCGCTCATCGTCGCGCAGACGGTGACTTCGGTCGGCCCGTACGCGTTGACCATCCGCCGCCCGGGCGCCCACCGCTCCACCAGCCCCGGCGCGCAGGCTTCGCCCGCCACCACCAAGGTCTGTACACCCGGCGGCAGCTCCTCCACCGTCGCCAGCACCGACGGCGGCACGGTCACTTGCGTGACGCCGAACTCGGCCAGAGCCTCGCTCAGCGGCGCCTTCGGCGGCAGCCTGTCCGCGCCGGCCATCACCAAAGTCGCGCCCGACAGCAGCGCCATGCAGATCTCGGAGACCGCGGCGTCGAAGCTCAGCGACGCGAGCTGCAGAACCCGCGACTCCGCGCCCACGCCGAAGCGGTCCACCTGGGCAGCGGCCAGGTTCCCGATGCCGCGGTGGGAGACGACGACGCCCTTGGGGCGGCCGGTCGAGCCCGAGGTGTAGATCACGTACGCCACGTCATCGGCGCCCACCGGGACCGCCGGAGCCGGCTCCGCCGCCGCGGACGGATCCCGGACCAGGCATTCCACCCCGGCCGGAACCAGCGCCCGCGTCTCCTCGGAGCAGACCGCCAGCACCGGCGCCGCGTCCTCGACCATCCACGCGATCCGTTCGCCCGGATAGGCGGGATCCACCGGCACGAACCCCGCACCGGCCTTCACCACCCCCAGGAGCACGGCCACCAGGTCCGCCGACCGCTCCAGGACCACGGCAACGAAATCCCCGCGCCCCACACCGCGCTCGGCCAGCACGCCCGCCACTCGGTCGGACCGTTCCCTCAGCTCCGCGTACGACCACGCCTGGCCGCCCGCCCCCACCACGGCCGCCGCACCCGGGGAAGCAGCCGCCTGCGCGTCGAAGAGCTCACCCAACGGCCGTACCGGTACAGCCCGGTCGGTGGCGTTCCACTCCTCCAGCACCCGCGCCCGCTCGCCGCGGCTCAGCACCTCGACCTCGTTCAGCCGCTGCGCCGGGTCCGCCGCCATCTGCTCCAGCACCCGCACCAACCGCTCCACCACGCCCCGGGCCGCGTCCTCGTCGAACGCGTCCGGGCGGTAGTCCAGCCAGAACTTCAGCTCGTCCGCCGGATCCACCCCCAGCGTCAGCGGGAAAGTGGTCGCCATCCGGGTCGTGCTGGCGGTCAGCTGCAGGGGGGCGGCCGGGCCCGTCTCGCCCGCGTGGAAGTTCTCGAAGGCCATCAGGGTGTCGAACGTGGCGCCCGGGCCGGCCACGCGCTGGATCTCCTTGAGGCCGAGGTGCTGGTGGTCGAAGAGCGCCGACTGCTGGGCCTGCAGCACGGCGAGCAGGTCAGCGATCGAGTCGGCTGGGTTCAGCCGGACCCGTACGGGGATCGTGTTGATGAACAGCCCCAGCATGTCCGCCATCCCCGCCAGCTCCGGCGGACGGCCGGCCACGGCGGCGCCGAACACCACGTCGCGCCTGCCGGTGAGCTTGCCGACGACCTGGGCCCAGGCCACCTGCAGCACGGTGTTCAACGTGACGCCGTGGCTGCGTGCGAGCTTCCGCAGCGCGCCGTCCAGATGGTCGCCGGTCTCGGCCAGAATCTTGCGGGTGAGGACCGGCTCGGCGTTCGGGTCGAGCGCGGTGACTGTCGTCGGCTCGGTCAAGCCGTCGAGCGCCTGCTGCCAGGCCGCGCGCGCCGCCTTCCGGTCCTGGCGGCGCAGCCAGGCCAGATAGTCCCCGAACGGCGTGGCCGGCGCCAGCTCGCGGGCGTCGCCGCCGGCCGCATAGACGGCCCACAGCTCGCGGATGAGGATCCGCAGCGACCAGCCGTCGAGCACGATGTGGTGCAGGGTGACGACCATGCGGTAGCGGTCGGGGCCCGTCTTCACCAGCAGGATCCGCGCCAGCGGCGGGGCCGCGAGGTCGAAGCGGCGGGCCCGCTCCGCGCTCTCCAGCCGCTCCGCCCGGTCCCGCGCCGCCTGGGGGGTGAGGTGCGACAGGTCCACCTCGCGCCAGGGCAGGGCGACCTGGCGGGTGATCACCTGGACGGGCTCGTCCACACCGACCAGCTGGCGGAAGCCGGTGCGCAGGCTGCCGTGCCGCTCGACGAGTGCCTGCCACGTGACGCGCAACGCCCGTACGTCCAGCGGCCCTTCCAGGTCCAGGGCCTTCTGCTCCACATAGATGTCCCGCTCCCGCTCGTCGAACATCGAGTGGAAGAGCAGGCCCTCCTGCAGCGGTGACAGCGGCAGTACGTCGACCAGGCCGCCCGGCACCTCGGCCTCGAGCTCCTCGATCTGGGCCTGGTCGAGCGTCACCAGCGGGAAGTCGGACGGCGTGTGGCCGCCGCCGGCGTGTGCGGCGAGGCCGGCCAGCATCTGCGCCCAGCCGGCGAGCAGGCGCTGGGCGGCCGGCTCGTCGAGGAGGGGCTCGGGCCAGGCCAGGCTGAGGACGAGTTCGGCTCCGTCGACCCGGGCCGCGGTTTCGAGCGGGTGCGTGAGCGGCCGGTCGTCGTCGCCCGGCGCGGCGAAGCCGAGCTGCGGGGCGGGCAGGGCGGCGAGCATGGCGGCGGTGTCGGGGTTGAGATGGCGCAGCAGGCCGTAGCCGAGTCCGTCGCCGGGGATGGCCCGCAGCTGTTCCTTGATCTGCTTCACGGCCCGGCCCGTGGCGGGGCCGCCGGCGCGGATCGCCGCGAGGTCGAGGGGCCCGGTGTCGAGCCGGACGGGGTGGCTGTGGGCGAACGAGCCCACGGTGCGGGAGAGATCGGCGCCGTCGGCCAGGGCGCTACGCCCGTGGTCCGGCGCCGCCACATCCAGGAGGAAGCCGCCGGCCCGGTCCTGGCCGTCGCGCCAGGCGGCGAGGGCCGCGGTCAGGCCGGTCAGCAGGATGGCGTCGACGCCGGTGTGGAACGCCGCCGGGAGGCCGGTCAGCAGCGCCGCCGTGGTCTCCGCCGGGATGCGTACGGAGGCGTGCCGCACCGGAGCGTCCGCGTCGCGTGCCGGGTCGGCGGGCCGGGTCGTGAGCAACGGGTCACCGGCGGCGAGCAGTTCGGTCCAGGCCGGCAGCTCCGCACGCCGCTCCGCGCTGCCGGCCTGCGCGGCCAGGGCCTGCGTCCAGTGGCGGAACGACGTCGGCACCGCCGCCTCCCGCCCCGCGACCGCGGCGGCCAGGTCCGGCAGCAGGATCCGCCAGGACTCCGCATCGACCACCAGCCGGTCCGCGACGACGAGCAGCCGCCCCGGCGCATCTGGCCCGTTGTCGCACCACACGGCCTGGGCCATCACCCCGGCCTGCCGGTCCAGCCGCCGCCCGGCCGCGGCCGACTCGGCGTCGAGCACCTGCTGGAGCTCCTCCGCGTCCAGGCCTGCCGTCGCCACCCGCCGCGTCCACGGCCGGACGGACACCGACCCCGCCTCGGGTACGGTCAGCCGCCGCTCCGGCGAGGTCTCCAGCCGGGCCCGCAGCACGCCGTGGCGATCGACCACGGCCTGCAGCGCACGGGCGGCGGCATCCAGGTCCAGCCCGGCCGGCACTTCCAGCACGGCCGACCGGAACCCCACGGGCCCCCCGTGGTCCAGCAGTTCGTGCATGGCCGGGGAGAGCGGAAGGTCCCCGGCGCCCCGCGCCCGGTCGCCCGTCGCAGCGCCCTCGTCCAGCGGTTCGGCGACGGTGGCGAGGCGGGCCGGGGTCCAGAGGTCGAACACCTGGTACGGGGCGATCACCAGCCCGGCGCGCCGGGCGACCGACACCAGCAGCATCGTCAGAATGGAGTCGCCGCCGAGCTCGAAGAAGGACGCCTCCGCGCTGACCCACTCCAGGCCGAGGACCTCGCAGTAGAGCCGGCAGAGGATCTCCTCGGTGGGCGTCTCCGGACCGCGACCCTCCGCCGCGTCGGTGAAGTCGGGAGCGGGGAGGGCAGCGCGGTCGAGCTTGCCGTTCACCGTGACCGGGAGCGCGTCCAGCACGACGACCGCGGTGGGCACCATGTACTCCGGCAGGTGGGCTGCGACGTGGTCGCGCAGCTCGGCGGCATCGGCCGCGCCGTCGAGGACGACGTAGGCGACGAGCCGCTTGTCGCCGGGGCGGTCTTCGCGGGCCGTCACCGCCGCCTGGCCGACGCTCTCGTGGCGGGTGAGGACGGTCTCGATCTCGCCGGGTTCGACGCGGAAGCCGCGGACCTTGACCTGCTCGTCGGCGCGGCCGCCGAAGACCAGCTCGTCTTCGGCGGTCCACTTCGCCAGGTCGCCGGTGCGGTACATCCGGCCACCCGTGAACGGGCAGGCGACGAACCGCTCCGCGGTCAGGCCCGGCCGGCCCAGATAGCCACGCGCGAGCCCCGGGCCCACGACGTACAACTCGCCCAGCACTCCCTCGGGGACCGGCCGCAGGTGCTCATCCAGCACGAACACCTGCGTGTTGGTGATCGGCCCGCCGATCGGCACCGACCCGGACGGCTCCAGAGGCGCGCTCATCGTCGCGCACACGGTGACCTCGGTCGGACCGTACCCATTGATCATCCGCCGCCCGGGGGCCCAGCGCTCCACCAGCGCCGGTGCACAGGCCTCCCCCGCCACCACCAGCGTGCGCAGGCTCTCCGGAAGCACCTCCACCGTCGCCAGCACCGACGGGGGCACGGTCACATGCGTGACGCCGAACTCCGCCACCGCCCCGGTCAACGACCCGTTCGGCGGCAGCCTGTCGGCGTCGGCCATCACCAGGGCGGCGCCCGACAACAGGGCCATGCACATCTCGGAGACCGCCGCGTCGAAGCTCAGCGACGCCAGCTGCAGCACGCGCGCATCAGCGCGTACCGCAAACCGGTCGATCTGCGCGGCCGCCATGTTCCCGATGCCGCGGTGCGTCACGAGCACGCCCTTGGGACGGCCCGTCGACCCCGACGTATAGATCACGTACGCCACATCGTCCGCACTCACCAAGGCCGTGGGCACCGGCGCCGCCTCCGCGGACGGATCCCAGACCAGGCACTCCACCCCGGCCGGGACCAACGCCCGCGTCTCCTCGGAGCACACCGCCAGCACGGGCGCCGAGTCCTCGACCATCCACCCGATCCGCTCCGCCGGATACGCAGGATCCACCGGCACAAACCCCGCCCCGGCCTTCACCACGCCCAGCCACACCGCCACCAGCTCGGCGGACCGGTCCAGCACCACCGCCACGAGGTCACCGCGCCGGACCCCTCGCGCGGCCAGCACACCCGCCACCCGGTCCGCCCGCTCGGCCAGCTCCGCGTACGACCACTCCAGACCGCCCTCGCCGACCACCGCCACCGCATCCGGTGACCGCCCCGCCTGCGCGTCGAACAACTCGCCCAGCGAGCGCCAGGATTCGGTCGTGCCATGCATGGACATCTCCCTCTGCTGCTGTACGCGGTGGCGGTGTGGATCTACGTGCTCAGCCGTGCCCGGGCGGCGGGCCGCCGGGCATCATCCGCGGGCCCGGAAAGGGGCCGGGGCCCGGCCCCGGAAAGGGGACAGGACCGGGACCCGGGCCCGGGAAGGGGCCGACTCCCGGACCGGCCGGGTGGGGCCCGCGGGAGCCGACCGGCTCGGGGACCGACGCGTGGCCGTTGGCCGACGACTGGCCGGCGAACTGGGTGCGGTACAGCTCCGCGTAGAGGCCGTCCAGGGCGAGGAGTTCCTCATGGGTTCCGCTCTCCTGCACCCGGCCGTCGTCGATCACGAGGATCTGGTCGGCATTGCGGATGGTGGACAGCCGGTGGGCGATCACCAGCGAGGTGCGGCCCGCGAGCGCGGTCTCCAGCGCCCGCTGCAGGGCGGCCTCGGACTCGGAGTCGAGGTGCGCGGTGGCCTCGTCGAGGACGACGACCGGCGGCGCCTTGAGCAGCAGGCGAGCCATGGCGATGCGCTGTTTCTCGCCACCGGAGAGCCGGTAGCCGCGGTCGCCGACGACGGTGTCGAAGCCGTCGGGCAGCGACTCGATCAGGCCCCAGATCTGGGCGGCCTTGCAGGCGTCGATCATCTCCTGCTCGGTGGCCTCCGGGCGGGCGTAGCGGAGGTTGTCGCCGATGGTGGCGTGAAAGAGATGGGCGTCCTGGGTGACGACGCCGATGGTGTCGTAGAGCGACGCCAGAGTGAGATCGCGCAGATTGTGCCCGCCGATGCTGACGGTGCCCTCACCGGGGTCGTACAGCCGGGGTACGAGATGCGTGATGGTGGTCTTGCCGGCGCCGGAGGGGCCGACGAGGGCGGTGAGCTTTCCGGCGGGCAGCCGGAAGCTCAGATCGCGCAGGGTCCACTGGTTCTTGGCGCGTTCCGGCAGCGGCATGGCGATCGGTTCGAGGGAGGCGAGCGAGACGTCCGCGGCGGCCGGATAGGAGAACGAGACACCGTCGAAGGTGATGTCCGGTGCGCTGCCGTTGCGGGGCAGGGGGATGGCGTCGGGCTTCTCGGAGATGAGCGGCTTCAGGTCGAGGATCTCGAACAGCCGGTCGAAGCTGACGACAGCGGTGATCACGTTGGACTGGGCGCTGGAGAGTTGGGTGATCGGGCCGAAGAGCCGGGTGAGCAGCGTGGCCAGGGCCACCAGGGTGCCGATCTGGAAGGCGCCGTCGATGACGAGGCGTCCGCCGACGCCGTAGACCACGGCGGTGGCGAGTGCGCTGAGGAGGGCCATCGACAGGAAGAGCAGTTTGCCGTTGACGGCGGTCACGACGCCGAGGTCGCGGACCTTGGCGGCCAGCCCGGAGAACTGGCGCATCTCGCGGCTCGGCCGGCCGTACAGCTTGGCCAGCAGCGCGCCGGTCACGTTGAAGCGCTCGTTCATCAGCGCGCCCATCTCGGCGTTCTTCTCCATCTGGGACCGCATGAGCTGCTGGAGCCGGCTCCCGACGAGCTTGCCGGGCAGGATGAAGAGGGGGAGCACGACCAGGGAGATCAGGGTGATCACCCAGGACAGGTAGAACATCGTGACGAGGACGAACAGCAGGGTCAGCGCGGCCGAGACGACCGTGGACAGCAGCGATGTGAGGGCCTGCTGCGCCCCGACCACATCCGCGTTCAGCCGGCTGACGAGGGCGCCGGTCTGGGCCCGGGTGAAGAACGCCAGCGGCTGACGCTGGACGTGGTCGAAGACCTTCGTGCGGAGCCCGTAGACGAGCCCCTCGCTGACCCGGGCCGAGTACCAGGCCTCCCCGAGCCCCAGCAGGGCGCCGAACACGGCCAGCCCGGCGACCGCCATGGCGATGCCCACGACGACATCGGAGTCGTGCTTGGCGATGCCATTGTCGATGAGGTATTTGAAGAGGACAGGAGTGGCCACCACAATGGCGGCGTTCAGCAGGGTCATGAGCAGCAGCAGACCTATGCTGACGCGGTACGGCCGGGTGAGCGGAAGTATCCGTTTCGCAGTCCCGGCTTTTATTTTCTGCTTGGTCACGGATGGGTCGGGGCCCACCGCGCGTATCATCATCGGCCCTGGGCCGCCTATGGACACGACGCTCTCCTCGGCTTCGGTCGTTCCGGGCTATGTGAGCTGGTCGATGAGGCTCTTCGGGCGCATGTCCTGCCAGTTCTCCTCGATGTAGTCCAGGCAGCTCTTGCGGGCGTCCTCACCGAATACGACACGCCAGCCGGCCGGCACCTCGGCAAAGGCGGGCCACAGCGAATACTGGCCCTCTTCGTTCAGCAGGACCAGAAAAGAACCGTTTTCGTCGTCGAACGGGTTGGTCATAACAACTCCTCTCAACTTCCCTGGGGCAGGCCGGAATTCAAAACTAACGAGGGCCTCCGTGAGCGGCAAGGTCGACTATTGAAGTGGCGTCCAACCGCACAATCTCGGCTCTTGGACAACGACTGAAACCCTGCGGAAACCAGGGCTGGAACATTCTGAATCCCGTCGTCAAGATGTTCTTGGCCGGTTGGACATACGCAGGGGGGCAGCGAGTGCGGGTGCTCGTGGTGGAGGACGACCAGGAGATGGCGCAGGCGGTGGCCGTCGGCCTGCGGCGGGCGCAGATGGCCGTCGATGTGGCGTACGACGGGGAGAGCGGTCTGGAGCGCGCCCTGTTCAGTGATTACGACGTGATCGTGCTCGACCGGGATCTGCCCGGGAGGCACGGCGACGAGATCTGCTCCGAGCTGATCGCGTCCGGCTGCCGCAGCAAGGTGCTGATGCTGACCGCCGCGGCCTCGGCGGAGGAGCTCGTCGACGGGCTCAATCTGGGGGCCGACGACTACCTGGCCAAGCCGTTCGACTTCCCGGTGCTGGTCGCCCGGATCGGCGCGCTGGCGCGGCGGGCGCATCCGGCCGTGCCGCCGGTGGTGCGCCATGGCGACCTCGTCGTCGACACGGCGCGCCGCAAGGCCACCCGGGCGGGCCGGCCGCTCGAGCTTGCGCCCAAGGAGTTCGGCGTGCTGGAGCTGCTGCTGTCGGCCAAGGGCCGGGCCGTCTCGGCGGAGGAGCTGCTGGAGCGGGTCTGGGACGAGGCCGCCGATCCGTTCACCAGCGCCGTGAAGATCACCATCAGCAGGCTGCGGGCCAAGCTGGGGGATCCGCCGGTGATCGAGACCGTCGCCAAGCGCGGCTACCGGATCTGAGGCCGCCGATGCCGCTGCTCTCCCGGCTCACCAACCGGCTCACGAACCCGCTGCTGCCACGGCGTACGGTCCGGCTGAAGCTGACCCTGCTGTACGGGGCGCTGTTCCTCGTCTCCGGGGCGGCGCTGCTGACGATTACGTATCTGCTGGTGCTCAACTCCGACGGCGGCTCCCTCTCCGGCGGCCAGTCCGCCCCGGACGGCGGCGGCACGCGGCCGGCCGAGACCGCCGGAAGCACTCCGCCGGTGCCGCCGCCCCAGGGGCGCGGCGGGGAGAGCACCCGCGACGTCCTGCCGGCCCAGGCGCGGGAGATCATGGAACTGCAGCGGGACGCCGTGCTGGACGACCTCCTTGTGCAGTCCGCCATCGCGCTCGCGCTGATGTCGGTGATCTCGATCGCGCTGGGCTGGGTCGTCTCCGGGCGGATACTGCGCCCGCTGCGTACGATCACCGCTGCCGCCCGGGACATCTCGGCGACGAGCCTGCACCAGCGCCTCGCCCTCGACGGCCCGAGCGACGAACTCAAGGAGCTGGGCGACACCTTCGACGGTCTGCTCGGCCGGCTGGAGACGTCGTTCGAGGCACAGCGCCGGTTCGTCGCCAACGCCTCGCACGAGCTGCGCACCCCCCTCGCCCGGCAGCGGACGCTGGGGCAGCTCGCCCTGTCGGACCCCGACGCGGACGTGGAGTCGCTGCGCGCGGCGCACGAGCGCATCCTCGCCGCGGGCTCCCAGCAGGAGCGGCTCATCGAGGCGCTGCTCACCCTGGCCCGCAGCAACGCGGGCATCGAGGTGAGCCGGCCGTTCGACCTGGGCCGGCTCGCGCAGGAGGTCGTCGCCGCCCGCCGGACGGATGCGGAGCAGTGGCTGGTCACGCTGCGCTGCTCGCTGTCGGCCACGTTCGCGGCGGGCCACCGGCCGCTGGCCGAGCGGCTCGTCATCAACCTGGTCGACAACGCGCTGCGGCACAACGAGCCGTACGGCTGGGTGGAGGTCGCCACGGCGGATGCGCACGGCCGGGCCGTCCTGACCGTGGCCAACTCCGGTCCGGGGGTGCCGCCGAGCGCCGTCGACCAGATCTTCCAGCCGTTCCAGCGGCTCGGCGACCCCCGGACCAACGGCGAAGGCCTCGGCCTGGGGCTGTCGATCGTGCAGGCCATCGCGGCCGCGCACGACGCCACCCTCGCCGCCGAGGCCCGCCCGGAGGGCGGCCTCGTCTTCACGGTCGGCTTTCCGCACCCGCCCGCCAACGGGTCCGGGACGGCACCCCAGCAGCAGCCGGAGCGGTGAAGAAGTCGACGAGCGCGGCGTTCACCGCGGCCGGCTTCTCCAGGTAGCCGTAGTGCCCGCAGCCGGGGATCTCGGTGTAGACGGCGCCGGGGATGCTGTCGGCGACCTCCCGGGTGAGCTGCGGCCGTACGGTCAGGTCGTGCTGGAACCCCAGGACCAGGCACGGGCAGCGGATGGCCCCGTACGCCGGCAGCCGGTTCGGGATCAGCTGCAGGCCGAGCTGGCCGCGGACCGAGCCCAGGTCGATGGCGGAGATCTCGAAGATGTCCAGCCAGTCGCGCAGTTGCTCCTCGTCGCCCAGGGTCTGCGGGGAGAGGCTCTGCAGGGCGTTCACATAGGCGGCGTAGCGGGGCGGCAGCTTCACCCCGCTGTCGGCCAGGTCCATCTCCGCGACCGCCTGGGCGGTCGCGAAAGTGTCGGCCCGGCCGCTGGTCGCCATCAGCACGGCCGACCGGACGAGCTCCGGCCGGGCGAGGATCAGCTCCTGGACGACGATGCCGCCCAGGGAGAAGCCCACGACCCGGCACGGGCCCGCGCCGAGGTGCTCGATGAGGCCCGCGACGTCCGCCGCCATGTCGTCGAGGGTGAAGCCCTCGGGGCACGGATCGCTCGGCGGGATCCCGCGGTTGTCGACGGTGACCACCTTGAAGCCGGCCGCCTTGAGGGCGGGGACCTGGTGCGTACGCCACATCCGGCCGGGGGCCCCGGTGCCCGTGACCATGACGACCGGGTCCCCCGCTCCGTGCTCCTCGTAGCTCAGCCGGCTCCCGTTGATCCGGACGACAGGCATCGTCAGGCCGGTCCGGGCTGCCAGAGCATGCCGTCGTCGGAGGTGATGAGCCCGCCGGGGAACATCGGCACGTCCGCGCCGAGGTCCTCGCCGAGGAACGCCCGGCTCTGCACCTGCGCCCCCTCCTGCATCGCCTGCCGCACCGCGGAGGAGCGGAACAGCGGTGTCATGTTCCCCTCGCTGTCCGCGGACACCTCGTCGATGGCGGAGACGAACTCCGCCGACTTCGACTTCATCCGCAGCGCGGCCGACTCGGCCCCGTCGAGGTCGAACTCCGAGGACGAGACGCCGGCGACCAGCTCGACGAACGACTCCAGCTCCGTGTGCTGGTTCTGGGTGACCTTCTTCGCCGACCAGAAGTAGGAGTCCTCGTCGACGTGCATGTCGTAGAAGGACATCAGGAACTCGTAGAAGACGCCGTACTCCCGGCGGTAGCGGGCCTCGAACTCGGTGAACGCCGCCTCCTCGGAGACCAGCCCGGCCAGCGTGCTGCCGATCGAGCGGGCCGCCAGCAAGGCGCTGTAGGTGGCCAGGTGGACGCCCGAGGAGAAGACCGGGTCGACGAAGCAGGCGGCGTCGCCGATGAGCACCAGGCCGGGCCGCCAGAACTTCGTCTGGTGGTACGAGTAGTCCTTGCGCACCCGCAGCTGGCCGTACTGGCCGTCCTTCACCCGGCTCGCGTCCGCCAGATGCTCCTTGATCAGCGGGCACTCGTCGATCAGCGCCTGCAGGGCCTGCTCCGGATCGCCCTGGATCTTGTCGGCGTTCTCCCGCCGGACGACCGCGCCGACGCTGGTGAGGTCCGGGGTGAGCGGGATGTACCAGAACCAGCCGCTCTCGAACGCCGCGGACAGGATGTTGCCCGAATTCGGCGCGGGCAGCCGCTTGCCGCCCTCGAAGTAGCCGAACAGCGCGAGGCTGCGGAAGAACTCCGAGTACTCCCGGGTGCCGCCCACCCGCTTGTACAGCCGGCTGCCGTTGCCCGAAGCGTCCACGACGAACTTCGCGTACACCTCGTGCGCGGTCCCGTCGGCGTCGGTGTACGTCACCCCGGTGACCCGTTCGCCGTCCTCGATCACATCGGAGACCGACGCCTGGAAGCGGACCTCCGCGCCCTTCTCCACCGCGTGTTCCAGCAGGATGTTGTCGAACTTCGAGCGTTCGACCTGATACGCGTGCGAGGTGGCCCCCGCGATCTTCGGGGACACCGAGAAGGAGAACGTCCACGGCTCCGGGTTGGCGCCCCAGCGGAACGTCCCGCCCTTCTTCGGCGTGAACCCGGCCGCGGCCAGCTTCTCCGACACCCCGGTCATCTTGCAGACGCCGTGAATCGTCGACGGCAGCAGCGACTCGCCTATCTGATACCGCGGAAAGGTCTCCTTCTCCAGAATCAGGACCCGGTGGCCCTGCATGGCGACGAGCGCGGCCAGTGTCGAACCACCGGGACCACCCCCGACCACCACGACGTCGTACTCCTGACGACCCTCACTACCCATGCTTCCGCCTCCTGGCGTCGTTGCTCATGCGGCGGTCCGCGCCCTCAGCGGCCGGACCAGACGGGACGGCGCTTCTCCACGAACGCCCGGACTCCTTCGACGGCGTCCGTGCTGCGCCTGCGGCGTTCCTCCCAGACGTACGTGGTCGTGAACGCTTCCTCCAGCGGGATGTCGACGGACTTCTGCGCTGCCTCCTTGATGGCCCGGACCGACAGCGGAGCGCTGCGGACGAGGTCGCCCGTCCACTCCGCCACGCACCGGTCCAACTGCTCCGCCGGCACCACCTCGTTGACCAGCCCGTGCGCAAGCGCGGTCGCCGCACTCATCCGGCGGCCGGTCAGCAGATAGCCCAGCGCCACCTTCTGCGGCAGCTGCCGAGCCATCCGGAACACCCCGCCCGCGCCCGGAATCAGACCGAGCCGCACCTCGGGCAGGCTGAAGACGGCCTGGTCCGAGGCGACGATCAGGTCGCAGGCCAGTGCGAGTTCGAAGCCGCCGCCCAGCGCATAGCCGTGCACCCGGGCGAGCACCGGCTTGGACAGCGTGAAGCGGTCGGTCAGCCGCGGCCGGCCCGGCAGCCCGCGGCTGCCGAACGTGGTCACCGGCGTGCCGGCCGCGTCGAGGCGGGCCCGCTCCTTGAGGTCCTGCCCGACGGAGAAGGCCCGCTCGCCCGCTCCGGTGAGGACCGCCACCCGCACCTGGTCGTCCGCCTCGATGTCGTCCCAGATACCGGCCAGCTCCTCGTGCATCCGCAGGTCCATCGCGTTGAGGACCTCGGGCCGGTCGAGCGTGACGTGGGCGATGTGGTCCTTCTTCTCGTAGCGCACCCGGGCGCGGGCGGCGGTCATGCGCCCTGCCCCGCGAACCGGCCCACCTTGCCGATGACGTCCTCGCCGTACAGACGCAGGGCCTGCTGCAGCGCGAACTCGGCCATGTAGCGGCGGAATTCCTCGACCGGCTCCTCGGCTCCGTTGAGCATCCGCCGGTTGGGCACGACCGCCGGGCTGCGCAGCCGCTCCACGGCGCCGGCCACGGCCGCGTCGATCTCCTCCGGCTCGACGACCTCGTCGATCAGCAGCCGGGCGTCGGGTTCGGCGGCCCGGATCCGGCGGCCCTGCAGGATGATCTGCCGGGAGACGCGCGGTCCGGTGTGCCGGCCGAGCCGGAAGTTGCCCGCCCCGGGCACGATGCCCTCACGGGCCGCGGGCAGGCTGAGATAGGCGTCCGACGCGGCCAGCACATGGTCGAAGACGAGCAGCAGTTGGGTGCCGCCGCCGATGGCGAACGTCTCGACGGCGGCGACCCAGGGTTTCTCGACCGTACGGGAGTGCCAGGGCGCGTCCTCGGTGCGTACTCCCCTGAGGAGCTTGTGGATATAGCCGAGCTCGCGGCGCAGGAGGAAGCCGACCAGCGAAATACCGCCGGAGTGCAGGCTCTTGAGGTTGATTCCCGCGCTGAACACCCGCCGGCCCTGGTAGCGGGGATGGGTCATCGTGCCGCCGCGCAGCACACCCACCCTCACCTCCGGGTCGAGAAGCGCGAGGTCGACGGCGGTCTCCATGTCGTCGACCTGCTGGTCGTCCTCGGCGTTCAGGCAGTCGTCCCGGCACATCGTCAGATACGCCGCGCCGTCCCGCCGCTCCACCCGGACGGACGTCGTCTCGACGACGCCGGTCCGGGTGAACTCAGGCAGCAGCCGCAGCGCCCGCGGCGTCGGCCGGAGCATCGCGTCGAGCAGATGCGGCCCCGCCTGGGGCGATCCCAGCACGGCGCGCAGGAAGATGCCCTGGTCGATCTCGTACCCCTCCTTGTCCGCCTGCCGCCTGCCGCGGTCGGCCGCGAGCTGCCCGGCCGTCGGCACCAGCGCGGGGAACTCGGCCGCGGCGGCCTCGACGAGCTCCGCGAGGCGGAGCTCGTCGAGGCCGTCGCTGGTGAGGCGGGCGTACACGGCGTCGGCGTGCGTCCGCAGATAGCGCATCCGCAGCGCCCTGGCGGCGTCCTTCGCCGCGGCGATCTCCGCCCGCTCCTCGGGCAGCCGCGCGCCGGGTTCGGGCAGCGCCACCACGAGTTCGTCGACGCGGTGGGCCGCCTCCTGCAGCTCCGGCCAGAGCGGGACGCTCACGACGCCTCCGCCACGGGCACCCGCAACACCCGGTCGCAGGCGGCCAGATGCGGGCCGAGGGCGTCCTCGAAGCTGGTCGTCGAGGCGTCGAAGAGCAGCTGCCGGCGGATCGCGACCTCCTTGCCGGCCAGCCCGCTGACCAGCCCGGCGGCGGTCGCGACGGCACCGGCCGGGTCGTAGGCCAGCTCGTCGGCGATGCCGAGCGCGAGCGCCTCGGGGGCCTCGATGGGCAAGCCGAACAGCAGCGCCCGGCGGACCCGCGCGGGGCCGGCCAGCTGGACGAGCCGGTAGCCGGCCATCCCGGGCCAGGTCGCCGTCCCGTCCCCGGGGACGAGCAGCCGGGTGCCCGGGGTGACCACCCGGACGTCGCAGGTGAGGAAGGCATCCAGGGCCGCGCCGCCGCAGTCGCCCGAGGCCACCGCGACGGTGGCCCGCGGCAGCCGCTCCAGCCGGCGCAGCGTCCGCTCCCACTTGCTGACCTGCATCACCTCGAGGCCGCTGGTCCAGCCCTGTGCCGGGGCCCCGCTGACCTGCAGGGCGACGACGCCGGAGCCGGGGCGGTCCTCGGCCTCGTCGCACACGGCCTGCACGGCCTTCACGGTCGCGGCCGACAGCGGCTCGGACCCGTCGATCACAACGGCCAGCAGTTCTTCCATGACACCCTCCGCGTTCACCACTGGACCAGCGCCGTCTCGATCGTGGAGCCGGGCCCCATGGTCATCAGCACGCCGTACTCACCCGGCTTGGCGACTCCCTCGTCCAGGAGCCGTTCGTACGAGAACAGGAACGAGCCGCTCGACACGTTGCCGTAGTCGCGCAGCACACCGACGGTGTGCCGGACGTCGTGCCGGGTCAGCCCGAGATTGACGACGACGGCGTCGATGACCTTCTTGCCGCCGGAGTGCACCAGCCAGTGGGAGATGTCGCTCCGGCGCAGACCCGTGTCCGCCAGCAGCCGGTCCACGACCAACTCGGCGTGGGCGCCGACCACGTAGGGGACCTGCGGGTCCAGGAAGAAGCTGAAGCGGCCCTGCTCCCGGTCCCAGTCGTAGCGCATGGCGTCGGAGGCGTCCGGGATGATGCAGCTGGCGAACTTGAGGATGTGCGGCCCCTCGGGGGCGGCCGCGTCGTCCGGGCCCGCGCCCGAGCGGAGCGCGATCGCGCTCGCGCCGTCGCCGAAGAGGCTGTTCACGACGGCCGTGCGCATCGTCGAGTCCATGGCGTACGCGGCGGAGCAGGCCTCCGCGCAGAGCACGACGGCGAGTTCGCCGGGGTGCGCCGCGGTCCAGCCCGCAACCACGTTGAGGGCGTTCAGGCCGGCGTTGCAGCCCATGCCCACGATGTCGGAGCGGCTGCAGTGCCGGTCGATGCCGAGCTCCTTGATGAGCAGGGCGCTCAGTCCCGGGGTGAGCAGTCCGGTGGACGTCACACAGCACAGATGGCGCAGATCGGAGAGCTCGGCGCCGGCCCGCTTCAGACAGGCGCGCAGCGCGTCGGCGCCCATTTCCATGGCCTTGGCCTTGTGCTTGTCGAGCAGGTCGCCCTGCGGCTCGTAGACGCGGCCTCCCTTGCCGTCCGGCGGCGGGAGCGTCAGATGACGGCGCTCGATGGCGCTGTTGAGGAAGACCGAACGGATCTTGGGGTCGGTGATCTCGAAGGCGTCGAGCACCTCCTGCTGGGTGTACGACGTGGGCGTCACCGCCGTACCCACGCCGAGGGCGCGGGGCCGTAACTCGGCTGCCAGGGTCATCGGAAGGTCCACCCCCACATACGCGGCTTGCTCCGCGGTCGTCGATGGCGACTCAGTCCGGACATGTGCCTCGCCTTTCTCACGGGGAACTGCTGGTCGGGACCTGCTGGTTCAGAGCGGCGTGCTGTGCGCCTCGACGAAGCGTGCGAGCCTCGCCGTGCCCTCTTCGATCTCGGCAGGCGTCAGACAGCTGGTCGACAGCCGGATGCCGTGGTGGCCGCCGGTGCCGGGATAGAAGTGCGTCATCGGCGTCCAGATCACGCCGAAGTCCTCTGCGGACGTGGTCAGTACGGTGTTGTCCACCCGGAACGGGACCCGCATGGTGAGGAAGAAGCCGCCGCTGGGCTTGTTCCAGCGCACCCCGAGGGCCTCCCGGCGGGCGGCGGGCAGCTGGGCGTCCAGCTGCCGCAGCATCTCCCGCATCGCGTCGCCGTAGTACGCGGCCGCCCCGGCGTTCAGCTCCGACAGCCGGCCCCGGGCGCCGAGCAGCGCGCCCGCCACGGCGGCCTGGCTCAGCGACGAGGTGTTCACCGTCACCATGCTCTTGATCTTGGCGAGTTCGTCCGCCAGCAGATGCTCGCCGCCCGCGGCGTCCCGGACCCGCTGGTCGGCGACGACGAAGCCGACCCGGGCGCCGGGGAAGACTGTCTTGGAGTACGAGCCCAGATGCACGACGCGCCGGGCACGGTCCCGGGACTTCAGCGTCGGCTGCGGCGTGCCGGGGCTCACCTGCCGGTACGGGCTGTCCTCCAGCACCAGGAAGTCGTAGCGCTCGGCGAGCTCCAGCAGATCTTCCCGGGCCCGCGGCCCCATCGTGTTCCCGGACGGGTTGGAGTGGTCGGGCACCACGTAGAACGCGCGGGGGCGGCGGCCGCGCGCCCGCTCGGCCAGCACCGCGGCCTCCAGGTCGGCGGCGCTGAACCCGTCCTCGCGCTCCTCCACCGGGCGCACGGCCACGTCGAGCAGCCGGGCCGCGCCGGTGATCCCCACATAGCAGGGGCTGGAGAGCAGCAGCACGTCGTCGGGGCCGGCGATGAGCGCGCGCAGCACCAGCAGCATGGCCTCCTGGGCGCCGACGGTCACCACGATGGACTCGGCCGGCACGTCGGTGTCCTCGTCCGCGCGCAGCGAGTCCGCGATGATCCCGCGGATCAGCCCCGCGGTCGGCCCGTACTGGTACAGCGCGGTGCGGATGTCGGCCTCCGAACTCCCCTGCTCGGCCAGGTGGTCCAGATACCGCCGGACGTGGGCGAAGACCTGCTCGGTGTCGAAGAAGCCGTCGTACGGCCGGCCCGGGGCGAAGGAAATCGCGTCCGGATAGCGATGGGTCACCTCATTGAGGAAGTTCATCGTGTCCAGCACCGGCGCGGAAACACTGCCGTGCAGCTCTGCCACTTCCAGATAATTCCGCGAACGGGGCTGCGCGGCGACGGTGGTTCCTGCCATGAATTTCCCCCGGGGTGACAATTAATGAGGGCTTGGAGGCCTCAGCATCACACGCTCGCCAGCGTCTCGACAACGCCGTCCAACTGGCCGAACTGCGCGCTTGGACTGCCTTGTCGACGGCCTTGTCGGGCGCTATCTCCCGGGCACCAATTCGCCCGGTACGGTGTCCCATCCGTCGGCGCTGAGCTTGGCCTCGATCCGCTGGGCATCGGTCGCGGGAACGGGGATGCGCACGCTCAGCCCGCTCTCCTCCGCGGCTTCCACGGCGACGTCGTCGACGCAGATGCCGAGCACCGCGACGACGCCCAGGAACCGGGCCAGCTCCCCGGGGCCGTCCGGGACCAGGACCCGTAGCGCCGCCTCGCCCACCGGCGGGCCGGCGCCCGGCCGCGGGAGCTCCGCGAGCCCGGCGTTTCCCCGGGCGAGCAGGTCCTCCAGGGTCCGTACGCCCTGGGTCCGGCCCCCGTCGTCCGCCTCGGTGAGCACGTCGAGCGCCGTCGCCACCCGGGACAGATCCGCCTGCAGGTCCTTCACCACCCCGGCCATGGCGGCCGCGTTGGACTGCAGGATGTCGCCCCACAGCCGGGGGTCGCCGGCGGCGATCCGGGTCACGTCGCGCAGGCCCTGCCCGGCCAGCAGTGGCACCCCGGCCGGGCCCTCGCGCAGCCGGGCCGCCATCAGACTGGCCAGCAGATGCGGAACGTGCGAGGTCAGCGCCACCACCTCGTCGTGCTCCCGGCTCCGCATCACCACCGGGGCGGCGCCGCACAACTCCGCCAGCTCCAGGCCCCGGTCGAGGGCGGCGCGCGACGTCAGCCGGTGCGGCGTCAGCGCCCAGGGCCGGCCCTGGAACAGCTCGGCCCGCGCCGCCAGCGGCCCCGACCGCTCCCGGCCGGCCAGCGGATGGCCGCCGACGTACCGGGCGGGTTCGGGGGCGCGGCTGAGCACGGCCTGCTCCGGCCCGGCCTTCACGCTCGCCACATCGGTGTAGGCGCGGGCCAGACCGCGGCCCTGCAGCGCGATGAGGACGGCGGCGATCTGGCTCGGCGGAACCGCGAGCACGGCCAGGTCAACCTGCTCCGGCGGGTCCTCCGCCCGGCCCGCGCCGAGTGCGGCGGCGGTCCTGGCGGCGGCCCTGTTCCGGTCGGAGAGATACACCGACACGCCCTGCCTGCTGGCGGCGAGCGCGACCGACGTACCGATCAGGCCGGTGCCGATGACAGCCATGGAGCGAATCACAAGACATCACCTGTCCGAAGGGACCGCGGCCCGGAAACAAAAGCGCGGCACAGTTTATGGAGAAGGCCCGGTGTCCACGAGTCCGGTAATCGCTGAAATGGCGCGTATGGCTGGACGCCCGAACGGCCGCCTAGAGTTCGGCGGACTCGATTTTTCTTCCGGATCTGGGGACGGACATGCGGAATTCATCGAAAGCAGCGGAGCCGCTCGCTGATCTCGCCATCGACTACATCGAGTTGTATGTGGAGAACCTGGAGTCGGCTGCATTCCAGTGGGTCGACCGGTATGCGTTCACCGTCGTCGGCAGCGGCGGTTCCGCGGAACACCGCAGCCTGGCGCTGCGGCACGGGGAGATCACCCTGGTGCTCACCGAGGCGACCTCCGACCACCACCCCGCCTCGGCGTACGTGCTCACCCACGGCGACGGCGTCGCGGACATCGCGCTGCGCACCGCCGACGTGCCGGCGGCCTTCGAGGCCGCGGTGGCGAACGGCGCCCGGATCCACCGGCAGCCGACCCGGCACGCCGGGGACGGCCCGGCCGCCACCGCCGCGGTGCAGGGCTTCGGGGACGTCGTCCACACTCTCGTCCAGCGCGCCCCGGACGCCGGCCCCGGGTTGCCCGTCGGCTTTGTGCCGGCGCTGCCCGCGGCCGGCCCGCCGAGCGCCGACGTGGGCCTGCTCGACATCGACCACATCGCGGTCTGCCTCAACGCCGGCGACCTGGGCCCGGCCGTTGCGTACTACCAGCAGGCGCTCGGCTTCCGGGACGTCTTCGCGGAGCACATCGTCGTCGGCGCCCAGGCGATGAACTCGAAGGTCGTGCAGGGCGGAGCCGGCACCGTCACGCTCACGCTCATCGAGCCCGACAGCACGGCCCTGCCGGGGCAGATAGACGAGTTCCTGAAGAGCCACCAGGGCGCGGGCGTGCAGCACCTCGCCTTCTCCTCACAGGACGCCGTCCGCTCCGTACGCGTCCTGGCCGGCCGCGGCGTCACCTTCCTCACCACGCCCGGCGCGTACTACGACCTGCTCGGCGAGCGGATCGACCTCAGCCCGCAGCGCCTTGACGACCTGCGCGCCACCGGGGTGCTCGCCGACGAGGACCACGACGGGCAGCTGTTCCAGATCTTCACCGCCTCCAACCACCCGCGGCACACCCTCTTCTTCGAGGTCATCGAGCGGCAGGGCGCCCAGACCTTCGGCAGCGCGAACATCAAGGCGCTGTACGAGGCCGTGGAGCTGGAGAGGACCGGGCAGCGTGAGTTCCGGCGCTGACCGCCCCGCAGCCGCCGCCGAGTGCCTGGCCGACTTCGAGCACGCCGCCGCGGCCGTCCTGCCCCCCGACGTCCGGGACTTCGTGGCGGGCGGCAGCGGCGACGAGACGACGCTGGCCGCCAACCGCGCGGCGTTCGACCGCACATTCCTCGTCCCCCGGGTGCTGCGGGACGTCTCGCAGTGCACGACGAACGCCACGCTGCTCGGCCGGCCGGCGGGGATGCCGCTGGCCGTGGCCCCGGTCGCGTATCACCGGCTGGTCAGCCCCGACGGTGAACTCGCCACCGCCCGCGCGGCGAAGTCCGCGGGGGTGCCGTTCACCGTCAGCACGCTGAGCAGCGTGCCGGTCGAGGAGATCACCGCGGTCGGCGGGTGCGTCTGGTTCCAGCTGTACTGGTTGCGCGACGGTGACCGGACGCTGGAGCTC
This sequence comes from Streptomyces sp. 7N604, assembly GCF_052245475.1. Taxonomy (NCBI): domain Bacteria; kingdom Bacillati; phylum Actinomycetota; class Actinomycetes; order Kitasatosporales; family Streptomycetaceae; genus Streptomyces; species Streptomyces sp. 7N604. Next base: position 61,676 of record NZ_JBQQBX010000037.1, on the reverse strand, counting down.
GCCCGCCGGGCCGAGGACGCCGGCTGCGAGGCGGTCATGCTCACCGTCGACGTGCCGTGGATGGGCCGCCGGCTGCGGGACGTACGCAATCGGTTCACGCTCCCGGCCGAGGTGCGGGCCGCCAACATCAACGTCGGCGGGACGGCGCACATCCGGCCCGCCGACGCCTCGGCCGTGGCCGCGCACACCAGCCAGGCGTTCTCCCCGGCGGTGACCTGGGCGGCGGTGGCCCGGCTGAGGGAACGCACCCGGCTGCCGCTGGTGCTCAAGGGCATCCTGGCGCCGGAGGACGCACTGCGCGCCGCCGAGTCCGGGGTCGACGCGGTCGTGGTCTCCAACCACGGCGGCCGGCAGCTCGACGGCGCCGTGCCGAGCCTCGACGCGCTGGCGGAGCTGGCGCCCGTGCTCGGCGGCCGCTGCGAACTGCTGCTCGACAGCGGCGTCCGCAGCGGTACGGACATCCTCAAGGCGCTGGCCCTCGGCGCGGCCGGGGTGCTGGTGGGGCGGCCGGTGATCTGGGGCCTGGCCGCGGCCGGTGAGGCAGGCGTCCGGCGGGTGTTCGAGCTGCTGGCCGCCGAACTGCGGACGTCCCTGGGGCTGGCGGGCTGCGCCGGTGTCACGGAGGCCCGGAAGCTGCGGACCGTACGCTGAGCCGCGGCTGCCGCCGCACACACAGACCGGCCAGGACGGGAGCCTTCGTCCTGGCCGGATTCCTTTACGACCTGTGTTCCGTCAGAGCTGTCCAACCAGAGATTCTCGCTGCTTGGACGCCCGAGGTCGGGTGCCTGACTGGGCGAGCTGGAGATCCACCCGGACTGCGATCTCGTCCCACATCCCCGCGCACTCACGGGCGAGGCGGGCGACGATGCTGCTGCAGTGCGGCGGTACGTTCTCGATGATCTCCTGCCATTCCTCTGCGCTGAGCATGTTGACGTTGAGCAGCCGGAGCAGCCTGCGGCCCGTTTCGTTGAACCGCAGGGCGGGGTCCGACTTGAGGCGGTGGACGGCCGCGAGGCGCTCGGCCACCGGGACCACCTCAGCGGCGGCCGCACCTGCCGTGGTCCGGCTCAGGACCTCGGCTCGCCGGCCCCCGGCCGCCTCTACCGCGCCGCGCGGCTTCGGCAAGGGGTCCTCGCCTCTGCTCATCCGGTTTCTGACGTCCCGGGCCGTCTCCGGGGAGATCCCCGCGGCCCGGGCTATCTGACGCAGCGACAGGCCCGGGTTCGCCGTGATGAGCCTGCTCGCCAGTTCGCGCCCCGCGGCTCTGTTGATGGGACGGACCCGGCCGTCCTGGCCGATCCGGCTGCCATTGCCCACGTCCTCGGCCGACGTCCGCCGGCGGATCTCGGCGACGGTGCCCGCCGAGACCCCCGAGACCGACGCGATCATCCGGTCCGACCACTGGGGGTGCGACACGATGATGCGTGCGGCCGCGGACTTCCGGTCCGCCATGGACAGCGGCAGGCCGTGAGCGATGTTCGATCCGACGGCGAGGACGAACGCGTCGGCCTTGCTGCCGTCGAAGAATCTGACTCTGATCGTTGTGTCGCCGCGGAGCTCCGCGGCCCGTAGCCGGTGTGCACCGTCGACAACCCGCATCGTGGATCGGTGGACGATGATGGGCGGTAACGGAACTTCAGCCTCCGCCAGCGCTCGTACGTGCTCCGGGTCCTCCCCTGAACTTCGCGGTGTTTCAGCTGTCGAAATCGACGCGATGTCGACTTCGACGACCACTTCCCCATGTTCTTGCTCGAACATCGCCACCCCCCACTCCAGCGCGAGCTCGTCCAGAAATGAATGAATTCCATCGGGGGAAAGCGGGCGAACTTTGGACGCCGCATTTGAAGATCACTGACCATGGCCGAACACATTCGACCACCCCCCGTTGCTCCACTTCGCGAAAAACGCGAATGGCCGTTCCCCTCTTCCGACGCCGACTCTAACAGCGGGCCCGGCGGTTAGACACCCCGTGTCCGGACGGCGTACGGCAGTTACTCAATTTGAACTCGTGGTGCTGGATGGTGTGATCACGGCTGGTGGCGCCCTTCGACCTTCACCCGCTTTCCAAGATCCGAGCACGCATCACGCCTGGCCCCCACCGCCAGTTCAAACTGAGTACCGGTCAGCCCACCGGATTCAAACCTCCGTGCGGCACCGGCTGGGTGAGCGTACGGCCCATGAGCGGAGAAAGAATCGTGACGATGCTCGCGATCTCGTCGAGGTCAGCGTCCACAAGGGCCTGGGCGCCGTCGCAGAGGGCTGCGGCCGGTTCGGGATGCACATCGATCATGACGCCGTCGGCGCCGACGGCCAGTGCCGCGCGCGTCAGCGGAACGACCAGTTCCCGCCGTCCGCCGGAGTGCGAGGGATCCACGATGACCGGCAGATGAGAACGCCGCTGAACAACCGGCACGGCGCTGATGTCGAGAGTGTTGCGGGTAGCGGTCTCGAACGTCCGAATGCCGCGCTCGCAGAGCACGATGTCGAGGTTGCCGCGCTGCGCGATGTACTCGGCGGCCATCAGCCATTCGTCGATGGTGGCGCCGAAACCGCGCTTGAGGAGTACCGGCTTCCCTGTCGAGCCCACCGCCTGCAGCAGTGCGAAGTTCTGCATGTTGCGGGTGCCGACCTGAAGCATGTCCGCGTAGCGGGCGACGAGTTCGACGCTGCTCGGGTCGATGACCTCGGTGACGATCGGCATGCCGGCCTCGGCCCGGACGTCCGCGAGGATGCGCAGCCCTTCCTCGCCGAGCCCCTGGTAGGCATACGGCGAGGTGCGCGGCTTGAACGCCCCTCCGCGCAGCAGCGACGCCCCGGCGGCCTTGGCCATCATGGCCGCGGCGAGGGTCTGCTCCGGCGTCTCGACGGCGCACGGGCCGGCGATGACGGTCAGGGTGCCAGGGCCGATCGGCACCCCGCCGACGCGGACCACGGACCGTGCGGGGTGGTGCTCGCGGCTGACCAGCTTGTGCGAGTCCGAGATCCGCACCACGTCGGCGACCCCGCTGTGGCGGCCGAGGTTGAGGGCGTCGAACTCGCCGACATCGCCCACGAGGCCCACGATCGTGCGCGTCACACCACGGCTGACAAACGCCTTTCCGCCCGCTGCGTGCACCCGGCCGACCACTGCGTCGATATCTTCCTGAGTGGCCTCCGGGGCCATCACCACGACCATGCGAAATACCTCCCGCGGCTGCTTCATCCGTTTTCCTGAGCGCCGCCGAAGATAGCATCGGAAGAATCGCGGGAACGCTGTCCAGAAACACCGCCGTTGCTGTCCCGCCGGCGGGACAGCAACCATCGGCAAGGTTGTTCAAAGAAGAACTGTTTACACCCCCAAGGCCGGCGGGGCGGCTGCGGGTCCGGGAATACGCGGGACGGGGTCGTCGGCCGCCTCGTCCAGCATCTGGACGATCCAATCCATGAGCCCGAGCCCGGCGATGTCCGCCGCGCGCTGCCAACGGATTCTGCGCTCGGCGAAGACTTTCACCTGGACCACGGCCGACTCATCTGAGGTTTCCGGAGATTGCCGCTCCATCCGCATGCGCCGACGTAATTCGTTACGGGTCCAGCCGCCCTCCTCGGCCCGGGTCAGCCATGCGTCCTGCTCGGCCTCGGGGGCGGCGGCTACCTCTGCGTGGTGCTGGAAGCTCAGTTTGCCCCGCCGTCGGCCGGGCTCGAACTTCCGTGCCACCCAGGCGTAGTTGCGGAGTGTCTGATAGTCGAGCGAGGTCTGCTTCAGCGCCCGTCGGTAGCGGTCGGGATAGTGCTCCTGGCCGAAGATGAGCCAGTCGCCCAGCCACCATGCCGAGGAGTCCGCGATGATATGGATCTGCTGGCCGAGGTGGCGCCACTCGGACAGTGACAGATCGGGAGGGAGTGACAATCCGGTTCGTCGCATGGTGGTCCGCCCATTCACGGGGATGGACATCGTGCACACCTCACCTGCCCCTGTTGTCGGCGCGCTCATCCTCCATGCAGGGTGGTTTCGGCGAGGTTTCACCTCGTCCGGCCGGACCGTGCCGACCGGCAGCGGATGACGCCGGGGCAACAACTGGCGTTACGGTGCCGAAACCGGAGCAGGGCTCTACTGGATGCATGCAGGCGGAATCAGTCTCACCGCGAGCCGAAGAGGAGGCTACATGGTCACCGCAGCCCGGCGGTGTGCCGAGTGCGGCGCCGAGTTCACCTGGACCAGCAGGAACCCGACGCGCAGGTTCTGCGGCTCCAGGTGCAAGACCCGGTGGTGGCGGGCCCACCGCCGTCGCGCGGACGCCGCGGACCAGGATCGCCGCCGGTCGCTGGTGCCCTCGCTCGACACCGACCACGAGTGTCCGAACTGCGGGCAGCACATCACCGTGCTCAATCTGATCGTCGCGGCCGACGGCGGTTCCGGCTGAGCGGCTTTCCAGAAGTCCTGTCCGTAACGCGTGATGCGATGGCGGGAATTGAACGGGCCGTCAGGCCTGTCGCGCCCCGGGCTCCGCGTAATGCGCACGGATGCGATGCTTGGCGATCTTGCCGTTGTCGTCGCGCGGCAGGTCGTCGACGATCTCGATGTTCCGCGGCACCTTGAATCCGGCGAGGCCGGCGCGCAGGGCCCGGCCGAGCTCCCCCGGCTCGATCACGGCATCGCGCTCCGGCTGCACCAGGGCGTGCAGCCGCTCGCCGAACTCCGGGTCGGGCACACCGAACACCGCGCAGTCGAGCACGCCGGGCTGCGCAAGGATCGCGTTCTCGATCTCGGCCGGATAGATGTTGACTCCGCCGGAGATCACCATGTCCACCGCGCGATCGCAGATATAGAGGTAACCGTCCGCGTCGAGGTAACCCATGTCCCCCAGGGTGATCAAGTCGTCCAGGCCGACGCGATCACGCGCATCGGGGTGATTCCGGTAGGTGAAGTCGGTGTACGCGGGCTGCCGCACGTAGATGATCCCCGTCTCACCGGGGGGACAGTCCACGCCGTCCGGGGAGACGATGCGGATCCGAGCCTCGCCGACCGGACGGCCGACGCTGCCGGGACGCTCAAGTGCCTCCTCCGAGTCGATGACGGTGATCCAGCCGCTCTCGCTGGAGGCGTACGTCTCGTGCACGATCGGACCGAGCCAGTCGATCAGCGCCTTCTTCACCTCGGGAGCACACGGCGCGCCCGTGGATCCGACGAACCGCAGCGAGGACAAGTCATAGCGCTCGCGCACACTGCGCGGCAGTTTCAGCAGACGGACGTACATGGTCGGGACGCAGTACAGGGTGTCGACGCGGTGGCGCTCGATCAGGGCGAGCGTCTGCTCGGCGTCGAAGCGAGGCGCGATGACGAGAGTGTCGGCGACCTGGCTCGTCCACTGCGCGAAACCGCTCGGCGCACTGTGGTACAGCGGAGCCGGTATCAGCGCACGGCAGCCTGCCCGCACCCCGAAGCTGGCTTCCATCACCTCCAGGGACCGCCTCCGGTACAGGTCCACTTCCCCCAGGGGTATGGGGGCGCGCACCACACCCTTGGGCCGTCCCGTTGTGCCCGAGGTGTAGGCCATGTGCCCGCGCGGTGCGACGGCCGGGCCGCTGTAATCCGGCTGGCGTACCAGCCACTTCTCATACTCGGCCGCTCCTCCGCCGGCATCGCCCGCGACGGCGAGTGTGGGCACGCCGTGAGGCAGCGCGGCGTGCGCCGCGCCCAGCAGATCGGCGTGGCCGATCACCGTCCGGGCGCCGCAGTCCTGGAGGATGTAGCCGATTTCGGACGGCGTGAAGTGCCAGTTGATCGGGCAGTAGGAGAACCCCCCGATCCGGCAGGCGAGGATGATGTCCACGTAGACGGGGTCGTTGCGCAGGAGCACCGCGACCACATCGCCCTCGCGCATCCCCAGCGCCGCCAGTCCGCCGGCCAGTTTGCGCGCCCGCGCATCCAGCTCCTCGGGGGCGATCTCCTTGTCTTCGAAGCAGAGGGTTGCGGTCATCCGGAATCGTGGCTCCTATCCGCGGAACGCGTTGTGCCCGGTGAACGCCTGGCCGAGTACCAGTTGATGGATTTCGGCCGTGCCCTCGTACGTCAGCACCGTTTCGAGGTTCACCATGTGCCGGATCACCGGGTACTCCAGTGAGATGCCGTTGCCACCGAGGATGGAGCGCGCGGTCCGGCAGATCCCCAGCGCCTCGCGCGTGTTGTTGAGCTTGCCGAAGCTGACCTGTTCGGGGCGCAGGCCGCCCTTGTCCTTCTGACGACCGAGGTGCAGGGCCAGCAGCAGGCCCTTGTTCAGCTCCACCGCCATGTCGACGAGCTTGGCCTGGGTGAGCTGGAATCCGGCGATCGGCTTGCCGAACTGCGTGCGCTGCTGGGCGTATTCGAGCGCGGCCTGCCAGGCGGACCGGGAGGAGCCCATGGCACCCCAGATGATTCCGTACCGCGCCTCGGACAGGCAGCCGAGTGGCCCGGAGAGCCCCTTCGCCTTGGGCAGCATCGCGCTGCCGGGCAACCGGACGTCGTCCAGCACCAGTTCGCTGGTCACCGACGCCCGCAGGGAAAGCTTGTGCTTGATCTTGTGGGCGCTGAATCCAGGCGTGCCGGTGGGAATGACGAAACCACGGATTCCGTCCTCGGTGGACGCCCAGACCACGGCGACGTCGGCGATGCTGCCGTTGGTGATCCACATCTTGCGGCCGTTCAGGATCCAGTCCGTGCCGTCGCGCCGGGCCCTGGTCGTCATCGAGCCCGGATCGGATCCTGAGTCGGGTTCGGTCAGGCCGAAGCACCCGATGGCCTCGCCGGCGGCCATGCGCGGCAGCCACTCCTGCTTGTGCTCCTCGGACCCGTTCGCCCAGATCGCGTACATCGCCAGTGAGCCCTGCACGGAGACCATCGAGCGAATGCCCGAGTCGGCGGCTTCCAGTTCCAGGCAGGCCAGACCGTAGTGCACCGCGCTCGCGCCACCGCACCCGTAGCCCTCGAGGTGCATGCCGAGCACGCCGAGTTTGCCGAACTCCTTGGCGAGTTCCCGCGCGGTCGGCAGATCGCCGGCCTCGAACCAGTCCGCGACGTAGGGGGTCACGTGTTCCGCACAGAACTTCCGGACGGTGTCGCGGACGTCCAGTTCGTCCTCGGAAAGCTGGGAGTCCAGACCCAGCGGATCCATCGGGTCAAACCGAGCGGGGGTATGGCTGTTGCTCACAGAGCTTCCTTACGTGATGAGACGTGAGTCTTCAGTGAGTGGGTGTCAGCCGCGGTCGACGACCACGGCGCTGCCCTGGCCGACGCCGACACACATGGTGGCCAGCCCGCGGCATGCGCCGGTGCGGCGCATACGGTGCAGCAGGGTGGTGAGGATGCGGGCGCCGGAACAGCCGAGGGGGTGGCCGAGCGCGATGGCGCCGCCGGTCGGGTTGACGAGCTCCGGGTCGATGCCCAACTGGTCCATACAGGCCAGTGCCTGGGCGGCGAAGGCCTCGTTGAACTCGGCCTCCTCGATGTCGGCGATGTCCCAGCCGAGCCGGGCCAGCGCCTTGCGGGTGGCGGGGACCGGGCCGATGCCCATGGTGTCGGGGTGAACCCCGGCACTGGCGCCGGCGGCGTAGCGCCCCAGCGGCTCCAGCTCCAGTTCGCGCAGCGCCTCCTCGCTGACCAGCAGCAGCCCGGCAGCACCGTCGTTCATCGGGGAGGCATTGCCGGCGGTCACGCTGCCGCCCTGGCGGAAGACCGGCTTGAGGGAGGCGAGGCGCCCGGCGGTGGTGTCCTCGCGGATGCCCTCATCCGCGGCGACGACAACCCCGTCGGGCCGGGTGACGGGCAGGATCTCGGCATCGAAGAGGCCGTCCTTGCGGGCGGCGGCGGCGCGCCGGTGGCTGCGCAGCGCGAAGGTGTCCTGCTGTTCGCGGCCGACACCGAAGCGCTCGGCGACCTCCTCGGCGGTCTCACCCATGGAGAGCACGCCGTGCAGCTGGTGCATGCGCGGGTTGGTCAGCCGCCAGCCGAGCCGGGTGTCGTACGTCTCGACCTTGTTCGGCAGCGCCTCGTCCGGGCGCGGCAGTACGAAGGGGGCGCGGCTCATCGACTCCGAGCCGCCGGCCACCACCACCTCGGCCTCGCCCGCGGCGATGGTCCGAGCAGCGGCGGTGACCGCCTCCATGCCCGAGGCGCACAGCCGGTTGACCGTGGCCGCGGGCACGGACTCCGGCAGGCCGGCCAGCAGCACTGCCATCCGGGCGACGTTGCGGTTGTCCTCGCCGGCCTGGTTGGCGGCACCCCAATAGACGTCGTCGATACGGACCGGGTCCAGGGCGGGCACATCGGCGAGCAGGCCTTTGAGGACGGTTGCGGCGAGGTCGTCGGGGCGGACGGTGGACAGGGCGCCACGCAGCCGACCGATGGGGGTGCGGCGGGCGGCGGCGAAGTACACGGGGCGCACGGGGCCTCCTGTTCGGCTGGGCGGTGGCGGGTTCAAGATCCGTGGGGTACACATCGCCGTCGGGTGCAAGGGAGCGCGCGCTGAGAGGGCGGCGTACCGTCGAAATTAAACTAGCGCTGCAAGTTTTTTGGACTGTAACCCGTAACGCCGCTGGTTGTGAAGGGGCTCTACCCCGAGCAGCGACTCGGTACGTGCCCCACCCAACGGTCGACCCCTCTTGCCGCGGACCACACGAGCGTGCCAGCATCCGAAACCGAACAGCGATCGGTTTCAAAGGAGACATCGATGGACCTGCGCCTCTCCCCAGAACAGGCCGCGGCGCGAGAACTCGCTCGTGACTTCGTGGACCGGGATGTCGTCCCGTACGCCACGGAGTGGGACCGTGCCGAGCAAGTCGACCGCGGGATCGTCGGCAAGCTGGGCGACCTGGGCTTTCTGGGGCTGACGGTCCCCGAGGAGTACGGCGGCTCCGGCGGCGACCACCTGACCTACTGCCTGATCATGGAGGAATTGGGCCGCGGGGACTCTTCGGTGCGTGGGATCGTCTCGGTCTCGCTCGGCCTGGTCGCCAAGTCCCTCGGCAGTTACGGAACCGAGCAGCAGAAGCGCGACTGGCTGCCCCGGCTCTGCTCGGGCCAGGCCCTGGGGTGCTTCGGGCTCACCGAGCCCGGCACGGGCTCCGACGCTGCCGGGCTCGTCACCCGCGCCGAACCCGAGGGCACCGACTGGCTGATCACCGGTCAGAAGACTTTCATCACCAACGGCACGTGGGCCGACGTGGTGCTGCTCTTCGCCCGCACCGACGGCCCGGGCCCGAGGGGAATCACCGCGTTCCTGGTGCCGACCGACAGCCCAGGGCTGACCCGCCGGGAGATCCACGGCAAGCTCGGCCTGCGCGGTCAGGCCACCGCGGAGCTCACCTTCGACGGCGTCAGGGTGCCGGACTCAGCCCGTCTCGGTGAGCGTGGCCAGGGCTTCCGTATCGCCATGTCGGCGCTGGACAAGGGCCGGATGTCGGTGGCGGCCGGCTGCGTGGGCATCGCGAGCGGGGCCCTGGAGGCCAGCTTGCGGTACGCCGGTGAGCGCGAGCAGTTCGGGCGCCCCATCGCCGGATACCAGCTCGTCCAGGAGATGCTCGCCGACATGGCGGTGGAGACCGACGCCGCCCGGCTGCTGGCGTGGCGGGTCGCCGATCTCATCGACCGCGGCGAGCGGTTCGGGACCGAGGCATCGATGGCGAAGCTGTTCGCCAGTGAAGCCGCCGTCAGGGCTTCCAACCTGGCGATCCAGGTGTTCGGCGGCTATGGCTACATCGACGAGTACCCCGTCAGCAAATACCTGCGGGACGCCCGGGTGATGACCCTCTACGAAGGCACCAGCCAGATCCAGAAGCTGCTCATCGGACGGGCCCTCACCGGCGTCAGCGCGTTCTCCGGAGACGCCGGAACCTGAACGCCCCACTCCTGATCCGGCCCCGGGCAACGGCTCCCCGCACCGAAGTCGGCCCCGCCTGCGAGGTTGGTATGTCGCCTCTTGTAACCGATCGCCGTTCGGTTTACTCTCCCACATAACCGAACACTGATCGGCCACCCCCGAGCGCTGCCCGGCGTCACAGAGCGCGGTCACGACCGTTGCCGCGCCGCCACCGGGCGCCCGTCCCCTCGTGTTCATCTGTTGCATCCGTCCGGCGCAGCCGACTCGCCGAGCTACCCACAGGCACGCTCCGAGCCTCGTACGGCCGTCGACCCAGGACCCATGTCCGCCAGCCCTTCGCTGACCCATGTCAGCGCTCTTTTGTGATGGCAGGAGACCTTATGGCTGCTTTGTCACTCGCGGCTACGCTCGCCGAACCCGCCCGTCGTTCCCCCGGCAGCCTCGCGCTGGTCGAAGGCGGCGTCCGCCTGACCTATGGCGAGTTGTGGGCCGAGGCCCTGAGCTACGCCGCCGCGCTGCGGAAGCAAGGCGTGCACCCCGATGACCGTGTGGCCTTGCTGTGCCCCAATACTGCGGATTTCGTTCGCGCCTACTACGCCATCCTGGCCCTCGGCGGTGTCGTCGTGCCGGTGCCGACGCTGCTCAACGCCGACGAAGCCGCGTATATCCTCCAGCACTCCGGCGCCCGAACGCTCGTCGCCGAGGTGAGCCACCTCGATCTCGGCCGGAAGGCGGCGCAAACGGCGGGGATCTCCTTCCTGCCTCTCGGGGACCGTCACAACAGCGGATCGTTGGACGCACTCGCGCGCTCGGCCGACCCTCTGCGTACGTACACCACCCGGGATACCGACGACCCAGCCGTCATCTTCTACACCTCCGGCACCACAGGACGCCCCAAAGGTGCTGTACTCACCCACTTCAATCTGGTCATGAACGCGACGGTGAACGCGTTCGACGCCAATCATCTGCGCTCTGACGACGTCGTACTCGGCTGCCTGCCGCTGTTTCACACCTTCGGCCAGACCGTGGCCATGAACGCCACCTTCCGCGCAGGTGCCGTGCTCGTGCTGCAGCCCCGGTTCGATCCGGACGGCGCCATCACCCTCATGCGGGACGAAGGGGTCACCGCGTTCTACGGCGTACCGACGATGTTCGTCAGGCTCCTGGACAGCGCGGCGGATCGGCCGGAGCTACCGCAGCTGGGCATGTGCATCTCCGGTGGCGCCTCACTGCCGGTCACGGTGCTCGAGCGCTTCGAGAAGGCCTTCACCACCACCGTGTACGAGGGCTACGGCCTGTCGGAGACGTCCCCGACCGCGAGTGTCAACCAGCGCGGGTACGGGAGGCGGCCCGGCACCGTCGGCCATCCCCTGTGGGGCGTTGAGGTGGAAATCGCCGACGCGGACATCGAGGGCTGCATCGAGCTGCTGCCGCCCGGCGAGACGGGCGAGGTCGTCATTCGCGGTCACAACGTCATGGCCGGTTATCTCGGTGACCCGGCGGCCACCGACGCCGCCATCGTCGACGGCTGGTTCCGTACCGGCGACATCGGACTCAAGGATGCCGACGGGTTTCTCTCGATCGTCGACCGCAAGAAGGATCTCATCATCCGCGGTGGCTTCAACGTCTACCCCCGTGAGGTCGAAGAAGCCCTGGCGCGCCATCCCGACATCGCCGAGGCAGCCGTCATCGGCATCCCCGACGACGAACGCGGCGAAGAAATCTGCGCCGTTGTCGTGCCGCGCTCCGGCCGCGGCATCGATCCCGACGCCCTCATCGCGTGGACCCGCGACCGGGTGGGCCGCCACAAGTACCCCCGTCGCATCGAGGTCGTCGACCAACTGCCGCTCGGGCCCAGCCACAAGGTGCTCAAGCGGGAACTGCGTCGGCAGTTCACCCAGCAGGCCACCCCCCATGCCACTGAAAGGACCGTCACTCCATGACTACTCAGAACACCACGACAGACCCTCAAAAACCCGTCGATACGGCGGCGGTTCCGCGCTCCGAGGTGCGCCGGGCAGCCCTCACCGCCATGGCCACTTCCGCCATCGAGTGGTACGACTTCTTCATCTACGGCACGGCCGCCGCGCTCGTGTTCAGCACCAAGTTCTTCCCGTCGTTCAGCCCCGTGGCCGGAGTGCTCGCTGCTTTCGCCACGTTCGCCATCGGCTTCGCCGCCCGCCCGCTCGGGGGCATCGTCTGCGGCCACTACGGCGACAAGTTCGGCCGCAAACCCGTTCTGGTGGCGACACTGATCGTCATGGGCGGGGCGACCACGCTGATCGGTCTGCTGCCCACCTTCTCCGTGATCGGGATCGGCGCACCCATCATCTTGGCGCTGCTCCGCTTCGCCCAGGGCCTGGCGGTCGGGGGGCAGTGGGGCGGTGCGATGCTCGTCGCGACGGAGTACGCACCGCCCGGGCGGAGAGGACTGTACGGCAGCTTTGTGCAACTCGGCGTGCCGATCGGCCTGATCCTCGGCAATCTGACCTTCCTCTTCATGACCAGCGTGGTCGCCAAGGACGACTTCGAGGCGTGGGGATGGCGGGTGCCGTTCCTCTTCAGCGTCGTGATGATCGCGCTGGCGATGTTCGTTCACAAGCGGCTGGAGGAGACGCCGGCGTTCCAGCGCGCGGAGGAGCGGATGGCCGAGAGCAAGGAAGCCCGGCGGCGCTCGCCCGTATTCGAGGTGCTGCGCTCCCAGCCCAAGCAGATCCTTCTCGCCGCCGGCTCGTTCCTCGTCGTCAACGCGACCTTCTACCTGCTGGTCACCGGCATGCTCGACTACGGCAACAGGCACCTGGGAATGAGCAAGAGCACCGTGCTCACTGCCGTGCTGCTGGCCAATGCTGCCCAGCTCGTCGCACTCCCGCTCTTCGCGGCGCTCTCGGACCGCGTGGGCCGTCGCCGCGTCTACGCGGCCGGGGTCGTGGCCCTGGGCGTCTGGGCGTTCCCGATGTTCCAGCTCGTCGACACCAAGCAGTTCCCGCTCGTCGTCCTGGCCCTGGTCGTGGGCGTCCTGTGCCTGTCGGTGGCATACGGTCCGCAAGCGGCGCTGTTCGCCGAGATGTTCAGCGCCGAGGTGCGCTATTCCGGCGCCTCCCTCGGCTACCAGATCGCCTCCGTGCTCGGCGGTGGTCTGGCACCGTTCCTGATGGTTCTGCTGCTGGAGGCCACGCACACTTCGATGTCGATCTCCATATACGTGGCAGTGATGGCGGCCGTCGCCCTGCTGTCCCTGTGGCGGATCAAACCCGTTCGCGATCCGGCGGAATAGCCGTCGCTTGCCGTGCCCTCCCTGCGGTCCGGGGTCGGACCCCGGACCGCGGGGAGGGCCTGCCTGTAAGGTGAGATCAGAAGCTGGGCACTGCGGATGACCGCCCCGCGACACGACCCTGGGGGGTGCATCGGTGGTTCGGCCGACCAAACCGATTCTCAGCCGGGAGCGCATCTGCACCGCGGCGCTGGCCATCGTGGACGAGGAAGGCCTCGGCGAGCTGTCTATGCGCAAGCTCGCCCGAAGCCTCGGGGTCCAAGTCTCCTCGCTCTATGAGCACGTGAAGACCAAGGACGATGTCCTTCACGAGGTCGCGAACACCATCATGACGAGCGTGGATGTCTCGGGCTTCGAGACCGGCGACTGGCGTCATGGAGTGGCGTCCTGGGCACGGTCGTATCGCGCTGCGCTCGCCGCTCACCCCAACATCGTTCCGTTCCTGGCCTACGGACCGGCACACCGCGACGCGTCGTTGCAGCGCGCCAACACCGTCCATGGCGGTCTGGTAGCCGGAGGCTGGCCGCCCCGGTACGCGACGATGATCGGAGCTTCGACCAAGTACCTGGTGGTCGGTGCCGCGATGAGCTCCTTCGCCGGAGGGTTCGACGACGATATCCAGGTCTACATCGGCCGATACCCGCACCTGGCCGGGGCCCACCGTTTGCGCGAACACGCAGACGAGATCGACCCCGACAGCTTCGAACTCGCCCTCGACATGTTCCTCGACGGTCTCACGGCACTGCACGCCCGGGTCGGCGCACCTGCGGAGGATTCCGGGAAGTCCTGACAAGCGAACCGCTGCATGTCTGCGATGTGACCTGCAGCGGTCGGCGCCCCGGCCGCGATCAGGTTGTCTCCTCCGGGTGCAGGCGTCCCAGTAGCTCGTAGAGACTGCGACGGCCCTCCTCGTCCAGACGCGCAAAGGCTGCCGAGGTGGCCCGCATGTCGGCGCGGATGAGGCGGACGGCCTCCCTTCCCTCTTCGGTGGCGACCACGTTCTTGATCCGCCGGTCGGCCGCGTCGAGGTGTCTGGAGACCAGTCCACGTGCCTCCAGCCGGTCGACGAGTCCGGTGATGTTGGAGGCGTCGCAGGCGAGCCGTCCTGCGAGGGCGCGCATGGGCAGCGGTTGCCGAAGCAGGATGAGCATCTTGGCCTGCGTCATGGTGAGCCCGTGCACTGCGGCCGCCGCGGTGAGGTCCCGGTAGTAGCCGGCGGCGGCGCGTGCCAGGCGCTCCAGGAGCTCGACGTAGGTGGGGTCGCTGCCCTGCGGGGCTGGGGTCGCGGAGGCCGGGTGCGCGGCGGGGGTGCGGGACATGGCTCCCAGTCTAGGTGAGAAATCAAAGTTTGACATCCTCAACCTTTGACCCCTACCGTCGGATCTCGTTGCTTGAGTGCATCAAGCAACTACTCGTTGAGCCGAGCCCGCGCCGAGCCCCGGCCCCACGTCCCCGCCCGGAGAGAGCACCGTGTCCCAGACCCTTGTCCCCCCGCCGCCCGGCCGACACCCGCGTGAGATCGCAGTCGTCCTCGTCCTGAGCCTCGCCGCCATGGTCGTGTCGATGATGCAGACACTGGTGGTCCCGATCCTCGGTCTGATCGGGAGCAGCCTCGGCAGCACCGCTGCCGAGGTCAGCTGGGTGACGACCGCGACCCTGCTCTCCGCAGCCGTCTTCACCCCCCTGCTCGGCCGCTTGGGCGACCAGCGCGGGAAGAAGCCGACCCTGATCGGCGTGCTGGTGGTGATGATCGCCGGCTCGGTCCTGGCCGCCACCACCGACTCGCTCCTCTGGCTGATCGTGGGCCGAGTTCTCCAGGGCGCCGCCACAGCGATCTTCCCGCTCGCGCTGTCGGTGCTCCGCGAGGAGGTCCCCGCCCACCGTCTGCCCGGAGCGATGTCACTGGTCAGCGGCACCCTGGCCTTCGGCAGCGGCTTCGCGCTGGTCAGCACCGGCCTGCTGACCAGCGGCGACAACGCCGACTACCACCGTGTCTTCTGGCTGGCCGCCGGGCTGGCTCTGGTCACGCTCCTCGCCGTCGTCCTCCTCGTACCGGCAAGCCGCGCCAAGACCGGCGGGCGCACCGACCTCCTCGGCGCGCTCACCCTGGCGCTCTTCCTGGTCCTGCTACTGCTGCCGATCTCCCAGGGGCACGAGTGGGGCTGGACGTCCGCCCGCACCCTGGGCAGCTTCGCCGGAGCGGTCGTCATGGCCGGTGTCTGGGCCTTCACGGAGAGCCGTGTGCGCGAACCGATGGTCGACATGAAGATGTTCCTCCACCGCCCGGTGCTCTTCAGCAACCTCGCGGGCCTCTTCGTCGGATTCGGGATGTTCGCCCAGTTCCTCGGGATCTCCTACCTGGCGCAGGTCCCGCAGGACATCGCGGGCTACGGCTTCGGCGCCTCCGTTCTCCGCGCCTCCGTCGAGTACCTGCTGCCCGGTACGATCGCGTCCCTCGTCGCCTCCCAGTTCGGTGGCGTGCTGATCCGCAGGATCGGCCCCCGTCTCACCCTCGCCCTGAGCGCGGTGACCGGCATCGTCGGCTTCGCGTGGCTGGCCGCTGCACACGCCTCGACCCCCTCGGTCATCGGCGCCGGAATGGCCCTCGGAACAGCCATCAGCCTCGGCTACGCCGCGATGCCCGCCCTGATCGTCGCGGGGGTGCCGCCCCACCAGACCGGCATCGCCAACGGCATCAACTCCATCTCCCGATCCGTCGGAAGCTCGATCGGCAGCGCACTGATCACGACGCTGCTCGCCTCCAGGACCATCGAGCACCTTCCGGCCGGAGTGCCCCCGCTGCCCGCCGAGAGCCAGTTCACCCTGAGCTTCACCATCGCCGGTGTCGCCTTCGCCTTCGTCCTGGCCATTGCGCTGGTCGGCCTGAAGCGGCAGCGGCAGGCGCCCCGTGCGGAACACCGGCCCGCCGCCGGGACGGCCCCCGAGCCGGCTGCCGCCACCGCGGCTGCCTGACGTCCCACCCGATCTGCACCACCGCACCACCGCACCACCGCACCACCGCACGAAGGAGTACCACCATGAAGGCCATCACCTACGGCACCTACGGCGGCCCTGACGTCCTGGAGTACGGCGACGTCCCGAACCCGAAGCTCGGCGCGGACGCCGTGCTGGTCCGTGTGAAGGCCGCCTCCGTCAACCCGGTCGACTGGAAGATCCAGGCCGGATACCTGGACGGCGTCATGGACACCGTCTTCCCCGTCATCCCCGGCTGGGACGTGGCGGGCGTGGTCGAGGAAGCCGGCGTCGGGGTCACCGAGTTCGCCCCGGGCGACGAAGTGATCGGCTACGTCCGCGAGGACTTCGTCTCACGCGGCACCTTCGCCGAGTACGTTGCCGCCCCGATCCGTACGCTCGCCCGCAAGCCCGCGAACCTCACCTTCGAGGAGGCCGCCGGCCTCCCGCTGGCCGGCCTCACCGCATACCAGGCGCTGACACGGTCCCTGCAGGTACGCGCCGGCGACACCGTGCTGGTGCACGCCGCGGCGGGTGGTGTCGGGTCGCTGGCCGTACAGATCGCCCGAGCGCTCGGCGCCCGCGTCATCGGCACGGCGAGCGAGCACAACCACGACTACCTGCGCGGGCTCGGCGCCGAGCCGGTCGCCTACGGCGAGGGCCTCACCGACCGCGTCAACGCCCTGGCGCCGCAGGGCGTGGATGCTGTCCTCGACCTCGTCGGCGGAGAGGCCCTGAAGGTCTCGCCAGGGCTGCTCGCCGAGGGCGGCCGCCTTGCCTCGGCCGTGGACGGCGCCGTGCTCGGCCTCGGTGGCGGGTACGTCTTCGTGCGACCCGACACCCAGGATCTCGAGGCGCTCACCGTCCTCGCGGAGCGCGGGCAGCTGAGCGTGGAAGTGGCCGCCACGTTCCCGCTCGAGCAGGCCGCCGACGCACAGCGGCTCAACAGGGAAGGCCACACCCGCGGAAAGGTGATCGTCACCGTCGCCTGAGCCACCCACCGACCGCACGCCACCACCGGCACACCCCTCGCCGGACGAGAAGACACCCCACCACCGCGCGACCCATGCGCACTGTGAAGGAGACAGTTGTGACCACAGTTCTGTTCGTCGTCACCGGCGCCGACCACTGGACGCTCGCCGACGGCACCCTGCATCCCACCGGCTACTGGGCGGAGGAACTCGCCGCACCGCACCGGCTGTTCCGCGAGGCCGGTTTCGACGTCACCATCGCCACACCCGGCGGCGTCGCTCCGACCGTCGACGCCGTCAGCCTCGCCGCCGAGTCCACCGGCGGCAAGGAGCAGGCCGACGCCATCGCCGCGTACCTGGCTTCCATCCGCGCCGACCTGGAGAACCCGGTCAAGCTCGAAGAGGTCGACCTCGACGCGTACGACGCCGTCCTCTACCCCGGTGGCCACGGCCCCATGGAGGACCTCGCCGCCGACGCCGGCTCCGGCCGCCTGCTCACCGCTGCGCTGGACTCCGGCAAGCCGCTCGCGGTGCTGTGCCACGCCCCCGCGGCCCTGCTCGCCGCCCGGCGCGAGGACGGCAGCTGGCCGTTCGCCGGTTACCGCCTGACCGGCTTCACCAACGCCGAGGAGACCATGGCCGGCTTCGCCGACAAGGCCAAGTGGCTGCTCCAGGACCGCCTGGTGGAACTCGGTGCCGACTTCGACGCCGCCTCCCCGTTCACCGCGCACGTCGTGGCGGACCGCAATCTGCACACCGGCCAGAACCCCGCCTCCTCCGAACAGCTCGCCCGGAACATCATCGAGATCCTCAACCGCGGCTGATCCCCCTGCCCGACGCCGGCGCCCGGACCTGCCCCGTGGCGCCGGCGACAGCGCCCCCCGTCCACGTATCGACCTTGTGAGGGAACCATGAACACGCCTGCGCCCGAGCAGCCCGCCGAGCTCGTCGCCCGGCTGCGCGCCACCTTCCGCACCGGCACCACCAAGCCCGTAGCCTGGCGTACCGGGCAACTGCACCGGATGCGTGCCCTGCTCACCGAGCACGGTGAGGAGTTCGCCGCGGCCCTCCGCGCCGACCTGGGGAAGAGCGCCACCGAGGCATACCGCACGGAGATCGACTTCGTCATACGGGAGATCGACCACACCCTGGAGCACCTCGACGGCTGGCTGCGGCCCGAACAGGCCCCCGTCCCCGCGTTCATTGGAGAGGCGAGTGCCTGGACGCAGTACGACCCCCTGGGCGTCGTACTGGTCATCGCCCCCTGGAACTACCCGGCTCAACTGCTGCTGGCCCCTGTGGCCGGTGCCCTGGCCGCGGGCAACGCGGTGGTCGCCAAGCCCAGCGAACTGGCCCCGGCCACCTCCGCCGCCCTCGCCCGCCTCGTGCCGCAGTACCTCGACACCGACGCGGTCGCCGTGGTCGAAGGCGGGGTCCCGGAGACCACCGCCCTGCTCGAGCAGCGCTTCGACCACATCCTGTACACCGGCAACGGCACGGTCGGCCGCATCGTGATGGCCGCGGCCGCCCGGCACCTCACCCCCGTCACCCTCGAACTGGGCGGCAAGTCCCCGGCGTTCGTGGACCGGAGCACTGATCTGGACACCGTCGCCGCCCGCCTCGCGGCCGGGAAGTTCCTCAACGCCGGACAGACCTGCGTCGCCCCCGACTACGTCCTCACCGACCGTGAGACCGCACGGGCTCTTGAGGGAGCGCTGGCCAAGGCCGTCGAGGGCCTGTACGGACCGGACGCCTCCGCCTCCCCGGAGTACGGCCGTATCGTCAACGAACGCCACTTCGACCGGCTGACCGCCCTCCTCGCCTCCGGCCGCCAGGTCACCGGCGGCGCGCACGACCGCGAGACGAAGTACATCGCGCCGACCGTCCTGGCCGAGGTGTCACCGGACGCGCCGGTCATGCAGGAGGAGATCTTCGGTCCGATCCTCCCGATCGTCGAGGTGGCCGGGCTCGACGAGGCCATCGACTTCATCAACGACCGTGACAAGCCGCTGGCTCTGTACGCGTTCACCGACTCCGACACCACCCGGGAGCGGCTCGCCGCCGAAACCTCCTCGGGCGGCCTCGGGTTCGGCCTGCCGCTGGCCCATCTCACCATCTCCGACCTGCCGTTCGGGGGCGTCGGCGAAAGCGGTATGGGCAGCTACCACGGCCGCTACTCCCTCGAGACCTTCAGCCACCGCAAAGCCGTCCTCGCCAAGCCCCTCAGCTGATCCACCCCCAGCCGTGTGTGAGCACGGAGGAAAGAGACATCCGCATCATGAACGCCCTTCCCACCACCAGCCGTGAATGGCACCTGGTCGCCCGCCCAAACGGTGTGCCCCGGCCGCAGGACTTCGCCCTGCGCGAGGCGCCTCTCGCAGCGCCCGGCTCCGGTCAGATCCTCGTACGCAACCTGCACCTGTCGGTCGACCCGTACATGCGCGGCCGGATGAACGACGTGAAGTCCTACGTCCCTCCCTTCCAGCTGGGCCAGCCGATGGACGGCGGTGCGGTCGGCGTCGTCGTCGCCGTGGGCGATGACTCCCCCGCCGGGACCGTCGCAGTGGGTGATCACGTCCTGCACGGGCTCGGCTGGCGCGAGTACGCACTCCTCGACGCGGCGAATGCCGTGAAGGTCGACCCGGCGAACGCTCCGCTGAGCACGTACCTCGGTGTCCTCGGCATGCCCGGACTGACCGCCTATGCCGGCCTGTTGCGCGTGGCGGAGTTCCGGCAGGGCGACACCGTCTTCGTCTCCGGCGCGGCCGGCGCGGTCGGCAGCCAGGTCGGGCAGATCGCCCGGCTCAAGGGCGCCAAGCGGGTCATCGGCAGCGCGGGCTCGGACGAGAAGGTCGAACTCCTCCTCGAGAAGTACGGTTTCGACGCCGCCTTCAACTACAAGAAGGCCCCGGTGGCCGAGCAACTCAAGGCCGCGGCCCCGGACGGCATCGACGTCTACTTCGACAACGTCGGCGGCGACCACCTCGAGGCGGCGATCGGCGCCCTCAACGTGCACGGCCGCGCAGCGCTGTGCGG
The DNA here is from genome assembly GCF_052245475.1 of Streptomyces sp. 7N604. Taxonomy (NCBI): domain Bacteria; kingdom Bacillati; phylum Actinomycetota; class Actinomycetes; order Kitasatosporales; family Streptomycetaceae; genus Streptomyces; species Streptomyces sp. 7N604. Next base: position 41,589 of record NZ_JBQQBX010000037.1, on the reverse strand, counting down.
GGCCATCGCCCAGTACAACGCGACCGCACCGGCCCCCGGCCCGCGCAACCTCGCGCTCGCCATCGGCAAGCGCCTCACTCTGCGCGGCCTGCTGGTCTCCGACCACAACGACCTGCAACAGCAGTTCGTGCAGGAGGTCGGCGGCTGGATCCGCGACGGGAAGCTCCACTACGAGGAGACCGTCGTGGAAGGCATCGAGAACAACGTCGAGGCATTCCTCGGCATGCTCCGCGGCGACAACACCGGCAAGATGATCGTCACCTTGCCGGCACGGGCCGCGGTCGACAACTGACCATCGTGGGCGGACCGCACGCCGCCGTCCGCACTTCCGCTCACCCCGTGGGCCCGGCCTGCTGCCGGGCCCACGCTGGGGTTGCGACATAGCCCGAGGAGCGGCTGGGTGTCCACGTACGCGTGCAGCGGGCCGTGCACTGTCATGGGAACACCGGCACCCAGCGACCGGCGGACCGCCGTATGCGCACGGCCGTGCTGACCGCCGGGTCCCACATCTGCGGTGGTGGCGTCAGTTGAATGTCCCGGCCTCCCCGGCCAGCCGCATCAGCAACGGCGAGGGCTCCCAGCCGTCATCTCCGTGGAACCTCCTGAGTCCGGAGAGGACATGTGCGGCACCCACCGTGTCGGCGTAGAACATCGGTCCGCCGCGGTACCTCGGGAAGCCGTACCCAGCGATGTAGACGACGTCGATGTCCGAGGCGCGTAGGGCTATGCCTTCATCGAGGATGCGCGCGCCCTCGTCGATGAGTGCGAAGACGAGGCGCTGCACGATCTCATCCGCCTCGAAGGTACGGAGCTTGGTGCCATGCTTGGCGTGGAATGAAGCCAGCAGATCTTCGACAACAGGACTCGGGATCGCCTCTCGGCTGCCGGGTGCGTAGTCGTACCACCCGGCACCAGCCTTCTGCCCGAACCGTCCCATTTCACACAGGGCATCGGAGATCTCCTCCCGGGGCACGCCGGGGTCCTCCGCGTAGCGCCTCTTGCGGATCGCCCATCCGATGTCGTTGCCCGCCAGGTCGGCAGTCCGGAACGGGCCCATGGCGAAGCCGAAGTGCTCTGCGGCGGAATCGATCTCGGCCGGTGTCGCGCCCGCGCGGAGGAGTGCCGTCGCCGCATCCCGGTACTTGGCCAGCATCCGGTTGCCGATGAAGCCGTCGCATACCCCGGCCACCACGCCGGTCTTGCCGATCCGCTGTCCCACCGCCATGGCCGTGACCAGCACGTCGTCCGCGGTCTTGGCCCCGCGCACGATCTCCAGCAGTTTCATGACATTCGCGGGGCTGAAGAAGTGCATGCCGAGGACATCCCCGGGGCGTCCGGTCACCGCGGCGATCGCATCGATGTCGAGGGTCGAGGTGTTCGACGCCAGAATCGCGCCGGGTTTCGCCACCTCGTCGAGCCGGGTGAACACCGAACGCTTGACGTCCATGTCCTCGAAGGCCGCCTCGATGACCAGGTCGCTGTCCGACACGTCCGCATAGTCCAGGGTCGGCGTCAGGAGCGCCATGCGCTGCTCCAGCCCGCCAGCCGTCAACCTCCCCTTGTCCACCTGACGTTGGTAATTGCGGCGCATGACGTCCAAGCCGCGGTCGAGCGCCTCCTGGCTGCTCTCCACGATGGTGACCGGAATCCCCGCACCCAGGAAGTTCATCGCGATGCCGCCACCCATCGTTCCGGCACCGATGACGGCCACCTTGTCCACCGTCCGTGCCGGCGTCTCGGGCGGGACGTCGGAGACCTTGCGGGCCGCCCGCTCGGCGAAGAAGGCATGGCGCAGCGCGGCCGACTGCTCGCCGTTCATCAGCTCCAGGAATGTCCTGCGCTCCTCGGCCAGGCCTTCCTCGAACGGTGTGGATCCCGATTTCTCGACCAGAGTCAGAGCCTCCGCGGGCGCCACGAATCCGCGGCTGCGCCGACGCAGGCGCTCCCGCAACGCACTTACCGCGCCCACGTCGTCGCGACCGACGCTCAGGTCCCGAATCCGAGGGAGCGGCCGTACCGCGGCAACCTCGACCGCGAGTTCCATCGCCGCCACCATCACGTCACCGTCCACGATCCGATCGAACAGCCGTTGCCCGGGGAGGTCTCCGAGCGCCCGCGCCGTACGAGGTGCCCCGCCGCTGATCATGTCCGCCGCGACGTCGGCTCCCACGACACGGGGCAGCCGCTGCGTGCCGCCGGCGCCGGGGACCAGCCCGAGGTGCACCTCGGGGAGGCCGATCCTGCTGCTCGATGTCGCGACCCGATAGTGGGCGCCCAGCGCGAGTTCCAGTCCGCCGCCCAAACAGGTGCCGTCGATCGCCGCCACGACCGGCTTGCCGGCGTCCTCCAGGGCCGCGATGACGTCGCCGAGGCTCGGTGCGGCGGTCGTCCTGGGCGTCCCGAACTCCGAGATGTCGGCCCCGGCCGAGAAGGATCCCTTGCGGCCGGTGAGCACGATGGCATCGACATCGGCGGAGTCCAGGGCACGCTGCAGACCCTGCACGATGCCCTTCCGCGTTGCGTGCCCGAGTCCGTTGACCGGAGGGTTGTCGATGCGGAGGATCGCTGTGCGTCCGGTGACGCTGTACTGGGTGGACATGCGTGGCACCACTTCCTGAATTCGTTGATCGACGGACGTCGGCGATGGTCGGGGCCGGGGGGATTACGGAACGCTCGCTGAGGCGTGCGCACCATGCGTCCCTTCCTCTGTATCGCGGCCCGCCTTCGACCGGGGCCGGTCGAAGCGCATGAGTCCCTCCTGCGCGACGGCGGCCACCAGACGCCCGCCCGCGTCGAACAGCCTTCCGCGGGTGAGCGCCCGGCCGTGCTCGGCCGAAGGGGAGACCTGGTCGTACAGCAGCCACTCGTCCGCGCGGAAGGGACGCAGGAACCACAGCGAGTGGTCCAACGACGCACCCTGTACGACGGCTTGGGGATGTGGCAGCCGCGCGGATCCCAGCAGCGCCATGTCACTGAGATAGGTCAGCGCGCAGGCGTGGACGGCACCGTCGTCCGGCAGCTGACGTCCGTACCGGATCCACACCCGCTGGCAGGCCGGCGCCTCCGGAGCGTGGCCGATCTCCCCTCTGGGCACCCATCGCATCTCCCAGTCGCGCCATTCCGCGGGCCGCGGCATGCTCCAGCCGCTGATGCGGTCGGACTCCGGGATGTGGCCGGGTGCCGGCACCGCCGGCATGTCCACCTGGTGGGAGAACCCTTCATCTCCGCGGTGGAAGGACGCCGTCATCGTGAAGATTGCCTCCCCCGCCTGGACTGCGGTCACCCGGCGGGTGCAGAAGCTGCCGCCGTCGCGGATCCGCTCGACAAGATGATCCGTCGACTCGTGCGGACGGCCGGGCCGCAGGAAGTACCCGTGCATCGAGTGGGCCGAGTACGACCGGTCGAGGGTACGCGCCGCGGCCATCAGCGACTGGGCGGCGATCTGGCCACCGAACGTCCGCGGCCACTGGCTGGGGATCGGGCCGGACCGGAACCGGTCCAGTGCGATCTCGTCGAGGGCCAGGACCTCTGGCAGGCCGGCCATCCTTCAGCTCCTCTCGCCCGTCACGCGGACGCCGCCCCGCGCAGTTCGCGGCGCAGGATCTTGCCACTGGTGGTCTTGGGCAGCTCGTCGCGGATGCTGACCTTCCGAGGGGCCTTGTAGGCGGCCAGGTGTTCGCGGCAGTAGGCGACCAGCTCTTCGGGCTCGACGGATCCGCCGGGCCTCAGGCTGACGAAGGCCGCCACCGTCTCGCCGCGGTACGGGTCGGGCACCCCCACCACGGCGGCCTCGCGCACCGCGGGGTGCCGGTAGAGGACGTCCTCGACCTCGCGAGGCCACACCTTGAAGCCGGAGGCGTTGATCATGTCCTTCTTGCGGTCGACCACGTACACCCAGCCCTGCCGATCCATGAAACCGACGTCGCCGGTGAGCAGCCGCGCGTTCGGGATCGACTCCGCGGTGGCCTCGGGCCTGTTCCAGTACGCGGGCACCACCATGGGGCCCTCGACCGCGATCTCGCCGACCTCGTTCGGTCCCAGGTCTTTGCCGTCCTCGCTGACGATACGGACCATGGCGGTGGGAAGCGGCAGGCCGATCGACAGGGTGCCTGAGTCGGGATCCACGGGAGCCTCCCTGTCCATGGGCACCACGACGCACGGGGCACTGGTCTCGGTGAGCCCGTAGCCGTTGCGGATGTACCGTCCCGTCTGCTCTTGGAACCGCTCGACGACCGCGGGGGGCAGCGGGGCGCCACCGGAGCTGAGTGTCCTGAGCGAGCCGAACACCTCTGCGGAGTAGTCGGGGTGTGCCATCAGCGCCATGTACGCGGTGGACGGCCCGACCATGAAAGCGGGCCGTTCCCGCTTCAGCGCGTCGATCACCACCCCCGGCTCGAAGCGGTAGGCGAGTACGAGAGGGCTCGCCAGGTCGACCGCGTTGAGCAGCTGGACGACCATGCCGGTGATGTGGAACAGCGGGGCCAGTGCGAATATCGGTGAGCCCACGGGGACCTCGTCGTACAGCCGCAGCAGCACCGCGTTGACGGTCAGGTTGCGGTGGGTGTTGGTCGCTCCCTTCGGAAGTCCGCTGGTGCCGGAGGTGTAGGAGATCAGTGCGATGTCGTCGGGGGTCAGCCCGGGAGGGGCAGGCCGCCGCCCCGCCCGTGCCCTCGCCACGTCGAGGATGTCGTCGGCGCCCTCGCTGCGCCGCCGGGTCAGGCCGGCGAAGATGCGCGGGTCGTCCAGGGTCTGCAGGTCCAGCGGGTTGGCGGTGAGCGCGGTCGTCACCCCCGCCGCGGTGGCCCGCTCACGGACGTGTTCCGCCCAGGCGTGCTCATCGCACACGATCGCGGACACTCCCGCGTCGGTGAGGATGTGCCGGAGTTCGTCCCGGTACATCGGGTTCAGCGGGACGACCGCGCCGCCCGCCTTCCAGGCGCCGAACAGGGCCGGCACGAACTGCGGGACGTTCTGCAAGTACAGCGCCAGCCGGTCGCCGGGGCGGAAGCCGCGCTCGAGGAGGTAGTGCGCCACCCCGTCGGAGAGCTCGTCCACCTCCCGGTAGGTCAGCGTGCCCCCGAGGTAGGTGATGGCCGGACTGTCGGGTGCCGTGGCCACCACGTCGGCCAGCAGCTCCAGCGTGGTGCGATCAGGGACCGGTCCCGCCTCCGCCATGCGCTTGGTGTACTGGGCCGTCCACGGCCTGTCGTCGAACCAGCTCATCGCCGCCGAACCGCCTTTCAGGGGAGAGAGTGTGTGGGGCGTTCTTGTGTGGCGCGGTGGCATTCACCGGCGACCCGGTCAGCGCGTCCCGGAGATCCCGCCGTCCACGGGGATCACCGTGCCGGTCAGGTACGCGCCCGCGCGGGAGGCGAGGAAGATCGCAGGGCTCGCGATGTCCTCGGGGGTGCCGACGCGGCCGAGGGGCACCCGCTCGGCCACGGCGTCCCGCAGCTCGGGGTCGTCCAGGACGTGCGCCATCATCTTGGTCGGGAACGGGCCCGGCGCGAGGGCGTTGACGGTGATGTGTTCACTCGCCAGCGTGGCGGCCATCTTGCGGGTCAGCATGTGCACAGCCGCCTTGCTGGCGACATAGGAGAAGTTGTCGGACCCGGATACGACGAGCCCGTCGATCGATCCGATGTTGATGACGCGTGCGGGGTCCTCCGCGGTGGCGGCCGTCCGCAACTGCGGCAGCAGTCGTTGCGTCAGCGAGAAGACCGCCTTGACATTGACGTTCAGCACCTTGTCGAAGCCCGAGTCGGGAAACTCACCGATGGGCGCCCCCCAGGCGGCTCCCGCATTGTTGACCAGGACGTTCAGCCGCGGCGCGACGTCCGCGACCCGCTCGGCGAGGCTCTCGAGGCCCTCGGCGGTGGACAGGTCCGCCGGGTGCGCCAGGCAGGTTCCGGCGCCGGCGGACGGCAGGGCAGACAGCTCCGCCGCCGCCTTCTCGCACGCCTCGGCCTTGCGGGAGGAGATGATCACCGTGGCCCCAGCCGCCACGAAACCGTGCGCGATCATCAGTCCGATTCCGCGTGAGCCGCCCGTGACCACCACGGTCTTCCCTCTGACGTCGAACAGCGCGGCCGGGTTCACGACGCCACCTCGAACAGCCCGGCAGCTCCCATGCCGCCGCCGATGCACATGGCCCGGGTGTTGTTGAACGCGCCGCGGTAGGCCTTCCCGATCGGCGTACGCGCCGTCGATACGAGGACTGCTTGCCTCATCACCGCTCCTTCCCTGTATGCGTGAGTGTCAAAGTCCCGTGGGAATGCGATCGGGTCAGATACCTGCCGTGTCCGCGACTTCGTGGGCCTTCGCCACCAGTGCGTCGATGCGCTCTGCGGTCGGGGTCCCGGACGCGGCCCTGTTCCGCGGTTCGTCCATCGCGCGGCGCATGACGCCCTCCGCGATGATCGCGACCTTCCACAGGCCCAGCGCGTGCCAGTAGCCCAGCGTCGTCAAGTCGCGTCCCGACGCCGCCAAGTAGGCCCCCACGAGTTCCTCGCGGGTCGGGAAGCCGTCGAGAGCGGTCGCGACGAAGTCGCCTGAGGTGTCCTCACCCTTGGCCGGCCAGTAGGCCAGCAGGCTGCCCATGTCCGCCAACGGATCCCCGAGCGTGCACAGCTCCCAGTCCAGTACCGCGGTCACCTCCCCGCTGTCGTAGGAGGTGATGACGTTGCGCAGATGGAAGTCGCCGTGTACGAGCGTGAGTTCGCGCTGCTCCGGGACTGCTGCGACAAGGCGCCGCGTGAGGTCCTCGACGGCGGGCAGCTCGCGGGTCCTGGACTTCTCCCACTGGCCCGACCACCGCTTGAGCTGGCGCTGCGCATACGGCTTGTGGCTGGCCAGACCAGTCAGCCCGGTCGCCCCGAGATCGACCGCGTGGATCTTCGCCAGCGTCCGTGGCAACGACATCCCGATCGCCCGGCGGCGTTCGGGCGTCAACGACTGCGCGACCGACATCCTGTCGACGACCTGGCCGTCCACGAACTCCATGAGCAGCAGCGGGACGTCGGTCACGGCAGGATCAACCGTCAGCCCGAGCACCCGCGGGGTCGGGACGGCGGTGCCCTCCAGCGCGGTCAGAATCCGCGCCTCGCGGGCCACGTCGTGCGCCGACGCCAGCAGGTGACCCAGCGGTGGGCGCCGCAGCACCCACCTGCGGCCGTCCTGATCCCGTACCAGATAGGTCAGATTCGACTGGCCGAGCCCGATCCGGTCGAAGACAGGCGGCCCGGCGAAGTCGACGCCGAGGGTCCCGAACCAGCGGCTCACCGCCCCGGCGTCGATTCCGACGATGCCCGCGCTAGTCACCGACGCCGGCTCCCTGCCTGAACGGGAGCGCGTCACCGAGCAGCTGCCCGCCGTCGATCACCATGGTCTCGCCGGTGATCCAACTCGCGGCATCCGAGACGAGGAAGGCGACTGCCGAGGCGATGTCGGCAGGCTCCCCTATGCGCCCGAGCGCCGTCGACGCCGACACGGCCTGCTCGTGCTCTTTCCACAGGGCCTCGGCCAGCTTCGTGCGGACCACGCCCGGCGCCACCGCGTTGACGCGAACCTTCGGCGAGAGTTCCAGGGCCAGTTGCTTCGTGAGATGGATGAGTGCGGCCTTCGACGCGTTGTACAACCCGATGTTCGCCTCGAAGGCCATGCCGCCGACCGACGCGGTGTTGACGACCGCCCCGCCGTGCTCGCCCATCCACGCCCGCGTCGCCAGACCGGTCCACAGGACGGGAGCCCACAGGTTCACGTCGAAGGTCTTGGCGAACCGACCGTGGTCCTGGTCGATGACCGGCCCGAAGGCCGGGTTGGTCCCCGCGTTGTTGACGAGGATGTCCAGGCTTCCGAAGCGCTCGAGCGTCAGATCCACACAGCGCTGGGCCGCCTCCTCGTCGACCGCGTGCGCACCGACCCCCAGCGCTGAGCCGCTCACCCTGGCCGCGGCGGCGTCCGCCGCCTCCTGGGACCGGGAGGTGAGGACGACGTTTCCGCCGGCCGCGGCGATGGCCTGGGCGATCGCCAGCCCGATACCGCGCGAGGCGCCGGTGATGACGGCGGTGCGACCGGTGAGATCGAGCCCTGCCATCTCAACCCACCGCTGCCGTGGCGGCGTCGCGGTACTGCCGCAGTTCGTGCCTGGCGATGGCCCGCTTGTGGACCTCGTCGGGACCGTCCGCCAGCCGCAGCGTCCGCAGATGCGCGTACATCATCGCCAGCGGGAAGTCCTCGGTCACTCCTGCTCCCCCGTGCACCTGGATCGCGCGGTCGACGATCTTCAACGCGATGTCCGGGGCGGCCACCTTGATGGCCGCGATCTCGGTGCGCGCTTCCTTGTTCCCGACCGTGTCCATCAGATACGCGGCCTTGAGCGTGAGCAGGCGGATCATCTCGATGTCGATACGCGCTTCCGCGATCCAGTCCTGGACGTTGGACCGGTCGGCGACCGGACGACCGAACGTCACCCGCGACTGCGCGCGCCGGCACATCAGCTCCAGTGCCCGCTCGGCCGCGCCGATCGCCCGCATGCAGTGGTGGATACGACCGGGCCCGAGCCGGGCCTGGCTGATCGCGAAACCCTCCCCCTCGCCCTTGAGTACGTCCTTGGCCGGCACGCGCACATTCTCGAAGGTGATCTCCGCATGCCCCTCGCGATCCGCGTACCCGAACACCGGGAGGTTCCGGATCACGGTGACCCCGGGGGCGTCGATGGGGACGACCATCATCGACTGCTGGCGATGTGGGGCCGCCGTGGGGTCGGTCTTGCCCATCACGATGAGCACCTTGCAGTTCTTGTGCATCGCGTTCGAGGCGAACCACTTACGGCCGTTGAGCACGTACTCGTCGCCGTCGCGCTCCATCCGCAACTCGATATTGGTGGCGTCGGAACTGGCCACGCGCGGCTCGGTCATCGCGAAGGCCGAGGCCATCGTCCCGTCGAGCAGGGGCTTAAGGTATTTCTCCTTGTGCTCGTCGGTGCCGAAGAGGGTGAGCACCTCCATGTTGCCGGTGTCAGGAGCGTTGCAGTTGCACGCCTCGGAGGCGATGTGACTGCGCCCCATGATCTCCGCCAGCGGCGCGTACTCGAGGTTCGTCAGCCCCGGGCCCCACTCCTTGTGCGGGTGGAAGAGGTTCCACAGTCCACGCTTGCGCGCCTCCGCCTTGAGTTCCTCGATGATCGGCGGCTGGAAGTGCGGGTCACCCGACGCGCGCATCTGCTCGTCGTACACCGCCTCCGCGGGGTAGATGTGCGAATCCATGAACTCGAGTAGATCCGCCTGGTACTTCTTGGCGCGGTCCGAGATCTCAAACAGGGTCATCTGAACTCCTGACGGGTAGGGAGGGAAAACTCGGTGGGCGCTTGTCGAGGTGACTGGCCACGCCTTCGACGAAATCGGCCCCGCGGAAGGCCTGGAGCATGACGCCTTCCGCCCGGGTCACGGAATCGGCGTAGGTGCCGTCCGCGTCGCCCTGCAGTTGGCTCTTGATGGTGGCCATGGATGCCGGGGAGCAGCGCGTCGCCAGATCGGCGGCGTACGCGACAGCGGCATCGACCACACTGCCGGTGGGGACCAGGTGGTCGAGGAGTCCGATACGGAAAGCCTCCTCGGCGTCCACCATGCGACTCGACAGCAACAGGTCCGTTGCCCGGCTGTGCCCCACCAGCCGGGGCAACAGCCAGGAGATCCCGTACTCGGCGATCAGCCCGCGCTGCGCGAATGCCGTGGTGAACCTGGCCGAGGGCGAGCCGAAGCGAATGTCGCAGTAGAGCGCCTCCACCATGCCCAGGCCCGCGGCCACCCCGTTCACCGCACCGATCAGCGGTTTGCGCAGGGTCAGCGGCACGTCGCGCGGACGGCGCCGCGCCCGGTCCGCCTCGGAGACCTCGCCGGCCGCCTGCAGCCGCTGGAGGTCGGCACCGGCGCAGAATCCGCGGCCCGCGCCGGTGACCACGACGGCGCGTACGCCCGGGTCGTCTTCGGCGGCGTCGAGCAGCGTGAAGTAGCGGTCCTCGAGTTCGTCGGTCCAGGCGTTCAGCTTGGCGGGCCGGTTGAACGTGAGCACCAGCACGGGCCCGCGGTGTTCGGCGAGGACGAGCTCGCCCGGCGCGCCGGTCATGTCTGCGCCAGCAGGGAGCTCTGGTAGCGGCGCATCCCGCGCAGCCACCGGTCGTAGTCCGAGCCCTTCTGCCGGTACATGTCCAGAACTTCTTCGTGCGGCAGGATCAGGAAGCGCTCGTCCTCGATCGCGGCGAGGACGGCGTCGGCGACCTCGGCCGGTTCGAGGACGTCACCCGCGGACGTGACGGCCTGGGTGGCCGCTCGGCCCAGCGCGTCCCCGGAGTCCTTCCCCAAGGACAGCATCCTGGTGTTCACCCCCATCGGGCACAGACAGCTGACATGGACCCCGCGATCGCCATAGGTGACACTCAGCCATTCGGCGAAGCCGACGGCCGCGTGCTTGGTGACGGCGTACGTGGCGGAGCCGATCTGGGTGAGCAGCCCGGCCGCCGAGGCGGTGCTGACGAAGTAGCCCTCGCCGCGCTCGAGCCACCGCGGCACCAGCAGCGTTGCCGCACGGATGTGGGCTCGCAGGTTCACGTCGATCGAGAGGTCCCAGTCCTGCTCGCTCGCGTCGAGGGCGGGTGCCCCGGCGATGCCCGCGTTCGCGAAGTAGAGGTCTACGGAGCCGAACGCGCTCTCCGCCAGGTCGATCAACTGCTGGATCTGGGCGGTGTCCGAGGCGTCCGCGCCGGCGCTGACGGTGCTTCCCGGATGGTCGGCGTTGACTCTCTCGGATACCGCCCGCGCGGTGTCCGCGTCGAGGTCTGCGACGACGACCCGGGCACCCTCGCGAGCGAGCCGTGCGACCAGCGCGCCGCCTATGCCGCCACCGCCACCGGTGACGATGGCGACTCTTCCTGCAACGTTCACAGCGAACCCTCTCCGTGGCGGGGCGTGCGGGGCCGGAGCACGGGCCCCGAGATGACGCGATCGTGGTCCCCGCCCACCTGTATAATTGAATCTGAAGTCAAGTTCAACCGTCTGGTGCGCATGACCACGCGGAGGAGGCCGCCTCGCCCCGCTGAACTGCGGACTTGCGGTACCAGGGTGTGATGAGTCAGGTGGTTGAGTGTGAAGGACCGCGCAAGCTGGTCCTCGTCGCCGATGCGGGCGCCAAGGTCCAGGATCGTCGGACGGCCACAGGCGGCAGGCTCCGCCCCGGCCGGTGCTCCTGCCGGATCAGCGGTGGCCGGGGAACCGCAGGGCGTTCGCCCAGAGCCGGGTGACCGTGGACACGAGCTCCTCGAAGTCCACCGGTGTGCCTTCTTCTTGCCTTTCGCCGAGCACAAAGGCGTTGTAGGCCATGACGCTGACCATGCCCGACAGCGCACGCGAGGCCATCATCGGATCGACCTCACGGTCTGCGACACCCCGCGCCTGCAGGTCGGTGATGCCACGGGCGTTGCGGCGGATGAACGCATCCGTGCGCTGGCTTCGGAACTTACGGAACTCCGGCTCCACTTGTGCGACCTGCTCAAGCAGTGCCATCAGCTTCGCGTTCCGTTTGTACGCCTCGAGATACGCGCGATTACTCGCCTCGAGTACCGCATACGGATCGTCGGTGTCCTGCAGCCGGCCCATGCCGGGGTGCAGCATGTCCTCCTGCGCCTCCAGGAGGACGGCGGCAAGCACCTCTTCCTTGTTGGCGAAGTAGGTGTAGAAGGATCCCGCCGCGCATCGGGCCTCTTTGGTGATGTCGGCCAGGCGGGTGTCGAGGTAACCGTCCCGCTCGAACACCTTCCGCGCGGCCTTCACCAAAGCGGCGCGTGTCCGCGCTCCGCGCTTCGTCGTCGGCGGCTCGCGAAGTGGCGAGAGGGGCGCCATCGGCGGTGCCTTCTCGCTCTCCTCGGGCGCGGTGGTATCCATCCCGAAAGTGTACTTGAATCCGACACCAGCCTCATAAATGCGCACCGGTGCGCGGTCGCACACCGTTACACGCGCTGAAGCCGACTCTTCGCCTCGGCGTACTCAACGGCGAGGCGCTCGACGACCGCTGCCGCGGGCAGTACCGCCCCGACCGCGCCGACCCCCTGACCCGCGCCCCAGATGTCCCGCCACGCCTTCGCCCCTTTGATGTCCTGGTTGCCGAAGTCCATGGCGGACGGATCGGATCCGGGCAGTGCGGCCGGATCGAGCCCCGCGGCCTCGATGCTGCCGCGGAGGTAGTTGCCGTGCACGCCGGTGAACAGGTTGGAGTACACGATGTCCGCGGCGGTGGAGTCCACGATCATCTGCTTGTACTGGTCCTCCGCGTTCGCCTCGTCGGTGGCGATGAACGCCGAACCCACGTAGGCGAGGTCCGCGCCGGCGGCCTGCGCGGCGAGGATCGAACGGCCGTGGGCGATGGAGCCCGACAGCAGAAGGGGGCCGTCGAACCAGTCGCGAATCTCCTGGACGAGCGCGAAGGGTGATTGCGTGCCGGCGTGCCCGCCCGCGCCCGCGGCGACGGCGATCAGGCCGTCCGCGCCCTTTTCCACCGCCTTGCGCGCGAACCGGTTGCTGATGACATCGTGCAGCACGATGCCGCCGTAGGAATGGACCGCACCGTTGACATCGGCCCGGGCGCCGAGCGAGGTGATGACGATCGGCACCTTGAACTCCACGACGGTCGCGAGGTCCTCCTCCAGGCGTGAGTTGGTCTTGTGCACGATGAGATTGACCGCGAACGGCGCGGACGGTGTCTCGGGATGATCGGCGTCGTGCTTGGCCAACTCCTCCGCTATGCGCTGCAGCCATTCGCGCAGCGCCGACTGCGGCCGCGCGTTCAGCGCGGGGAAGGAACCCACGATGCCGGAGGCCGACTGGGCGATGACCAACTCCGGATTGGACACGATGAACATCGGCGATGCGATCACGGGCAGGCGAAGCCGGTCCCGCAGGATGGGCGGCAGGCTCATGAGTAACTCACCATGCGTCTTTCTTCTACGGCGGACACATCTCGTCGGTCGACGGATGTTCAGTGCCGGCGGGCGGGTGCGTCGCCGAGCGCGGGGTCGCGGGTCAGCTCCGTACGGTCGATGGAACGCTTGAGGATCTTCCCGCTCGGGCCCTTGGGCAGCGCGTCGACGAACCGGATGATGCGCGGGACCTTGTAGGCCGACAGTCGCTCTCGTGTCCAGCTCGACACCTCGGCGGCCCCGAGCTCCGAATTGGGCCGGGCGGCTATCAGCGCGGCGACCTCCTCGCCGTAGTGGTCGTCGGGAACGCCGACGACGGCTGCCTCGATGATGTCCGGGTGCTCGTAGAGAACTTCCTCGACCTCACCGGGGTAGACGTTGTAGCCGCCGCGGATGATCAGGTCCTTGATCCGGTCGACGATGCGCAGGTCGCCGTCCGTGTCGGTTTCGCCCAGGTCGCCGGTCCGCAACCAGCCGTCGGTCGAGATTGCCGCGGCGGTGTCCGCGGGGCGGTTCCAGTATCCGCGCATCACCGTGGGTCCCTTGATGTGGACCTCGCCGACGGTGCCCGGCGGGCACTCGCTGCCGTCGATGTCACGCACCTGGACCTGCAGCCGCGGGACCGCCCGCCCGGTGTACCCGGTCTTGCCGCCGCGGTCGATGTCGTTGAAGGTGCCGAACGCGGTGGTCTCGGTGAGCCCATAGCCTTCGAGGATGGTGCAGCCGAAGCGGGCCTCGAAGGCCCGGGCGATCTCCCCGGGCAGCGACGCGCCCCCGGAGACGGCGATACGGAGCCCGGCGAAGTCCGCCGGATCGGCATCAACCGCTGCGTGCAGCATCGCGTTCCACATGGTCGGTACGCCGGCCATGATGGTGAGCCGGTCGCGGCGCAGCATCTCCAGCATCGCCGCCGGGTCGAATCGGGCCAGCAACGACATCGAACCGCCCACGGTCAAGGTCGCCATCATGACCGACGCCTGGCCGAACACGTGGAACAGCGGGAGTCCGGTGCCGGTACGGTCGGCGCTCGATCCGCGGCTGCACTCGGCGCCGATCTCCCCGGCGGACAACAGGTTCCCGACCGTGAGCTGGGCACCCTTCGGCCGCCCTGTCGTACCCGAGGTGTACAGAATGGCCGCGGTCTCGTCGCGGTCCCGGTCGACGACTGGGGCGGGGGCGGCATCGGTGACCGTCGCGCCCGGGGACAGCGTCCAAGAGGGGACCTTGAGCGCCGAGGCCGCCTCCGCGACGGCGGGGCCCAGGGCGTGCCAAGCGATCGCCAACGAGCACCCGGCGTCGCCGAGGACGTATTCGACCTCGGCCCGGGTGGACATCGTGTTGACCGGCACCACGACACAGCCGGCGGCCTGGATCCCGAGGTAGGCCACCACGAACTCGGGCACCGACGGCGCCGCCAGCAGCACCCGGTCCCCGGGCGTCAGGCCCGCGGCGGCCAGGGCACTCGCATACCGAACGCTCGCGTCGCGCAGCTGCCGGTACGTCCACTGATCCGCGCCGCCGCGCAGCGCGATGTTGTCGGGAGTTGCAGCCGCGTGGCGGCAGACCGGGTCGAAAACACTGGCCATGGGCGGTGCCTTCCGGGGATGTGAGCAGGTGATTCGGTGCGGATCCCACCCTCGTCCGCCAGTAGACTTGAATCCGTCCTCGACTTCAAGTCTTAGGGCGGCGGAAGTGCACTGCCGCTCGAGACCCGCGGGCGGTGTCGATCCGGGGCATGACCGGATCTCCCGCGACCGTCGATCTTGTCGATCGGTCAGACGGTGATCCTGAAGTGTTCGGCGAGTTGGCGGCGGGTGTCGGTGGCACTGGTGTGCAGCACGCCCCCGATCCCGATCCGCGCCGCCCCGTCGAGGTTCTGCTGCAGATCGTCGATCATGACTGCCTCCTCGGGGGCGACGCCGAGTCGTTCACATGCGATCGCGTAAATCCGGCGGGAAGGCTTGCGGATCCCGACCTCGGAGGAGATGACGACAGCGTCGGCCACAGCGGCGAGGTCGACGCTGTCGTAGGTTCCGGTTCCGAACGAATTGGATACCAGCGCAACGAGATACCCGGCGGTGCGGAGATCACCGAGCAGGGCGAGCACGTCCTGGTCGATCGACATTCCCGCTTGCATCCGGGCCGTGAGCCCCTCTGCTTGCACGTCGGCGCCGTGGGCGCGGAGACGCTCGGCGAACCCTCGCTCGAAGGCTTCGGCGTCGATACGGCCGGACTCGTGATCGGCCAGGAGGGTCCGTGATGGCTGATCCCGGCTGAGGAGGTCCAGCGGCAGGCGCGGATCACCGCCGAGCGAGGCGCCGAAGTCGGTGAAAGCCCGCAACACACTGGAGGTGATGACCCCGCCGAAGTCCACGAGGACCGCCGTTCGGGCCTTTTCCGTCTCGCTCGACACCGTATTCACACCCTCTCTCGCGGCCGGCTTCCCACCGGCCCTTGCGACGGCAGCCATGTTCCGCCGGCTTTCACCACCGGCCGGCCCTTGCCGCCGGCGCCCAGCTGGTACACGGACCTCAGGCGACCTCGAACAGCCCGGCTGCGCCCATTCCGCCGCCGACACACATCGAGATCACCACATACCGGACGCCGCGGCGCTTGCCCTCGATCAGGGCGTGCCCCACCAGGCGGGCACCGGTCATTCCGTACGGATGGCCGACCGAGATTGCGCCGCCATTGACGTTGAACCGCTCCGGGTCGATGTTCAATTCGTCGCGGCAGTACAGCGCCTGGGACGCGAACGCCTCGTTGAGTTCCCATAGACCGATGTCGTCGATGGAGAGGTCGTGCTGCTTCAGCAACTTCGGAATGGCGAACACCGGACCGATCCCCATCTCGTCCGGCCCGCAACCGGCAACGGCCATACCCCGGTATACGCCCAGGGGCGCCAGTCCGCGGCGCTCGGCTTCCTTCGACTCCATCAACACCGACGCCGAAGCCCCGTCCGACAACTGCGAGGAGTTGCCCGCCGTCACGCTGGAATGCGCGGTCACCTGACCGTCCGGCAGCACCGGCGCCAGCCCGGCCAGGCCCTCGAGTGTGGTCGACGCGCGGTTGCCCTCGTCCCGGGTCAGGGTCACGGCCTCGTCCCGAACCTCCCCGGACTGCTTGTCCAGGACCTTCTTGACACTGGCGAGCGCGACGATCTCCTGGTCGAACCGCCCCGCCTCCTGCGCCGCCGCGGTGCGCTGCTGTGACACCAGCGCGAACTCGTCCTGGCGTTCCCGGCTCACGCCGTAGCGTTCGGCGACGATCTCCGCCGTCTGCAACATCGGCATGTAGATACTCGGCTTGTGCTCGACCAGCCAGGGATCCGCCATGCGGTGGGTGTTCATGTGGTCGTTCTGCACCAAGGAGATCGACTCGACACCGCCGCCGACAGCGACCTGCATGCCGTCGCCGACGATCTGCTTGGCGGCCGTCGCAACCGCCATCAGGCCCGACGAGCACTGCCGGTCGATCGTCATCCCGGACACGGTGTCCGGGAGTCCGGCACGGAGGGCAGCCTGGCGGGCGACGTTGCCACCGGAGGACCCCTGCTGCACGGCGCAGCCGAAGATCACATCCTCGACCTCACCCCCCTCGAGCCCGGCGCGCTGCACCGCGTGCGAGAGGGCATGGGCGGCAAGTTCCTGCGCCTGGGTGTCGTTGAACGCGCCGCGGTACGCCTTCCCGATCGGCGTCCTTGCCGTCGAAACGATGACTGCTTCCCTCATGTCGCCTCACTGCTTCCTGTCGGTCCGGTTCGTTCGGGAGCTTCGGGGGATCCCCAGCACCGTGAGCCGGGCTCGATGCCGTTGGGCGGTACCGAACGCCCGATCGTTTATAGTTGAATCCGGCGTCAAGTTCAACCAGACTCCCCTGAGGCGGCGCAGCTGCGGTTGCGGGGGTGCGCGTGCCCTCGACCTTGACAATCCATTTCCACGGCTGAAAGCTGACCGACCAGTCGGTATGAAGGGTGGATCGTGACCGAGCTGAGCATCTCCACTGCTGCGGGCGTGTTCGACGCGATCGTGGCGGGTCCGCCCCAGGGCCGCCCGGTGCTGTTGCTGCACGGCTTCCCGCAGACGGGACTGGTGTGGCAACGGCAGATCGCGGCGTTGGCCACACACGGTTACCGGGTGGTGGCACCCGACCAGCGTGGGTACTCCCCCGGGGCCCGACCCGAGCGGCCCGAGGACTACAGCATCAGCGTCCTGGTCGAGGATGTCGTCGCGATGACCGAGGAATTGGGCTGGGCGTCGTTCGACCTGGTCGGCCATGACTGGGGCGGCGCGGTGGCGTGGTGGACCGCCGATGCCCATCCCGGCCGCGTACGTACCCTGACGGTCGTCTCGACCCCGCACCCCGGCGCTCTGGCCACCACACTGCGCACGGACCCGGACCAGCGCGAACGATCGCACTACATGATCGACTGGCGCGAAACGCCCGCGACCGAGGAGCGCATGCTCGCAGGCGATGCCGAGGGGCTTCGCGCCGCTTACGCCGGAAAGATCCCGCAGGACAGTGTCGAGGCCTACGTGCGGCACCTGTCCCAGCCGGGCGCTCTCACCGCCGCGCTGAACTGGTACCGGGCCGGCCGCCCTGACGGCGCGATCGGCGTCATCGACGTGCCCACGCTGTACGTGTGGAGCACGGAGGACAGCGCGTTCGGCCCAGCGGCCGCGCAGGAGACCGGGCAGTGGGTCAGCGGGCCGTACCGGTTCGAGACCCTCCAGGGCGTCAGCCACTGGGTCCCCGAGGAAGCGCCCGAGACGCTGAGCCGCCTGCTGCTCGACCATCTGCGAGGTCACGGCGAGTACGGAACCACAGTGAATACCCCGTCTGTCGAACCCAAGAAGAGGTGACTCATGAAGACAGCGCGAGCAGCCTGGCGCCGACTCGAGCCCGTACACGCCATGATCTACTTCGCCCCCGAGGGAAGGCGACGGTACGCGGATCTCGGACTCAGCGGACGCGCCGGGTACTTCGCCTCCCGGAGCGCCGCGTTCGGCCGGGCATCTGCCGATCTTGTCATCTCGACTTTCTACAACTTCAACCCCGCTTTCGTACGGAAGGCGGTCGACGGGGCCTGGGACGCGGTGACGCCGCAGCAGGTGCTGGACGCGCGGCACGCCGCCGCGAGCGAGGCCCTGCGGCGGGCCGGGATCCACGAACTCCCCGCTTTTGACGAGGTCCTGGCGCTGGCCCGCAGGGCCGCCGAGGCGGCCTGCGAACACGCTCAGGGCCGCTCGCTGTTCGCCGCGCACGCCGCGCTGCCCTGGCCGGAGGAACCGGTACTGCAGCTGTGGCACGCCCAGACGCTGCTCCGGGAGTTCCGTGGAGACGGCCATGTCGCGTGCTTGCTGAGCGAGGGCGTCGGGGGCTTGGAGTCCCTGATTCTGCACGCTGCCACCGGTGAGGTTCCCGTCGACTTCCTCAAGGGAAGTCGCGCCTGGCCCGAGGAGGAGTGGGCCGAAACCGAGGAACGCCTGCGCACACGAGGTCTCCTCGAGGGCGACTCCCTCAGCCCGGAAGGCGTACGCCTGCGCCAGCACATCGAGGACCGCACCGACCACTTGGCCCTTCCCGCCTACGCCGCCCTGGGTGACGCCGACTGCGAACGCCTCGCCGAACTCGCGAGCCCCTTCGGCCGCACGGTCGTCGAAGCCGGCCTCCTCAAGATCGGCTGACCGAGCCCTTCACACCCCTTCCGCTTCCTGCTTGATCTGATCGCGATCGGAAACCTTCGAAGGACGCAGCGATCCGTCGTACTGCGACACCAACTCGCGGTGCTGCGCCGCCAGGTCGCCCGGCCACACCCGTTCTGGGCCGACCGGGCGGCGATCGCAGGACTGGCTCGACTGCTGCCCAAGGCACTGCGGGGCATCTGTTCGTCACCCCGGGCACGCTGCTGCGGTGGCATGCCGACCTGGTCAAGCACCGCTGGACCCGCTCCGCTGCACGGGCCAGGTGAGGTATGCGGGGTCGAGCGGAGCTCCCTGGTCAGGCAACCATCACGCGAGATCCGCCATCCCTCTGGGTGCCAACCCGGCCGCTCCGCCACGTCCCGTCAGCCGGGCGTGAGTGGACCCGAACCGAGCCTCACAGAGGGAGGGGACCTCGCGTGCCCGACCGCGCAGACCGCACCGATCTGCCGCACTTTCCCGCTCTCCCGGCGCACACCCCGCCCGGCACCGGCACTTCCGGTACCGGCTCGGACTTCGGGCGCCGGAACGTACTGCGTGCCGGGCTGGGGGTGGCGGTCGCCGCGGGCTGGCTCGCGACGAGCACGTCCCAGCTCGCCGCTGGCGCTCCGGGCGCGCCCGACTGGGCCGCGTTCGCCCGCGATCTGGACGGTCTGCTCGTTCGCCCGGGCGAGCGCCGGTACGCCTCGGCACGCCGTCTGTTCCAGCCCCAGTTCGACGGCGTCAAGCCAGCGGGCGTCGCCTATCCGGCGCACCGGCAGGATGTGCGGACCTGTCTGGCCTTCGCCAGGCGGTTCGGTATCCCCGTCGCGGTCCGCGGCGGCGGACACAGTTACGCCGGATGGTCATCGGGCACAGGCTTGGTGGTGGACGTCAGCTCCCTGAAGGAGGTGTCCACCGGCTCCAACGCCGCGATCGGCGCCGGGGCGCGGTTGATCGATGTGTACGACACGCTGAACCGGCACGGGCGGACGATCCCGGCCGGTTCCTGCCCCACCGTCGGTGTGGCCGGTCTCGCTCTGGGCGGCGGTGTCGGGGTGACCAGCCGCGCCTACGGCCTGACCTGCGACAGCCTCACCGGCGCGGAGATCGTGACCGCCGACGGGCGGATCCTGGAGGTCGACGCGCGCCACCACCCCGACCTGTTCTGGGCGTTGCGGGGCGGCGGCGGGGGAAATCTCGGCGTCGTCACCCAGTTACACTTCCGCACTCATGCAGCGCCGGACTGCAGCTACGCATTCCTGTCCTGGCCGTGGTCGAAGGCCGGAGCCGTCATACGAGCCTGGCAGCGGTGGGCGCCGGCGGCCCCCGACCCGCTGTGGGCCAATCTCCACCTGACCGGCACCGCAGGGACACCGCGGGTGGGCATCGGCGCCAACTGCCTCGGCGGCCAGTCCGCCCTGCGCAACCATCTGGACCAACTGGTCGACGCGGTGGGCTCCCAGCCCGCCTCATCCGTGGTGCGGACCCGCTCGCACTTCGACACGATGCTGGTGATGGCCGGTGCCGGCGGCTGGACACCCGCACAGTGCCACCTGCCCGGCAGCCTTCCCGGTCAGCATCCGGACGGCCGCACCGCCCGCGCCTCCTACGCCGCCCGCTCCGACTTCTACACCCGGCCGCTGTCCGCCCGCGGCATCACAGCACTCCTGACGCACGTCGAACGCTACGCCCGTATCGCCCCACCCGGCGGCAGCGGCAGCATCGCCTTCGACGCCCTGGGCGGCGCGCCCAACCGGATCAAGCCCCAGGACACCGCCTTCGTCCACCGCAACGCGCTCTTCCTCGCCCAGTACATCGCCAACTGGCCCACCAACGCATCCCCGAGGGGGGTGGCACGGAGCCGCACGTGGCTGGACAACCTGCACCAGGCCATGCGGCCGCACGCCAGCGGTCAGGCGTACCAGAACTACATCGACCCGCGGCTGACCCACTGGAAGGAGGCCTATTACGGCGCCAACCTCGGCCGTCTGACAGACGTCAAAACGACCTACGATCCCAGGCGGCTCTTCCGCTTCCCCCAAGCCGTACCGACCCGCACCCGGTGACCGCCCTTCGGGCGGCTATGGGCTCGGGCACCCTTCAGATGAACCGGGACGCGGCTGCCGCTATCTCGACGCCCTCTCGGAGGAAGGCCCGTAGATCGTCACCCCAGCCAGGAGCCGGGTCGGCCGGTTCCGGCAGTCCGGGCTGTGGGGCGGACGGGGCGTCGAATACGGGAAAGGTCCGGCGTAGCTCGGCTTCCCAGTGCTCCGAGTCGGCGTGGCGGGCGGCCCTTTCCAGCCGGGCGAGTACGTCGGCCGAGTCGGCCGAGCCCAGCATGCTGATGACGTGGGGCCAGCGGATCGAGAAGGCTGCCAGTTTGGCGATCTGTCTCTGCTCGGGTATCTGCCCGCCGAGCAGCCGCTGCCGTTCGGCGATGAAGCTGTAGAAGCGGAACAGGTTGACGAACCGCTTGATCTCTCGCGGGTTGCGCGAGCCGAGTACCGGCAGCAGCTCGGCGAACGCGGTGTATGCGTCGAGGTCGCTGTACAGGTCGGAGATCACGCGATCGGCGGCGGACAGCGCGGCGGGATGGAGCGGTTCGGCAAGGCCCAGCACCTCGAGCTGGGCGGCGAGTGCCGTCTCCCGCAGTGTGTCGGGGGTCGGTTGGCGCGCGCGGATGCCGCGTTCGATGGCATCGACGACCTCCGGGGCCGGTCGGGTCATCGCCGCCACGTGCTGGGGATCGCGGGCCGTTGCGGCGTGCGCGGCGCGGCGGTCTGCGACGGCGGAGGGCTGGTCCGCGGGGGCCCTCCCGGCCGACTGCGTCTGCGGCAGCCGCGGCTCCGTGGGCCGGACGCCGGGTACGGGTGATCCGGAGGACGACTCGACCAGGGACCGCAGATAGTCGGCCAGTTCACCGTCCTCGTGCGGTGGAGGAATGCTGAGCGGCAGCTGCACGATCTTCTCCAGGAACCGCCAGCCCAGCGTCGACCAGTCACCCGCCAGCCGTCCGTCGCGCTGCGCCCTGACCAGGTCCTGATAAGCGACCTCGACATGCGCGGCCACGGCGCCCGGCTCCATGCCGAGCACGAAGACGCAGTGCGGGAACTCCCCGGCCAGGAAGAGATTGATCGCCTCGATGACCTGGGTGACCGTCGCCGGTGAGCAGCGGTCGAGGTCGTCGACGAAGACGACCAGAGGACGGCGCGGTGTGGCGATGAGGTCCAGCACCCGCTTCATGTCGGTCTGCACCAGATGCAGAAATCCCAGTCGCCCGGCGTATCCGGGGTCGGGTACGAGCCGGTCGAAATGGGCCTTCATCTGCTCGGAGAGCAGACGCTGACTTCCGGCAAGGGGGTCCGAGGTGCGGACCAGCGAGGACAGCGGTCCCGTAGCGGTCCTGCCGAGGAAGGACAGTGTCTGCCCGGCGCCACCCGCGAGGATGGCCACGGTTCCGGCGCCGAGCACGGCGGCCGAGGCTCCGCGGAGTGCGCCGCGCAGCGGGTCGATCAGCTGCCCGACCGCCAGCCCTCCCAGCGTCACCAGCACCGCGGCGGTCCACACGAGCAAGAGCGGCAGCAGCCGCTCGGCCAGCAGCCGGTACCAGCTTCGCCGGATGACGCTGCGATCCACCCGGGCGAGGTTCAGCCTGAGCCAGAACCGCTCCCGGTCCGCCACCGGGAGGCGCTCGGTCACCTGCGTGATGATCTCGTGGGCGAGTCCGGCCCAGACCTGCTCGCCGTTCTGGTACATCCACGGGTTGAACCAGACCGTCGGGCGCCACTCTTCGGCGCGCAGCGGTGCCCCCTCGGCGAGTTGGGCCCGCAGCCGCTCCGTCCTGCTCTCATCGGCGGGCTCCTGATGCACGGCGTTGGCCTGGCGGAGGATCTCGAGATTGGTGACCCTGGCGCCCGGCGCCGTATCCGCGCGACTGCGGGCGCCCCCGAACGTCCGCCGGCGCCTCAGCTTCTCGCGCGAGGCGTGGTCCAGGCGGATGGGGCACGGCATCCCGTCGTCCTGCGGGTCCAGAGTGTTCTGGATCATGCGCATCAGCGAGGTCTTGCCGGCTCCCCAGGGGGCCTTGAGCCCGATCGTGAGGGGCGGCAGGGTCTGCCGGTGGCGGATGAACTCCGCGATGGCGTCGGCGTAGTGGGAGGAGGACAGGCGGTCGCGCAGCGTCCAGTAGTCCCGGGCGATCAGCGGCTCGGGACGCGGCCGGTGTCCCCGGGACAGCAGGAAGAACCGGCGAGCCCGGTCACGGACGGCCGTGACCAACTCCTGCGGGTCCTCCTCCGCTGCCCGGTCTCGCCCATACCTGCGTACGAGCGGATGCAGGCCGATGACCTCGGCCTCCGGCGGGGCATCGAGCAGGCCGGCTCCCGCCAGCTCGTTGATCGCGGCGGTCAGCGCCTCAGGCTCCGCCTCATCGGCGAGATAAGGGACGAGGCGCCGGGGAATCTCCTCGTGCTCCTCCACGAGCGACAGTCTGCGCAGCACCATCGCTGCCGGCCCGCTGACAGCCCGATAGCTGGCCTCCAGAACAGCGGTGACCGGCGCAACGGTTGTGGCCGCCTCGTCTCCGTCCGGAAGGGGGGTGCGCAGCCGTTCCACCAGCTCTGCCAGGGGCGTGTCGGGCCGCGCCGTGAGGAAGGCCCCGATCACCCGCAACGCCAGGGGGAGTCCGCCGCTCAGGCCGATGACGTCTGCCGCCGCAGCCGGGTCGGCCGCGATCCGGTCGGCTCCTGCCGTCGCTTCCAGCAAAGCCATTGCCTCGGCGTGGGAAAGTGGCGTCAGCAACACCGACTCGGCGCCGGGAAGGCCGTCGAGGCCGCGCCGGGATGTGACGATCAGCAGCGATCCGGACCCGGCTTCGCCGGCGAGCAGCGGTTGGACGGCCTCGGGGTCCGGCACGTCGACAAGGATGATCAGGAGCCGTCGGGACGCGAGCAGCGAACGCAGCAGCTCGGACCGCTCATCGGCCGTGGCCGGGACGTCGACCGTTGGCACGCCAAGGGTGAGCAGCAGGTCGGCATAGATGTCC
The DNA here is from genome assembly GCF_052245475.1 of Streptomyces sp. 7N604. NCBI lineage: Bacteria > Bacillati > Actinomycetota > Actinomycetes > Kitasatosporales > Streptomycetaceae > Streptomyces > Streptomyces sp. 7N604. Next base: position 17,894 of record NZ_JBQQBX010000037.1, on the reverse strand, counting down.
GCGACCGTGCGTGGATCGGTGTGCGCCCGCGTGAAGTTGACGACGTGCTGCCCGTCCGGGAACAAGGACGCGATGCGATGCGCGAGGACATTGGCCAGCCCCGTCTTGCCGACTCCGGCGATGCCGTGGATCACGACCGCGGGAGGCAGCCTTCGCAGGGGTGCGCCCTCGCTGATCAGCGAGACCAGTCGGTGGAGCTCGGCGTTCCGGCCGACGAAGTGGACCGGCAGCCGGGGCAGGGACCTCGTGATGAGAGGCGGTACGTCCGGCTCGTCCCGCGCTGCGCCCGATGCCGGCTGCTCCCGCGTCAGCTCCTCGAGTAGTCCCTGGTGCAGGTGCTTCCAGTCATCGAGATCGAACGCACCGTCAGGCAAGGTCATCCCGCTGTCGGCCGCGGCCTCCTCGCAGGCGCTGACGAACGCCACGACGAACTCCCAGGAGGGTACGGAGAGTCCGCGCAGGTTTTCGTCGAGCGAGTCGGCAGTGAGCATCAGCCCCTGACGCGCGGAGATGCGCGCGAGGTCGGTGAGCGCGGGTTTCCCGACCATCTCGTACATCTTGTCGATCTTGTCGGCGAAGGAGCTGAGGACCTGGGTGCGTTGGGCGCCCGCGCGCTCGTCGGTCATGGCGTGCCTCCGTCGTGGCCCGGTCAGGAAACGAGATGCCGCCGGACGGCGCGGACATCGGGATGGGTGTCGCCGAACATCCCGGACCAGCGCAGTCGGGCGAGCTCGGCCAACTCCCGACTGCTGCGTGTGTCGCCGCTGGCGTTCAGGTACCGCACCTGGGTGATGAACAGCCGCCGCACCTCCGGCAGCTCGCAGTCGAGCGCTTCGGAAGGGAGCAGATGCGGTTGGATCTCCTGGAACCGCACCCAGTTCGCCGGATCCTCGGGATCCGCTGGTGCGTACCGCAGCAGGAGGCAGTGCACGGCATGGGAGAACTGCACCCGCCGCACCACCGGCATCGCCTCCTTGCGCCGGGCGACCGCCTGGATGAGCCGGTGGACCTCCACCGTGTGCCGGCGCAGGTCGAGACGGACGAGCGCCAGGCGGCGCAGATCCCTGAGCGCGAGGCTGCAGGCCACCGGGTCCCTGAGCGTCGCCGCGAGCGACTCCGGAAGGCGGGTGTCGGCGTCCGCCGCCAGCAGGCCCAGGGGGATCGGCTCGGGAGCCAAGAGCGCACAGAGCTCCAGCAGGTCCACGGCCGCGGGGTTGTCCCGGCGGAGCTTCTCGATGGCCATCTGCCAGGTCGCGTACAGCGAAGCCGGATAGCCCGGCGGCAGGTCGTCGGACAGCATGGAGGGCAGGACTTGCTCGAAACGCCTCAGGTGCTCGTCGACGGACATGCCCGTGGTGGCCTGCCACTGCGCCGCCTGGACGAGGGCGATGGGCAGGCCCCCCGCCGCGTGCGCGACCCGCTCGGCGTCGGTGTCCGAAAGCAGGTGTTCCGCGTGCAGGTGCTTTCGCAGCAGACGGACGCTCTCCTCGAGCGTCAGGACACCGACGTCGACGGCATCGGTGCGCAGCGCCCAGACGGGGTTGCGGGAGGTGATGAGCAGATGACCGGAGCCCTGCGGAAGCAGCTCGCCGATGTCCTCGGGCCGGTCGGCGTTGTCGTAGATCAGGAGCCATCGGCGGTACGGCTCGCCGCAGCGCAGGGCTGCGAGCGCTCTGGTCCAGGGCTCGCCGCTGTTGTACGGACCGGGCAGTTTCAGGCGCGAGGAGAGCTCGGTCAACGAAACCAGGACGCTTGCGCGTTGCTGCGCGGGCACCCACCAGACCAGGTCGTAGTCGGCGGCGTGCTGATAGGCGTATTCGACCGCCAACTGTGTCTTGCCGACGCCACCCATGCCGTGAAGTGTGCAGGTGAGCAGCGCCGAGCCACCGGAGTCGAGCTTGGCGCGGAGTTCGGCCAACTGCGCGTCACGGCCGGTGAAGTGAGGGTTGGCGCTCGGAACCGCGCCCCACACGGGAGGGGTGCGGGAAGGACGTGCCACAGGCTCGGGCCCGGTCGTCAGCATCGTGCCCGCGGGCTGTACGGTGCTCGACGCCCGTGGGGGCTCCAGGGGCTCCTGGACGGGGTTCCCGGAGCCGCGCACCCGCTGCAGGACGGTTCGGTTGAGGGCGAGGATCGAGCCGGATCCGCCGCGATTCGTCCGTGCTTCCGGCATGGACCATCCGTGCTGCTGGGACAGCGCATCGGAGACGACGCCCAGAGTCCGAGCGGCTTCGGCTCGCGTCAGGCGGGCGAGCAGGAGCTCGCGTACCCCCGGATGGAAGTCGTACGTGGCGTCGCGCTGCGCGGCACCGGACTCGATACGGCGCAGCAGCCCGCCCAGGAAGACCTCGGCGAGGTGACCCGGGAGGGAGCGCGGCGCCATCTCCCGCTGCACCAGGCGCATCACCGGGAGGCTCAGCGGCGCCGCGGCGGCGAGGTAACCGGCGAGGTCGGCGGCTTCCGGAGAGGCGGTGGAGAGGAAGCTCCGAACTCTGTCGCGCGCCGACGTGAACGCGTCGTCCAAGGGCGCGGCCGTGCCGCCGCGTGAATCCGGCCGCCCGGCGTGCGGATCGACCACGTGGGCAAGCCCGTTGACCCAACCGGCGCCCGACCCGGACACCACCGCAGCCCAGGAGGTCAACCAGCGCCGCTCGAGCTCCAGCACGGGAATCGCGACACCCGCCGGTGAAGCGCCGCCGCGGCGGAGGCGGCAGCTCAGGGAGCAGTTGGGCAGGCCGGGCGGCGCCCCGCCCTGCCAGCGGACGGGGACGGGCCGCAGGGCGGTCTGCCGCCACAGACGCTGCGGGAGCAGCTGCACGATCGCGACGGGCTGCCGGCGCCCCCACCACCCGATCAGCCGGGGCAGCGAGCCGTTCCACCACGCGCTTCCCACGCAGTCGCTGAGAACGAGGATGAACTGACGGCGCGAGGGGGTGATGACCTCGGCGGGGCGGCGGCCCGCCGCGCCTCCCTCGGTACGCAGGGTGGGGGGCGCGTCATCGGACGCCTGCTCCTCCAGCGTCCAGGTCCGCACGTCGTCGAACACTCCCAGGTGGCCCATGATCGAGCGGAACCGCTGCACGGTCGGGCGCCACAGCTCCATGGAGGGGCCGCTGTCGATCACGAGCGTGAGGTCCACGGGGCGTGCCGCCCGGGCCGGCAGCCTCGGTGCGGGCAGTCCCTGGGCCGTGACGGGCGTCATCTCCTCATCGACTCGCGGCCCGCCCGATCGCCGCGCCACAGAGAATCCGACGGTACGCAGAGGGCGGAGTGCCCTGGCCAGGTCCACGGTGCGGGGCAGGACCGCGAAATCGGCCTCGGAAGGTGTTCGCCCGGATCCAGCGGCCCGGCCCGGGCGGACCGCGACCCGGTGGTTCTCCGCCAGCCACAAGGCATCGGCGATCTCCTCGGCCGTGGGTTCCAGGCCGAGGTCGCCGAGTGCCTTGAGCAGCCGCTGGATCATCGGTAGTCGTCGGCCTCCAGCGACCGCAGCAGGACATCGGCCAGCCGTTCGGGGTCCGGAGCCGCCCAGGAGGCGGTCAGGTAGATGGCGTTGAGCAACTGGTCCACCGAGACATTGCCCAGCTCACGGTGGTGCAGGAATTTCTCGATCAGATCCTCGCTACGAGCGGTCAGATCAGCGCCGAGGTGTGCGGTGACCATCGACACCACCTCTTCGTACGACGGGGGCGCAAGTTCCAGATGCAGGCAACGGCGCAGGAAAGCGGGCGGGAATTCCCGGTCGCCATTGCTGGTGATGACCACCATGGGGAAAGCGCGGCAACGCACTTGTCCGTGATGTAAGGGCGCCGGGACCCCGTCGGCGGTCATGACCTCGACCCGGGGCTGGGTGCGGGAGATCCGCGTCAACTCCGGAATGTGGAACTCCCCTTCTTCCAGCACAGTCAGCAGCTCGTTCGGCAGATCGATGTCGCCCTGGTCGAAGTCGTCGATCAGCAGCACACGCGGACGGCGCGTGGGCAGCAGCGCCGTACCGAGCGGGCCCAGGCGGACGAACTCACCCACGTCCGGGGTCCGGTTCGGGTATGTGCCCTGTCTCACCCCGTAGAGACCGGCCTCCTGGGAACGGCCGACGGCGTCGTACTCGTAGAGCCCGGCCGCCAGCGTGGAGGACCGAGTGATGGACCAGCGAAGCACCGGGCCGAGCTTGAGCTCGTGGGCGATGGAGTAAGCCAGGGTCGACTTGCCGGAGCCGGGGCGGCCGGTGACCAGAAGTGGGCGCCGCAGCACGAGCGCGGCGTTGACCAACTCCACCGCGGTGGCGTGGGGTTGGTACGACTCCGCCCGTTGCAGCTCGCCGCGGTTGTACTCGACGAACGGGGTGTCCACGACCGGCTCTCCGTCGAAGTCCCGCCATGGCGGTGGCGGCGGGAGGAGGTCGACGCCGTCGTGCGGCTCCCCGGTGCCGCGATAGACGTACTGGGCCGTGCCGCCTTGTGGCCCGCTGTTCGTTGCGAACGGTGCGCTCATCCTGTCTCCCCTGCCGGCTCGGGCACCTGCAATCGCATCATCTGCTCCGGGGTCCGGTCCGGATCGTCGTAGAGCAGTCGCACACCGTGGCCCGGGTGGCCGGGAGAGCCGACGCCACCGAACGCGGCGCTCCTGACATCGCGCACCAGCACGGGCAGTCGGGCGAGAGGCGCCCCACCCAGCAGGTCACGCAACGCGTCTGCCGCCACAGGGTCCTTGCTGTCACGCATCCATGCGATGACCGGAAGGCCCTCCTGGATCGCCGCCTGGAGCTCCTGCCGGTCGCCGTGCGCGATGTGCAGGGCCCCGGCCGCCGGACCGTCCTTGGCCCGGGACCACAGCCGGCGCCACTTGGTGTGCAGAGTCGGGTCGCGCAGCCGGTCCAGACTGCGGACGACGACGGGGTACTCCGCTCCGATGGGCACCTCCGGGGCGCCCGTAATGCCCAGCGTCCATTGCTCCAGAGGGGCGTCGAGCAATGCCAGGGGCAGGATGAACTCGATCCACAGGTCGTCGGCGGGCGCTCGGATCCCGCCACCGCTGATCGCTTCGTCGACCCGGCGCCGGGCCTCCGGCAGCGCCAGCGCCTCATCGGCGCGGTACAGCGCCCGCACCTCCCTGTCGCCCTCCTGCAGCCAGACGGACAGCAGGTAGCGGTGGGGGTCGAGGCCGTCCTCCTCGAGCTGGATAGTCAGGTGCGAGCGCATGGCGGCCGGCCGCGCGCTCCCGGCGGATGGCACTGCCTCGGTACGCGGCCGCGGCCTCGGCATGCCCGTGCGCCGCACGAACCCGTCGATCCAGTCCGACAGCTCCCGGCGGAGTTCCGTTCCCTGCGACTCGGCCAGCCGGGCCGTGAACGCCGCGAGAGGGTGGACCCCGTCCGGCGCCGCGATGGCGTCCTCCAACAGCCGGAAGACGGTGGGAAGATCCCGGGTATCACCACCGGGCAGCGGGCGGACGGCGGTCACGTCCCGGACGAGGGCCTCGGGGTTCGGATGCCGACACCGCCCGGCGAGTGCCATCAGGTCATGCCGCTCCCCCGTGGTGAGCAGCGGCGGCGGAACGACGCGCTCGATCCGTTCGGCGAGCCTGTCCACCTCGACGCTCGCCGGATGGAACGACCGGATCGTCTCCAGCAGTTCGTGGACGGCATCGGGCGACCGCACGCACCAGTCGATCAGCGCCCACAGCTCCTGACGCGTGTCGTCACTCAGGCCGATACGAGGGCGGCTGCCCGTACGGTCGTCGAGGATGTCGGCGTAGACGGAGCGGAACCGCCGGTCACTCAGGTCGGGCAGTCCCATCAGCGCCTCGACCATCGTGCCCGCATCCCGCGCCGACAGCCTCCCGGCCCCCGCCGCACCACCGACGGCGGGGGCCGCCAGGAGGGGCCAGTGCTCGGCGATGCCGTCGACGGGCAGCATGAAGACCGTGCGGCGCCGGTCGGGACCGCGGGTGGAGGCGGCGACCATGCCGACGACATCGCCGCTCTCGCTGGAGACGACGGCGGCGCCGCTGAATCCCGGGCCCAGCTGGGTGGGGGACTCGATGTCGAGCTGCTGCCACTGAGGGGCGGGACCGGGGTTGGGGCCGGGGCCGGGGCCGGGGCCGGGGCCGGGGCTGGGGCTGGGCGAGACCCGCGCGGAGACCCAGATTCCGTGCTCGATGCCTGCGGGGAAACCGTAGAAGGTGACTCGTGTCCCGGGTCCGGGGCTCGCGCCGAGGCGCAACCTCGGAAGGGGCTCGCACCGCACGGCCGGCCCGCGCAGGGCCAGGACGGCCACGTCCCCGAGCCCCCGTGGCTGGGCGGGGAACCAGCCGCCGGGCAGCACCTCGGCGACCCGCTCTTCGTGCAGCGCGGGGAGGTCGACTCGTACGGCCCCGGTGGGACGGTCCTGGACCGGCCTGAGGCTCGACGCTTCCGCCACGACGTGGGCACAAGTCAGCACGGACTCGCCGCTGATGAGGAGCCCCGCCCCGACCACGCGCCCATCGCGATCGAGCACGCGGACACGCCAGGGAGCGCCGTCCGTGCCCGTGGTCACCCCGTTCACCACCCCGCCCCGCCCCCGCCCCCTGTACGGCCTGGGCCGACATTATTTCGGGTGGCGACGGTCCCCGTCACGACTTCCTGTAACCCTCGGCGCACCCGCCCCGCACCAGCGCTTCCATGACGGCCACATCGCCACGGCCCCAGGACCTCGACGAGGCCCCCGCCTCCTCCACCAGGCGACCATGGTCCCGCAGCACGAGCGACGCGGGTGAACTCGGCAACCGAGACAGCGCCGCCGCCACAGCAGGCCAGTTTCGGAGCCGCCGTCCAGCCGGACTGGGTAGAGGCTGGTGAACCAGCCGACCGTGCGGGACAGATCGGCTGTGCACACCACCTGCTCCTCGCGGCCGTGCCGCGGCACGGGCAGCTCACGCCGGTCCAGCTTCCCGTTCACCGTCAACGGCAGCTCGTCGAGGATGACCACCGCCGACGGCACCATGTATTCCGTCCGGCCATGGCCAGCCATCACGACGAGAGGGACAGCATGGGTATCCGCCTCAGCGGCATCGTTATCGACACCACGGACCTCGACCTCCTCGCCCGTTTCTGGAGCGGGCTGCTCGAAGTGGAGATCACCCGCCGTGAGGACGACTGGATCAGCCTTGGCCCCGGCCTCGCCCTCCAACTGGTCCCCGAACCCAAGACCGTGAAGAACCGGATCCACTTCGATCTGGTCGCCGACGACTTCGCCGAGGCCGTCGCCCGGGCCGCCGACCTGGGAGCCACAGCGGTCGGGGAGATACATGAGGACCTCTGGCAGGTCTGGCAGGACCCCGAGGGCAACGAGTTCTGCATCTGCGTGTCGTGACCAGAGTCGTGACCAGAAACGCAGGCTTGCGTCTCGCCGTCCAGAGCACGGCGTCAGCATCGCCCCTTCGACCTGCGCGGCCCGGACCCGCCGCCTTCACGCGGACAGCACGCGACGCGGAACTGAAGCAGCTCACTCGGCCGAACAAAGCAGAACCAGATCACTAGCGGCAGTTGTAGGTGAAGCGCGTGGAGGCCGTATGGGCGCCGGGTGAGGTGATGCGGAGTTCCGCCCGCGCCTCGTGCGAGCCTCTGCCGCGGAAGGTCCACAGCAGATGCAGTCGCGCTTCCCGCTGGCCCTGTGTGAGCCGCTCCCGCAGCGTGCCGGAGATAGTGCCGTCGCTGCGCACCCAGCGGTACTCGATGGTGCCCGGCGCGCCGTTGGTGCGGACGACGCCGATCACATCGGCGGTGTCGTCGCATGCGGGACCCTTCGGGCCGGTTCGTACGGCCACGCTCTCGACGGCGAGACCGGGGCCGAGCCGCTGCCAGAGGAGGAACCCGATGACGGCGATGAGGATGGCGCCGGCCAGGGTGTAGCGGCGCAGCCCTCCGCGTCGCCGCTTCCCGCTCTGCCCGGGGCCGTGGGGCTGTCCTGCGAGTGTGCCGTGCCAGATGTCCACGGCTGTGGTGCTGTTGCGGGCGAGGGCACTGCCGGTCACTCCCGGGCCGAAGCGGAGCACCATGCCCTCCCCCTGGGGCGCCGCGTCGGCGGGCGGGGAGCTCGCGGGCGGGCCGCCCACCAGCGTCGGATCCAGGCGGGCCGTGCCCGCCTGCGGAACGGTCGCGTCCAGGCGGACAGTCGCACTCTGCGGAGCGGCCTCGGGCGTACGGCCCAGAAGCGCTGTGGGCGTGGTGGACTCATGGAGCGCGGCGAGATCTTCTGGATCAGGATCCGCGTCCGGGCTGTCGGGCCTGTGGACCCAGTGGTCGCCCAACTCGGTCGCGCTGTAGCCGTTGTCGCGGTCGCTGCCGGCGCCCGTCGGCTCGTTGGTTCCCGGGTTCTGTGAATCGCTCATCGGATGTCGCACTGCCTGGTCAGAATCTGCTGCCATGAGCTGCCGTTGTCCGCCTCGGGGTTGGTGGTCCCGACCACGCCCCAGTAGCAGGCCGAGCTCCGGAAGACGTGATCAGCCGTGATGGTGTACGCCGTCCGGCCGCTCAGGGCAAAGGTCTGGGAAACGCCGTCCTGCTCGCCGAGGCTGCCCTTGCTGTCGCTCGCGTACCAGGTGACGGTCAGGGTGACGGCGCCCGTCCCGGTGGTGGAGACGTTCACCGAGGCGGTGGCACTCGTCGAGCCGGTCTGCTGCAGGCTCCCTACGGAGACCGAAGTGACCCGCACGGGAGCGGCGGATGGCTCTGTGGTGGTATTGGGCGCGCTGTCGCTCGTGGACGGGTTCGAGACCGGCGGGTCCGTAGCTGTCCCGGGGCCCGACGGGGAGCCGAGACCTCCCGTGTCCGTACCCCCGGCCGGAGCTGAGTCGCCGCCTTCCGATGCGGACGCGGAAGCGGAGGGAGAGCTGCTGCCCGTAGGCGTGCCGCCGGGGGAAGTGGACGGGGAGGCGGACGACGACGTGCCTGTGGTCGGGGACGTCTCGCCCGGCGAGCCGGTGGTCGCGGCGGCGCTCGTCGTGGCGAGCGTCTCGGCCACCGCTTCACGGTCCCCGCCGGTCGCCCCGGCCGTGAACGTCAGTACTCCAGCGATGATCAGCACGCCCACAACGGTGAGCAGTTCGCGCCACCCCAGTTCCCGGCCGAAGCCCCGGGCACGGTCGGGCAGCACGGGGGTGGCCAGTTCGGTGGTGGCCAGTTCGGTGGTTCCGGCGGCCGAGCCCCCGGCCGAGGGAAAGAGCAGCGGCAGCAGCGCCGCCAGGGCCGCGAGCCTGCGCTGGCCGCGCTCCTCCCAGTCCTCGCCGTAAGCCGCACAGGCCACCGACTCGAGCTCCTCCACGAAGGCGGCCGCGTTCTCCGGACGCTCCTCGGGGGTCTTGGCCAGGCCGCGCCGGATCAATGCGCGCACCGGCTCCGGCGCTTCCTCGTCCGGGATGGGCGCGTTGATGTGCTGGAGGGCCAGCTCGGCGAAGTTCTCACCGGTGTACGGCTTCCGGCCGGTCACACACTCGTAGAAGGTGGCGGTCGCCGCGTAGACGTCGGCCGTAGGTGAGGCGGGCTCCCCGCTCCACTGCTCGGGCGCCATATAGGTAGGGGTTCCCGCCGCACCGGCGCTGTCACCACTGCGCGCGGCGATACCGAAGTCGACGAGCTTGGAGGAGCCGTCCGCCGCCACCAGGACGTTCTCGGGCTTGTAGTCGCGATGCACAACACCGGCACCGTGAGCGGCGGCCAGGCCGAGGAGCGAGCCTTTGAGCACCACGAGCGCCGCCTCGGGCCCGGTGGCTCCCTCCTGCCGCAGGAGCGCGCGCAGGGCAACGCCGTCGACGAGCTCCATGACGATCGCCGCACCCTGGGGTGCCTCCACGTATTCGTAGAGGCGTGCCACATGCGGGGAGTCGAGGTCGCCGAGCAGGCGGGCTTCCGCGCGGAACTCGCGGAGGAAGCGGGCGTCCGCCCGCAGTTTCTCATTGAGATACTTCACGGCCACCGGCGTGCCGGTGGCGTCATGAACGGCCAGTACGACACGTCCGCTCGCACCGGAGCCCAGCTCTCTGGACTCGCTGTAGCCGGGTACGACCCATCCGCGCATCACGCTCTACCCCCCTGGACGTACGGCACCGTAGCTGACAAAAGGCCGTCCGTCGTCGCCGGCAGAGACACGATTGCGTTGCGACTGGTTCCCGCTGATCCCCGCTGATTCCGTGGAGAAGGACTACGGCCGGTCCGCGGGGAGCGGCAGCTATGTGCCCAACTCGTAGGGCTACGGCGTTGATAGGTTCTAGGCCTTGATCCATCGGCGGTGACGTGATTCCGCCAGAGCACTGGGCAGGGGGAGCTCCGTGGGCCGGATGCCGTCATGGTTGGGCAAGCCGCTGTTCGTCGTGCTGCCGCTCGTGTTGTTCGTCATCGGGGCTTTGTTCTTCTTCGGTGTCGGTGATTCGGGCGGCAGCGGTTATTCGGCTGCGAATCAGGCGCAGTTGAAGCGTGCCTGTGCGGGGCTGCTGCCGTACAAGGAGCTACGAGACCTCGTGCCCGACGACGTTGCGGGCGAAGTGAGACAGTACGGCACCATGCTCGAGCCCGACGAGGACAGCCGTTCCCTGGTGAACTGCTCCCTCACCTGGCCGGGGCATGGGTCGGTGCGGGTGCGCGCCGTCGCGCTCATCTCCCGGATGCCGGTGACGGTGCGAGCCGAGGACATCCTGCCCGGCGGTGACGACGAGGGGTACGAGGCGCCCGGGGTCACCGGCAGGGTCGGAGAGGACGGGCGGACGTGGGTCGTTGCTGAGTGCCCCGGCGGGCTCGAGGGCCGGGTCCGCGAGGTGCCCGGTATGTATGTCACGGCCGCTGTCGATCTACCCGTTCCTGGCAAGGGGAAGCGGGCCGAGTACCTCGCGGACTTCCGTACCGCCGTCCATGTCGCCAACGGGATCACCGCGGCGCAGAACTGCGGTGGAACTCCGCTGAAAACGCCCACGCGGGTCATCGATACCTATGAGCCCCATGTCACCAAGGACGCGGACGGGGGCAACATCAGGGTCGTGGGGATCGACGAGCCGGGCCTGGGCGTGAAGAAGTGCCGAGGGCTCGGCAAGCGTGCGGGCTTCCCGGGCAAGTGGACCGCCGGCGGCGATCTGCAGGACTCCCGGCTGCTGAGCGTCTGCGGCGCCACCATCCTGGACCGCAAGGACCCGTGGGACACCGAGCCGACGCCACCGGACGGCGCGGTCGTCGACGTCTCGGCGGCGAGTTGGGCCGGGCCCCTCAGCCAGTCCGCCAACGGCGAGTACCACTACACCGGTGACAGCTTCACCTTCCGAGAGGGGGAGCGTACGAAGGTCATCCCGGAGTCGGAGCCGACCGAACTCGCCCTGTGGGCCGGGTCGGAGTGCGCCGCCGGGCGCACCTACCACCGTGTCACCCTGCGCCTGGAGACCTCCGACTTGAGTGGACACACACTCAGCGAGGCACAGCGGACCACGTTCTCGAAGGACGCCCGCAAGCTGATGGACAGCTATCTCGCCCACCCTGACGGCTGGCCCCGGCAGCAGCGGTGCCAGGGCACCAAGATCCTCGGAGAAGTGGAGGGATGGCAGTGAGGCGGACCGTCCTCCGGGCGGTCGCGGCCCTGTGCGCGGTGGCCGTTGCCGTCACTGGATATCTGCTGGTGCACGGGGACTTCCAGCGCTGGAGCGACGAGTCGGCGCTCGACGGCGCCTGCGACGGGCTGCTCGACCGGAACGTGGTACGCGGCGTCCTCGGGCCGGGATCCGTCGAGGTCAAGAACGAAAGGCCCGGTGCTGGCCTGGTGAGCTGTGAGGTGCACGTCCACGACGGTGGCACCGCCGAGATCCGTATCGTCGACACCGCGCGCACCGGGCAGTCCTGGATCTCCCTCTACACGGGCCCGCCCGGAGCGAGTGCGCTCTCCGTGCCGGTCGGCCATGGCTGGACGGGGCTCTTCGGAGCCGACCCGGACCCCTTCGGAGCCGACCCGGACCTCTTCGAGGCCGACGAGGACGAGAAGGTCACCACGAGCCTGATCCTTGAGTGCACCCAAGCAAGCAGCGCCGAAGGCCTGTCCATCACCGTCGAGACCACGCTCGACAAGACACTCGACGACCCGGCGAACCGGCCGGAATTCGCCAAGATCGCCACCTCCACCGCGGCGAATGCCTCGGAGACCCGGCACTGCGGGGCCAAGCTCGGAAAGCCCGTGCGCAGCCTCGACCTGCCGGTGAACGAGGACGAGTACGAGCCGCTCGGCACGGCCGACGGAACATGCTCCGGCATTCCCGCCGCGCATGGTGTGGAGATCGCCACCGAAACCGCCCGCCGGGGCGCCCCGCACGAGACCTGCCGGCTCGCCGACACCGACCTCAGGAAACGCTACGTACTCGAAGCGGACTACGGCCCGTATGCGCAGGAGAGGTTGCTCGGCTACGAGGAAAATGACGATGAGGACACACCGTCCGCCGACACACCCGCGCACCACCGCGACCCTGACGGCTCGATGAGCTGGACGACGGCCAAGTGCCCGGACGGTCGGGCCCTGTTCACCCTGCAGGCCGACGAGCAGAACGACAAGCGCACGAACCCGAGGCACAACCCGGACCTCGCCCACGAACGCGCCGCTCTGAAGGCTTTCGCCGAGCGCTCGGCGAAGGCCCACGGCTGCTCCGCCCCCGCCACCCCTTGACGACGCTCCCAAGCGCGAAGTCGCCACCGCGACAGCGCGCGATCAGGACGTTGCCCTTGCCGATGACCACCTTCGCCCCGCAAGCCCGGGCATCGACCTCGACCACGGGGCCAGCAGGACGGTCCTGCTCAGCACGGGTAATCCACGCCGACTTGCCATGGCTGGTGGCTCGGCAATTTCCGGCCAGTGGAAACCTGCCACTGCGTCCATTCCCGGGCCTCGCATAAGTTCTTGTGCGTGACGGTGCGCGACGGTGTGATGCAAGCGCTCGGCGAGCGCCGCGGTCGAATCCGACCTTCATCACCCTGACGCTGAAGGATGTTCGCTACTCAATGCGTCGAACAAGACCGGGCCTCGATTCGATAAGCGAGTTCCGAACACTCTCATTGGATGTTCTTCGTCACAGCAATATCGGCCGGGAGGTCGCGTGGATCTACCAGCTTCAGGGGTCGCCCCCGCTTCGCGGACCGGAGGCGGGCTGGGCCGGACGCCCGTTGCCATGCCGGTGGATCGCCCGGCCGCGATCGCTGACACGACCTTCGTTCCGGCGTCGGGCACCGATCGCTTGCGGGGCCGCACGCGAGAGGTGGCCCAACTATCCGACATGCTGACCGAGGTCGAGGCCCACCGGGACACGGAGGTGCTGATCACCGGACCACCCGGGATCGGGAGGACATGTCTGCTGACCGCGGTCGAGGAGATGGCCGAAGCACGCGGTTTCTTCGTGCTGCACGGTGACGCCCACGAGGACGCTGGCCAGGTTCCGCTCGCCCTTCTGTCGTCCCTGGTGGGCGAGTCCCCACCAGCGAACCCCGAGATGGGCGAGCCGCTGGACGGCCACCCTGTCGCGGTCTGGGATCTGATGGAGTGGGCGAGGAAGCGCCTCGCGGCCGGGTCCGGAGGCCGGCCGACACTCATCGGACTGGACGATGTGCAGTGGGCTGACGCGGCCAGCCTGCGCGTGCTCCGGATGCTCTTCCGGTCGCGGGCGTTCTCGCCGGCGGCCTGTATAGCGACCCGGCGTGCCACGGCGCGGGACGCGAAGCAGACGTCCTCCGGGCTGGATGCGGACGCCTCCCGGCTGGAACTGGGGCCGTTGGACCAAGCGGCGGTGACCGAGCTCGTCGTCGACGTACTCGGCGCCGAGGCTGCACCGGATGTGGCGGAGCTCGCGGCGCGCGCCGGCGGAAACCCTCGAGTGACCCGGCTGCTGATCGACGGCCTGCGGGAGGAGGGCGACACCATCGTGCGGAACGGAGCCGCCCGGTCGGTGTCGCGGCGCCCGCTGCGGTTGCTCGCATGGGTGCGCACGGTGCTGGATGACCTGTCGGCCCCAGCCCGGCAAGTGACCGAGGTAGGCGCGGTTCTCGGTCGGTCCTTCCCCATCGAGGAGGCCGCGGAGATGCTGAGACAGCAGCCGGCCACGCTGCTGCCGGCATTGCACGAGGCCGAAGCCGCCGGGCTGATCGTGGCGGGCAACGATCATCTTGAGTTCGTCTCCGACATCGTGTGGCAGATGGTCCTCGAGTCGATCCAGCGTCCCGTGCGCCTGACACTGCACCGCCAGGCCGGTTCGATGCTGCTCGCACGCTGTGACGGTTCCGCGGTGCGGGCGGCGGCCCACCTTCTTGAGGGTGGCAGGCCGAGCGACAGCCACACCGTCAGCGCGCTCACCAGCGCTTCCCGCGAACTCGTCCTGTCCTCGCCGTGCACCGCGGTCGAGCTCGCGCTGAAAGCGCTCGAATTCACTGCACCTGAGGACCCGATGCGGACCTCCCGTGTCGCGGCGGCCGTCAGCGCACTCATCGCGGCCGGTGAATTACCCAGGGCGGAGGCTCTGGCACGCGACGTGCTCGCCCAGTCCCTGGCCGCACCACCCGCGATCACGGCCGAGCTGCGCGGAGCCGTCGCCACCGTTCTCGCCGAACGGGGAGAGCTGCGCGAGGCGATGGAACGGGCGGAGCAGGTCCTCGCGCCCGGCTCGCTGCCGGGGCCGGTCTACGAGTCCGCGGCCGCCGTCTGCCTCCTCGGGTTGCTCTGGCATGACGGGTCCGGCGCCGCGCACTGCCTCGAGCTCGTTCGCTGCGAGGGCCCGACCGGCGCCCTGCCCGGCCATTCCGGCTTGCCTCACGACGACCGGCACGACGGCCCCCACACCGCGTCCGCAGCGGTTGCGGCGGCGATCAAGTCGCTCATGTCCTGGGACCGGGGAGACCTGACGGAGGCGGTCCGTCTGATCAGGGAATCGGCGCGGCAGACCCCTGGCCGAGCGGCCGGCTCACTGCGGTTCTGGCCACGGCTTCTGCTGGCCGCACGACGGGTGAGCTTATGCGAGTTCGACGAGGCGGAGGCGCTCCTGCGGGGCGTGCGCACCGAGATCGACCAACGGGGCCTGGTGTTGCAGGCTCCCATCGCGATGACCATCCACGCGCGGCTGCTGATGCGGTCGGGCCGCTTGACCGAGGCCGGCCAGGAGGCCCGTGCGGCGCTCGCGCTCGCCGGTGAGCTGGACAAGCGCGTGCTGGTCCCGGGTACGCGGGCCCTGCTGGCTGCGATAGCGCTGCGGGCGGGCGACACGCCCACCGCCGCCGGGCACGTGCGGGCCTTTCGCGAGGAGCTGGCCGGCGGTGACGTGTCATCTGCCGACCCTCAGTGCGACTGGATCGCGGTGCAGGTCGAAGCCGCGCAGCACGGAACTCCCCGTGCCTGGGAGCTGCTGCGGAACGAGTGCTCCGGACTCGCCTCCCAGCTCCGCCTGCTGAACGACGAACCGTCCGCCGCTCCCTGGCTGGTGCGGGCCGCGCTCATGGTGGGAGAGCGCCGGTGGGCCGAGGATGTCGTAGCCGCCGCCGAGGGGCTCGCCGCCCGCAACCCACATGTCCCCACCGTGAACGCCCAGGCACGCCACGCGCGTGGACTGCTGGACGGGGACCGCAGGGCGCTGGAGGACGCCGCCCGCGATCAGCCCGACCCGTGGGCGCGCGCCTCGGCGATGGAGGACCTAGGGGTCCTGTTCGCGCGACGACGAGCCGATCCGGGGCGGCGGGAGGGAATCGACACGCTCAAGACGGCGATGCGCCGCTATGCGGACCTCGGCGCTCACCGGGACGCGGCACGCGTACGCCGTCGGCTCCGGCTGCGGGGCGTCCGCGCCCGGCACTGGAAGTCAGCGCCCCGCCCGACTTCCGGATGGCACAGCCTGACCGACACGGAGCGCAGGGTGGTCCACCTCGTCGCCAGCGGCATGACCAACAAGCAGGCCGCTGCACAGCTGTTCGTCTCCCCCCATACGATCGACACCCATCTGCGGCACATCTTCCGCAAGCTCGGCATCTCCTGCCGTGGGGAATTGCGCCGGTTACACCTGGAAGAGCTGGGCGATGGGGAATGCTAGGAATCCGTCGGCGCGCCGGCGCCGGACATCGCGGGTGGGCTGCTGCGCCGCCGGCCCACCGACCGGAGGCGTCGTCTACGGATCGTCGCTCGGGTCGCCCGCCTCCGGCACTCCCGGGGCCGGCTGCGCGACTCCGGCCCCGCCGAGGGCACGGCGCAGTGTCGGGGCAGCGGCGATGAGGCCGCGTGTGTAGGGGTGCCTCGGGGCGGTGTAGACCTGCTCGCTCGGGCCGCATTCGACGATCCGTCCCTGGTGCATGACCGCCACCGTGTCACACACCCTGCGGACGACCGACAGGTCGTGGGAGACGAACACGAGGGTGAGCGCGTGCAGGTCGGCCAGGTCGGCGAGCAGGTTGAGGATCTGGGCGCGGACCGAGACGTCCAGGGCGCTCACCGGTTCGTCGGCGACGAGCACCGACGGCTGTGGCGCGAGCGCCCGCGCGAGGGAGACGCGCTGGCGCTGGCCACCGGAGAGCTGGTGGGGAAACCGGTCGCCGGCGTCCGTGGGCAGGCCGACGGCCTCAAGGAGTTCGCGCAGCCGGGCGGCCGGCGCCGGGCGGCCCTGTGCGGCGAGCGGTTCGGCAACGATGTCGCGCACCCTCATCCGGGGGTCGAGTGAGCCCATCGGGTCCTGGAACACGATCTGCAGCTCGCGGCGCAAGAATCGCAACTCGCGTTCGGGGCTGCCGACGATGTCCCGCCCGGTGAACCGGATCGACCCGGAGGTCGTGCGGTCGAGCCCGCACAGCAGGCGTACGAGCGTGGACTTGCCCGAGCCGGACTCCCCGACAATGCCGAAGCGTTGGCCCCGCCGGACGTCGAAGGAGACACCGGCCACCGCGGTCACCCGCGCCGGGGGCCGAACGAGCGACGTGCGGGCGCGCAGGTAGACGCGGCTCACGTCGCGGACCTCGATGAGCGGCGCATCGTCGCCCGCCGTCTGGTCGCTCAGGGCCGGGTCACCCGGCGTCATCCGGTCACTCATCGCCGTCTCCAAGGGGGTACCAGCACGCGTATCCCCGGGCCTCGTCGCCCGACCAGTCCGGGCGCGTCGCGCAGCGGCCGTCGGCCCGCGCACAACGGGTCCGGAAAACGCACCCGTCCGGGAAGGCTCCCGCAGCGGGGACCGTGCCCGGGATGGTGTACAGCCGGTCCCGCTCGCCGGATGGTTCGAGGTCCGAGGCGTCGAGCAGACCCCGCGTGTAGGGGTGGCGGGGCCGGGTGAGGACATCGCGCACGGGACCCGACTCGACGACGCGCCCGCCGTACATCACCAGGACGCGCTGGCAGACCGTCGCGACAACGGCGAGGTCGTGCGTGATGAACAGCAGCGCGCAACCACGCTCGGTCACCGCCTCCAGGATCAGCTCGAGCATGTGCGCCTGGACCGTCACGTCGAGGGCGGTCGTCGGCTCGTCGCAGATGAGCACGGCGGGGTCGTTGGCCAGCGCGATCGCAAGGACGACACGCTGGCGCTGCCCGCCGGAGAGCTGGTGCGGGTAGGCACGCGCCGTGTTCGCCGGGTCCGGCAGGCGGACGCGGGCCAGCAGGTCGACCGCCCGGTCCCGCGCGGCCCGGCGGCCCGGCTGCGTCCGGTGGACCAGCATCGCCTCCGCGACCTGGTCACAGACGCGCATGACCGGGTTCAACGCCGTCATCGGCTCCTGGAAGACCATGGCCAGGCGCCGCCCTCGGATCGCGGACATCTGCCGCTCGGACGCGCCGAGCAGTTCATGGGAAACGCCGCCGAGACGGACCGAGCCGCACGCGTGCATCCCATCGGGCAGCAGACCCATGATCGCGCCGGCGGTCAGTGATTTCCCGGCACCGGAC
>NZ_JBQQBX010000036.1:0-92332 GCF_052245475.1 Streptomyces sp. 7N604 | reverse complement strand
GGAAAAGGACTCCCCACAACCGGCTGGGCGGAGGGGGTTGGGGGGCCCTTACGCTCTTGGGTATGGCCGTCCGCATTCCGCATCAGCGCCCCGTTGGGACGGTGACCCGTGGGACGACCAATCCCAATCGGCTGCGGCGGATGGACCGGTGGATCGCCGCCGTGCACGGCGGCGCCGTGAGGCGCGGTCGGGAGGCGGTCGCCGTCGATCTCGGGTATGGGGCCGCGCCCTGGACCGCCGTGGAGCTGCTCGCGCGGCTGCGGACCGTACGCCCCGACGCGCGCGTGGTCGGGATCGAGATCGACCCGGCCCGCGTCCAGGCGGCCCGCCCCTACGAGCGTGACGGCCTCGTCTTCGCGCACGGCGGCTTCGAGGTCCCCCTCCCCGGCGGCCACCGCCCCGTGCTGATCCGGGCCGCCAACGTGCTGCGCCAGTACGACGAGACCGAGGTCCGGGCCGTATGGGAGCGGCTGTGCGGGCGGCTCGCGTCCGGCGGGCTGCTCGTCGAGGGGACGTGCGACGAGATCGGGCGGCGGCACGTATGGGTCGCGCTCGGACCCGAGGGGCCGCGTACGGTCACCTTCGCGACCCGGCTCGGGTCGCTCGTACAACCCTCGGACCTGGCCGAACGGCTGCCGAAGGCACTCATCCACCGGAACGTGGCCGGTGAGCCCGTGCATGCGTTTCTGCGGGACTTCGACCGGGCGTGGGCGGCCGCCGCGCCGCTCGCTCCGCTCGGCGCGCGGCAGCGCTGGGTCCGGGCCGTCCGCGACCTCGCGGCCGACTGGCCGCTGGACGGCGGGCCGAATCGCTGGCGCCAGGGGGAGGTCACCGTCCGCTGGGAAGCCCTGGCGCCGCGCGGCGGCTGAGAGCTTCACCTGCACCCGCAGGGGCGGCCGGGATCACCCCGCCGTCGCAGCCGCCCTGGAGGAACTGCGCCGCGCCGCCCCGACCGCGGTCGCCTGACCTGTGCGCGACAGCGACACGTGCGCGACCGGCGCTCGGCCGCAGCTCCTAACCGGCCCGCGCCGCCAGCGCCGTATCCGTCAGCCGCGCCAGCTCGCGCAGCGCCTCGGCCGTCGGTGAGCCCGGCTCCGCCGTGTACGTGCACAGCGCCTGCTCCGGATCCCCCGGGAGCCGGAAGGTCTCGTACGAGATCACCAGCTCGCCGACCAGCGGGTTCATGATCCGCTTGATGCCGTTGAGGCGCTCCTGGACCGCCTGTGCGTCCCAGTGGCGCCGGAAGTCCGCGCTCCGCTCCTGCAGCTCGGCGATGACGGCGCGCAGCCCCGGATCGTCGGGATACCGGCCGACCTCCGCGCGCAGCGAGGCCACGGTCTCCTGCGCGCCCTGTTCCCAGTCCGGGTACAGCTCCTTGGCGGCGGGGTGCAGGAAGATCAGCAGGGCCCCGTTCCGCTCGCCCTCCGGGACCGCGTCGATGTCGAAGGAGACCCGCCCGGCCAGCCGGTTCCAGGCCAGGATCTCCATGCCGCGGCCGTAGATCATGGCCGGGACGGTGCCGTCCATCGCGTCCAGCAGTTGCCGGATCTCCGGGCGGACCCGTTGGGTGCCATGCGCACCGCCCCGCCGCGGCAGCGTGATGTTGCGCAGATACGTGTGCTCGGCCGGCGTCATCCGCAGCGCCCGCGCGATCGCGTCCAGCACCGAGTCCGAGATGTTGCGGCTGCGGCCCTGCTCGATCCGCGTGTAGTAGTCGACGCTTATCCCCGCGAGCTGGGCGACTTCCTCGCGGCGCAGACCGCGCACCCGGCGGCGCGAGGGGCCGTCCGGCAGCCCCAGCTCGGCGGGGGCGAGCGCGGCGCGCCGGGCCTTCAGAAACGAGCCGATCTCCGGTTCCGGGTCCACCATCGTTCCATTGTCCTGGACGGGACCCGCCACGTACCGGGAACGGGCGACCCCCGGCAGGCTCCCCGGAGGGACCCGCCGCCCGCTCGAGCCGCTCAAGGTGGCCCTGGCAGACCCCGGTTGAACCGGGCCTGGTGCGTGCCACCCCGGCGCCGGAGTGTGGTTCATGAAGAGCGCGCACCCGCGTACCGGCGTACGAAAGGCGAGACCCCCATGAAGCGCAGGATCCTCGGTGGCACCGGCATCTCGGTCAGCGAATACGCGCTGGGCGCGATGATGTTCGGCGCCTGGGGCAACCCCGATCACGACGAGTCGGAACGGATCATCCACCGCGCCCTGGATGCGGGCATCAATTTCGTGGACACCGCCGACGTCTACAGCCAGGGCGAGTCGGAGGAGATCGTCGGCAAGGCCGTCAAGGGCCGCCGCGACGACGTCGTGCTCGCCACGAAGGGCCACGGCTCGATGGGCGACGACCCCAACCGGGGCGGGAACTCCCGGCGCTGGATCACCCGCGCCGTCGAGGACAGCCTGCGCCGCCTGGGCACCGACCACATCGACCTCTACCAGATCCACCGTCCCGACCCCACCACGGACATCGACGAGACCCTGTCCGCGCTCTCCGACCTCGTACGGGCGGGCAAGATCCGCGCCATCGGCCACTCCACCTTCCCGGCGGAGCAGATCGTCGAGGCGCAGTGGGCCGCGGAGCGGCGCGGCCACGTCCGCTTCCGCACGGAGCAGCCGCCGTACTCGATCCTCGCCCGCGGCGTGGAGGCCGCGGTGCTGCCGACCGCCCAGCGGTACGGGCTCGGCGTGCTGACCTGGGGCCCGCTGAGCGCGGGCTGGCTCTCCGGCAAGTACACGAAGGCGGCGGACGTCGACCTGGCGCCGGGGAGCGGGCGGGCCGCCCTCGAGCAGCACAAGTTCGACCCGTCGCTGCCGGGCAACGCCGCCAAGCTGGAGGCCGTGGGGCAGCTGACGAAGCTGGCGGCCGAGGCGGGGCTGAAGCTCCCGCACCTGGCGGTCGCGTTCGTACGGGCACACCCGGCGGTCACGTCCGTGATCATCGGCCCGCGGACGTCCGCGCACCTCGAGGACCTGCTGGAGGCCGCGGACACCGAACTGAGCCAGGACGTGCTGGACCGGATCGACGAGATCGTGCCGCCGGGCACGGACCTCAACCGGGACGACAGCTACTACCTGCCGCCCGCGCTCTCCGACAAGGCGCTCCGGCGGCGCTGAGCCGCCGGAACGGCCCCGGGGAGGCCGGGCTCAGACGAGCTCGGCCTCGCCCTGAACCGCGAGATCACGCGCGGGCATGAGCTGCACGCGGCCGAACAGCAGGGCGTACCCGGGCGGGAGCCGGTGGATCATGCGCTCCAGGAGATCGTCGCCCGCCAGGTCCGCCACCACGCTCAGCACCGAGCCGACGTCCCACCGGGCGGTTGCCGCGGTGGCGCCCGGGATCCTGGCGGCGACGTTGTCGACGAACTCCGCCGCGGTCAGCGGCTTCACGGCGGGGATCTGGCCGAC
This sequence comes from Streptomyces sp. 7N604, assembly GCF_052245475.1. Classification (NCBI taxonomy): domain Bacteria; kingdom Bacillati; phylum Actinomycetota; class Actinomycetes; order Kitasatosporales; family Streptomycetaceae; genus Streptomyces; species Streptomyces sp. 7N604. The sequence goes on along the minus strand of NZ_JBQQBX010000036.1, from coordinate 88,930 downwards.
CAGGACCGTGGCCGCCTCGGGCGGCAGGCGTCGGGCCAGTTTCACCTGCTCAGGCCCGGTCACATGGCCACCGAGGGCGGACAGCACGATGCGGGCGATCCGCTCGGCCTCCTTCCTGGTGGGGTACTGCCCGCGCTCGCGCACGGTGTCCACGAAGTCGCTCCACCGCATGGGTTGGCTCCCTCCCTGTTCTCCTGGCTCAGCCCTGTTCAGCGCTCGCGCTCTCCCAGTCGGCGCTGCGGGTCGGCTGCGGCCGGCTGCCGGTCACCTGCTTCCGGCAGCCGGCCGCAGGCCGGTCAGCTGCTGATCTGCTTCGGCGCGCTGCCGCCGGCGATCTGGATCTTCCGCGGCTTCGCCTGCTCGGCGACCGGGATGCGGACCGTCAGCACACCGGCGTCGTACGAGGCGTCGATCCGCTCGGTGTCGAGGCTCTCGCCGAGGAAGAGCTGCCGGCTGAACGAACCCGCAGGGCGCTCTGCTGCGATCAGCTCGGCACCTTCGGGTGCCGGCGAGCGGCGCTCGGCGCGGACGGAAAGAACGTTGCGCTCGACGTCGAGGTCGATCGTCTCGGGGTCGACGCCCGGGAGGTCGAACTGGACCACGAACTCGTCGCCCGAGCGGTAGGCGTCCATGGGCATGGTCGCGGGCCGGGCGGCGGTACCGAGCAGCTGCTGGGTGAGGCGGTCGAACTCACGGAACGGGTCGGTACGCATGAGCATCACGGGTCATCTCCTTCCTCGCGGCACTGGTCTGCGATGCCCTTACGACACTTATATAGCTCGGAGGAGAAAAGTTGACAAGCCCTGGCTCATGAAGAGGGGAATGCCTGCTCAGAATGGGTGTCGCCAGCCACGATCGGCCGTTCCGCGGCGATCGGCCGTTCCGCGGCGGACGGTCAGGACGCGTGGAGGTGCAGAGCGTGGAGGAGGTCGTCCACGAGGGCCCGGTCGCGCTCGTGGGTGAGGCGCAGCCGGGCCGCGGACGGCGGCAGCCAGACCAGCCAGTCCACCTCGCGGTTCGGCACGAAGGCGCCGCCCGTGGCCTCGGCGGCCCAGTACGACACCTCTTTGGGCCGCCCGTTCGCCAGATAGTGCGCGGTGGGCAGGCGCGCGCCGGGCTCGCAGTCGTAGCCCGTCTCCTCGTACACCTCGCGCAGCGCGCCCCGCAGCGGGTCCTCGCCGCGCTTGAGCTTGCCCTTCGGGTGCGACCAGTCGTCGTACTTCGGCCGGTGCACCAGCGCGATCTCGACCGGCTCGGTGTGCTGCCCCTCGCGCGGGGTGCGCCGCCACAGGACGCACCCCGCCGCCCGCACCGTCCTGGTCCCGGCCCTCGTCCCGTCCGCCATCAGGCGTTCACCGCCAGCCGCTCCCAGAGCCGGCCGAAGGCGTACCGGGCCGCCTCGACGTCGTACCGCTGGTCCGCGTGGAGCACGCCGAGCGCGTACGCCGTCGCCGGGGCGATCCTCGGCGTACGGGCCGCGGCGGCGGCAGCGGCCGCGGCCTCCGCGGCGTCGCGGTGCCGGTCGAGGGCCTGGGCCGCGCTCCGCAGCCGCACGCTCAGCACCGCGGACTCGTCGTCGGCACCGGCCTCCGCCGCGCCGCCCGCCGAGTCCAGCACCTCCTGCGCGTACCGGCGCAGCCGCACCAGCAGCCGCACCTGATGCCAGGGGGCGTCCTGCTGCTCGGTGGCGGGCGGCGCGTCGGCCGCGGCGGTGGCGGCGAGGCCGTGGGCGAGAGCCTCCGCGTTGTACGGGTGCCCGGCCCGGTGGAGCGGCAGCGCCTCCACCGCTTCCACCAGCCGCCGGTGCACCACGTCGACCAGCGGTCCGAGCACCTTGTCCGCCGGTCCATCGGCGGCCGCTGCGTCGAGCGGTGCCTCGGAGGCCAGGACGGCGACGGCGTCGGCGACCGCGTGGAAGCGGGAGGAGCCGAGCGCCTGCAGCGCGGCGGAGTGCGCACGCGTCCGCGCGAGCGTCAACTGCCGCTCCAGCAGCGCCCCGGCGCGCGCGGCCCCGACGGTGAGCGTGCCGGGCGCGGGCGTCGCGCCGCTCCGCGGCGGCGCGGATTCCGCGCCCGAGGCGCTCTCGCCCTGGCGGTCGGCACCGGACAGCGAGACCCGCGCACGGGCGCCGGAAGCCCCGCGCCGCCCGGCGGACGGACTGTCGGCCGGTTTCCCCGGCGAGCCGCGGTCCGCGCTCGCGGGCTCCACGGCCTCATCGGCCGGGCCGCGGCCGCGGGACGCGGCGCGCGCCCCGGAAGCAGCACGCTGCGCGGCGGGCTCGCCGTCAGCGGGGTTCCGCGGCGAGCCCCGGTCCGGGCGCCCGGCGTCGTCGTCACCCGGCAGCCCTTCGGCCTCGCCGGGGGTCGTGGGCACGGAGGCCTGGGCGCGCGTGCCGCGGTTGATCCGCTGCGCGGACACGCGGCCGCGGGCGGCCCTGCGGCCGGAGTCGCCCGGCGTACGGTGCCCCGCTGCGGCTTGGGGCTGCGCAACGCTGCCGTCCACGTCGGAGACGCTGTTCGCGCGGTCGGTGCCCGACTCGGGCTGCGCGGCTGCCTGGCCGTCGCCCCGCCGGGACTCTCCCGGCCCCGCCGCCACACCCGACCCGGGCTCCGCGGGATCCCCCTCCGCGGCCTGCTCCGCGCCCCGGGCCGGGACGTGGCCACCGCCAGGCGTGTGCTCCTGATCGCCGGGCTCCGGCCGGGCCTCCGACGTGCTCTCCGCAGGCCGCGTGCCCGGCTGGGCGAGGCGAGGCGTGTGGTCGTGGGGGCGGCGGCGGCCCTGCCCCTGTCCGTCCGCCCTCGTGGCCGCGCCGGACGGCGCGGTCCCCGCCCCCGCGGGCTGTGCCCCGCCGTCGAAGAGGTCGTACAGGACCGCGTCCGTGCGCGGGGCCGACTCCGCGCCCGAGAGGCGGTGCAGGGCGGAACGGAGGCGGGTCAGGCGGGCGGAGTACGCGTGCTCGCGGGCGAGCACGCCCGACAGCCAGGCCAGTTCGGCGCGGAGCGGGTCCGCCCACGCCGGGTCGGTCAGCGGCCGGAAGGTGTGCAGCGCGCCGCTGATCCGCCGCGCGGAGCGGCGCAGTTGGCGGTCCGCCTCGACGGCCTCCTCCGCGTCGCCGCTCTCGCGGTGCAGCCGCAGGCTGCGCAGGAAGTCCGCGGCCTGCGCATGCAGATATCCCGCGAGCACGTCCCCCGCGGTGAGGGCGGCGGGAGGGCGTTCCACGAGTACGCGGCCGCCACGGTCCGGTGCACCGGCCGCGGCGCCGACTCCCCCGTCGGCCCCCGCACCGGCTCCGTCGCCGCCCCCGGCCCGGGACTCGTACGGCTCACGTGGCTCCTGCGGCTCAGGCGCCTCGCGCGTAGACCGGCGGTCCGGTCCCAGCCGGGCCGCGGGCTCTGGCCAGGGCGAGCCGCCCCCGTCCCCGTAGCCGCCCGCAGGGTCAAGATGTCGCTGGGCCACGCCGGCGCCTCCGGGCGTCGATGAGCATTTCCTGCACGTTCCGCAGCGCCTGTCCGTCCGCATCCACGGCGTGCCGCGTCCAGTCGCCGTCCGGGCCGAGATGCCAGGAGGCGGTGTTGTCCGACATACCGGTCTCGAGGAGCCGGCTGAGGGCCGCCCGGTGGGCGGGGTCGCTCACCCGCACCAGCGCCTCGATACGACGGTCCAGGTTCCGGTGCATCATGTCGGCGCTGCCGAGCCAGACTTCGGGTTCGCCGCCGTTCCCGAAGGCGAAAACCCGCGAGTGCTCGAGGAAGCGCCCGAGCACGCTCCGTACCCGTATGTTCTCGGACAGGCCCGCGACGCCCGGGCGCAGCGCGCAGATGCCGCGCACCCACACGTCCACGGGCACGCCTGCCTGCGCGGCCCGGTAGAGGGCGTCGATGACGGCCTCGTCGACCATCGAGTTGACCTTGACACGGATGTACGCGTCGCGCCCGGAGCGGTGGTTCGCCGCCTCCTTGTTGATCCGCTGGATCAGGCCGTCGCGCAGCGATCTCGGCGCGACGAGCAGGCGGCGGTAGGTCTCGCGGCGCGAGTAGCCGGACAGCCGGTTGAACAGGTCGGAGAGGTCGGCCCCGACCTGCGGATCGGCGGTCAGCAGCCCCAGGTCCTCGTACAGCCGGGCGGTCTTCGGGTGGTAGTTGCCGGTCCCGACGTGGCTGTAGCGGCGCAGGGTCTCGCCCTCCTGCCGCACGACGAGCGACAGCTTGCAGTGCGTCTTCAGCCCCACCAGGCCGTAGACGACATGGCAGCCTGCCTCCTCCAGCTTCCGCGCCCACTTGATGTTGGCCTGCTCGTCGAAGCGCGCCTTGATCTCGACGAGGACCAGCACCTGCTTGCCGGACTCCGCGGCGTCTATCAGGGCGTTCACGATCGGCGAGTCACCGGAGGTCCGGTAGAGCGTCTGCTTGATCGCGAGCACGTCGGGGTCGTCCGCGGCCTGCTCGAGGAAGGCCTGGACGGAGGTCGAGAACGAGTCGTACGGGTGGTGCAGCAGCACGTCCCGCTCTCGCAGCGCCGCGAAGATGTCGGGGGCCTGCGCGGACTCGACCTCGGCGAGGTCGCGGTGGGTGCCCGCCACGAACTTCGGATACTTCAGCTCGGGGCGGTCGAGCTTCACGAGGCCGAAGAGGCCGGTGAGGTCGAGCGGGCCGGGCAGCGGGTGCACCTCGGCCTCGGTGATCTTCAGCTCCCGGACCAGGCGGTCCAGGACCTTGGGGGCCATGGACTCCTCGACCTCGAGGCGGACCGGCGGCCCGAAGCGCCGCCGCATGAGCTCCTTCTCCAGGGCCTTGAGGAGGTTCTCCGCGTCGTCCTCCTCCACCTCCAGGTCCTCATTGCGGGTGACCCGGAACATGTGGTGGGCGAGCACCTCCATCCCCGGGAACAGCTCCTCCAGGTGTGCCGCGATCACGTCCTCCAGCGGTACGTACCGCTGCGGCGACGCCTCGAGGAAACGGGACAGCAGCGGCGGCACCTTCACCCGCGCGAAGTGCTCGTGGCCGCTGACCGGGTTCCTGACCACGACGGCGAGGTTGAGGGAGAGGCCCGAGATGTACGGGAAGGGGTGCGCCGGGTCCACCGCAAGGGGGGTCAGCACGGGGAAGATCTGCTGGCGGAAGAGGGTGAACAGGCGAGCCTGCTCCTTCTCCGTCAGGTCCGGCCAGCGGATGAGGTGAATGCCCTCGTCGGCGAGCGCGGGCAGCACGTCCTGCTGGAAGCAGGCCGCGTGCCGGGCCATGAGCTCGCGCGAGCGGGTCCAGATCAGGTCCAGGACCTCACGGGGCTGCAGGCCGGAGGCGGAGCGGGTGGCCACACCGGTCGCGATGCGGCGCTTCAGGCCCGCGACCCGGACCATGAAGAACTCGTCGAGGTTGCTCGCGAAGATCGCCAGGAAATTGGCCCGCTCCAGGAGCGGGGTCGCCGGGTCCTCGGCGAGCTCCAGCACCCGCTCATTGAAGGCCAGCCAGCTGCGCTCGCGGTCCAGGAAGCGGCCCTGCGGCAGCTCACCGTCCTGACCGTGGTCGTCGTACCCGTCCAGATCGGCGTCGAGGTCGGGCTCGAGATCGGAGGCGACCGCGGCCACGGTGGCGGGGCGGTGCGCGGCGATGGACCCGACCGAGGGCTGCACGTGCTGGACCGGTGCCGGAGCGCTGGAGTCGTTCATGTCCTCATTGTTCCGCGCTGCGGCCCGGAAGGGCGCATCTGAAATGGGGGGAGGGGCGGCTCGTAGCCGTGGCGTGGGGTCGGTCGGCACAGCGTGCTGCATTCAGTGATGCTCGCAAGCGAGTCTGAATCACCGGTAACGCGAACATGGCGGACAGGCAATCGCGCCACTGCGCGCGGATGGCGGGCCCCTCGCCACGGCGGCGGAATTCTTTCCCCGCCGCTGCGGGGAATTCTTTCCCGCAGCGCCGGCGAACGACCCTGCGGCGGAAATCCCTTCCCGCCGCGGCAGCGACGGCCCTGCGGCCAAATCTCCTTCCCGCCGCAACGGCGAACGGCCACCACACAGCGCAGACCGGCGGCACCAAGCCGCCCCCAGGCGAAATCGCCACAGCACCCGCGCCGAGACCGCACGACACCCCGCCGAACCACACTGCAGAACTTCCCGCCCCCGCGCCAGGCAAGAATTTCCGCCGCAACGGCGAACGGCCACCACGACGCAGACCGGCGGCGCCGAGCCGACCCCAGGCGGATCGCCATGGCACCCGGGCCGAGGCCGCTTGGCACCGCCGGACAACACCGCGGGACTTCTCACCGCTGCGGCGGGAAAGGATTCCGCGGCGGGTGGCACCGGCGATGCCGAGCCGGCCCCAGGCGAATCGCCACAGCACCCGGGCCGAGGCCGCACGACACCCCGCCGAACCACACCACGGAACTTCCCGCCCCACGGCAGGCAAAAATTTCCGCCGCAACGGCGAACGGCCACCACGGCGCAGACCGGCGGCGCCGAGCCGCCCCCAGTGGATCGCCATAGCCGAGACCGCACGGCACCCGCCGAACCACGCCGCGGGGCTTCCCGCCCCCGCGGCGGGAAAGGATTTCCGCCGCGGGGGCGAACGGATCGCCCGTACAGCCCGGGCCGGAGGCCGTTAGGTTTCGGTGCGGTACATCAGGTCCGTCTCGTGCGTCGTGAAGCCCAGCCGGTCGTAGACCGTCACCGCCGGAACATTGTCCGCGTCCACGTAGAGCATCGCGGTCGGCAGGCCCTCCGCCGCCAGGTGCCGGAGGCCGATCGCGGTGAGGGCCTTGCCGAGGCCGCCGCCCTGGGCGCCGGGGACGACGCCCAGGACGTACACCTCGCCCAGCTGCTCCGCCGCATGGACCTTCGTCCAGTGGAAGCCGGCGATCCGCTCGCCCTCCGCCTCCCGCCCCGGCTCCCCCCGCCCCGGCTCCTCCCGCACCGCGAGGAAGAACCCCCGCGGGTCGAACCACGGCTCCGCCTTGCGGTCGTCCAGGTCCCGCTGCGTGAGCGACCCCTGCTCGGGGTGGTGGGCGAAGGCGGCGGCGTTGGCGGCCAGCCACGCCGCGTCGTCCTCCCCCGGACGGAAGGTCCGTACGGTCACACCCTCCGGCAGCACCGGCTCCGCGAGCGCGAGACCCGCGAGCGGCCGCCGCATCTGCCGCAGCTCCCGGAACAGCGAGAGGCCGAGCACCTGCGCCAGGTGCCGCGCCGCCGGGTGACCGCCGTGCGCCCACAGCCGCAGCCGCTTGCCCGACGCCTCGAGCAGCGCGCTGCCGAGCGCCCGCCCGTGCCCGCGGCCGCGGTGCTCGGGGTCCACGACCAGCTCGGCCGCCGGCGCCTCGACCGGGTCGGTCTCCTCCAGCTGCGCGTAACCGGCGAGCACGCGGCCGCCCTCCCCGTCGTCCTCGTGCAGCAGCAGGTGGCGTACGCCCTCGCGGGGGCCGCCGCGCAGCTGCAGCCGGCCCTGCTCGGACACCGCCTGCTGCCCGTCGACCCGGGCCGCCCGCGCCAGCAGCTCCAGCACGTCCCGCACCGCCTCGGGCGCCAACTCGTCGAGGATCTCGACCCTGCGCGCGGCGCCCGTACCGTCCACCACGTAGCTCATGCCCTGAGCCTACGACTCGGTGCCCGCGACGTGGACCATCCGGATGAGGGCGGGGTTCCGCGCCTGCGGCCGCCCGGCGCCCGGCGCGGGGCGCCGGCAGCGCCCCGCGCCACCCCGCCGCAACGCGCTCGTTACTTCAACACTCCTGACACGCTACGCGCGTTGACCGTAGGCTGCCCCCACTTGGAGACCACCCAAAGACCCATACCTCCACTCATCTCGCTGTCCACGAAGGGGAACTCATGCCAGCGACACCTCAACGGCGCTGTGCCGTACGCCGGTTGACCACCGGTGCGGCCGTGCTCGCTGCCGCGGCCGGTGTGCTGTCGGCCGCGATTCCGGCCGGGGCCGAGAGCGGCGCCCGGCCCGGCGACGCCCACGCCTCCGGCCACGGCCGCACCGTCGACGTGCAGTTGCTCTCCTTCAACGACTTCCACGGCAACCTCGAACCCCCGGCCGGCTCCTCGGGGCAGGTGACGGAACAGCACCCGGACGGCAGTACGGAGAAGATCGACGCGGGCGGCGTCGAATACCTCGCCACCGCGCTGCGCACCGCCCGCGAGGACCACCGCTACAGCGTCACCGCCGCCGCGGGCGACATGATCGGCGCGAGCCCGCTGCTCTCCGGCCTCTTCCACGACGAGCCGACCATCGAGGCGATGAACAAGCTCGACCTCGACGTCAGCGGCGTCGGCAACCACGAGTTCGACGAGGGCCGCAGGGAACTCGAGCGCATGCAGAAGGGCGGCTGCCACCCCAAGGACGGCTGCTACGAGGACGGCAAGGTCTTCGAGGGCGCCGACTTCCCCTACCTCGCCGCCAACGTCACCGACGAGAAGACCGGCAAGCCGATCCTCAGGCCGTACACGGTCTGGGAGCGGCACGGCGTGAAGATCGGGTTCATCGGCGTGACCCTGGAGGGCACCCCGGACATCGTCTCCGCCGAAGGCGTCAAAGGCCTGAAGTTCCACGACGAGATCGAGACCGTCAACACGTACGCCAAGAAGCTGGACCGGCTCGGTGTGAAGTCGATCGTCGCCCTCATCCACGAGGGCGGGGCGCCCGCCTCCACCGCGTACAACTACGACTGCGACAGCCCCGGCCCCGGCGACGGCGTCTCGGGCCCGATCACCGACATCGCCAAGGGCATCACGCCGAAGGTCGACGCGCTGGTCACCGGCCACACCCATCAGGCGTACGTGTGCACCGTCCCGGACCCGGCGGGGCAGCCGCGCATGGTCACGTCGGCGTCCTCGTACGGCAAGCTCTACACCGACACGACGCTCACCTACGACCGCCGCACCCGCGACATCGTGCGCACGAGCGTCGCGTCCGCCAACCGCGTCGTACGCCGCGACCAGCCCAAGGCCGCGGACATGACGGCCCTCGTCCAGCGCTGGAACAAGCTGGCCGCGCCGGTCGCGAACCGGCCCATCGGCTACATCTCCGCCGACATCCCCGGCCGCGGCGCCGCGACCCCCGAGTCGCCGCTCGGCGACCTGATCGCGGACGCGCAGCTGGAGGCCATGGCCCCGGCCGACAAGGGCGGCGCGCAGATCGCCCTCATGAACCCGGGCGGGATCCGGTCCGACCTCGTGCACAAGGCGTCGGGCGGCGAGGGCGACGGCGTCGTGACGTACGGCGAGGGCTTCACGGTGCAGCCGTTCACCAACATGATGACCGCGGTCGACCTCACCGGCGCGCAGCTGATCACCGCCCTCCAGCAGCAGGTCAGCGGCCCGAACGAGGCCTCGCCGAAGATCCTTCAGGTCTCTGAGGGCTTCACGTACACGCTGGATCTGACGAAGTCGGGCGCTGCCAGGGTGGTGACGGACTCGGTGAAGCTGAACGGTGAGCCGATCGACCAGGCGAAGACGTACCGCGTCGCGATGAACGAGTTCCTGTCGGGCGGCGGCGACGGCTTCCCGGTCCTCAAGGAGGGCGGGAACAAGCTGGTCGGCAAGTCCGACCTGGAGGCGCTGACGGCGTACTTCGCCGCCCACTCCTCGGCGGCCGAACCCCTGTCCCCGCCGAAGGCGGACCGCATCACGGTCCTGAAGTAGTGAAGTAGCCGACCGTCCGCCTGCGGCGCCCTGGGCACCCAGCGCCCGATGCGCCGCAGGCGGCGGACACGCATGGGTCGCGCCTTCACGGGAACCTCGTCAAGCACCGAGTGCCAGCGAATCCCATGGACGGACGTCGCCATGGACATCGTCGAGGAAACCCCGCACCGCTTCCGGATCGACCGCCAGGGCCCCATGAGGGTCCCCGGCATCGTGTTCGCCTCCCGCGACCTCCTCCCCGAGGGCGGCGGCGAGGCGCTGCAGCAGGTCGCCAACGTCGCCACGCTGCCCGGTATCGTCACGGCCTCGTACGCGATGCCGGACGTGCACTGGGGCTACGGCTTCCCCATCGGCGGGGTCGCCGCGACCGACATCGAGCAGGGCGGGGTCGTCTCGCCCGGCGGCGTCGGCTTCGACATCTCCTGCGGGGTGCGGCTGCTGGCCGCCGAGCTCACCGCCCGCGACCTGGCGCACGCCGCACTGGACCGCCTGATGGACGGCCTGGACCACGCGACCCCGCGCGGCATGCGGCGCGGCGCGGTCTGGCACCTCTCGGGGCGCGGCCAGCTGGAGAAGGTGCTGGCCGGGGGCTCCCGGTACGCGGTGGAGGCGGGCCACGGCGAGCGCCGCGACCTGGACCGCTGCGAGGACTCCGGCGCGGTCTCCGACGCCGACCCCGGGCAGGTCAGCGAACGGGCCATGGACCGTGGTCTCGGCCAGGTCGGCAGCCTGGGCTCGGGCAACCACTTCCTGGAGGTGCAGCAGGTCGCCGAGATCTACGACGACGCGGCCGCGAAGGCCTTCGGACTGCACCTGGGCCAGGTGTGCGTAATGATCCACTGCGGCTCGCGCGGACTCGGCCACCAGATCTGCACCGACCACGTACGAGCCATGGAAGCGGACATGCCGCGCTACGGGATCGAGGTGCCCGACCGGCAGCTGGCATGCGCACCCGTCGACTCGCCGCGGGGCCGGGCGTACCTGGGAGCGATGGCCGCGGCGGCCAACTACGGCCGAGCCAACCGGCAGCTGCTCGCCGACGCCGCCCGCCACGTCTTCGCCAAGGTCACCGCCGCGCACCTCGAGCTGGTCTACGACGTCTCCCACAACCTCGCGAAGGTGGAGACCCACGCCGTCGAGGGTTCGGAGCGGCGGCTGTGCGTGCACCGCAAGGGCGCCACGCGCGCGCTGCCCCCCGCCCACCCGGATCTGCCGCCCGACCTGCGCCCCTTCGGCCAGCCCGTGCTGATACCCGGGACCATGGGCACGGCCTCGTACGTGCTGACCGGGGTGACCGGCGGGCAGGCCTTCTACTCCACCTGCCATGGGGCGGGGCGGGTGCTCAGCAGACACGCGGCGGTCAAGACGATCCCGGGGAAGCAGCTGCGGGACCGGCTGGAGAGGCAGGGGATCGCGGTGCGCGCCAGCACCTGGAAGGGCCTGGCGGAGGAGACGCCCGAGGCGTACAAGGACGTCCGCGCGGTGGTCGAGACGAGCGAGGCGGCGGGCCTGTGCCGGAGGGTCGCCCGGCTGACCCCGCTGGGCGTGGTCAAGGGCTGAGCCACTGAGCCGGGTGCTGAGCTGGATGCAGGAGCGGGTGCTGAAGCGGGTGCTGAACCGGTTTCAGACGTCCACCGTCACCACGCACGACCACCGCACGTGGTCGCTCGCGAAGTGCAGCCCGTGCAGCGACACCGCCTTCGGCTGCGCACCGACGGCCTCGACGGACTCGGTTCCGGCCACGGCAAGCCGCAGGTCCAGCGTGCCGTCCGTGGCCTGCGGCTCCTCGTCGCCCGGCTCCGCCCCGCCCGCTTCGACCTCGCCGGCCTCGATGTCGACCGGTACGTCACCGTGCACGTCGAGCCGGTAGATCACCTCGTCGAGGACGGCGAGCAGCATGTCCTCGGCGGGCCCTTCGGGGACGGAGACCGTCACGAAGTTGTCGGGCCGCACCCCGGAGACGTCCGCGAAGGACTCCACCAGGCCGAGCACCGCCTCCGCGATGCACTCGTCGCGCGTCGGGGCCCACGCCTCGATACGGATGTCCGCGGTGTGCGGAACCGCGCGGTGGCCGCGTGTCGGCGTCGTCATGAGGACCTCGTCGTCGGGGCCGGGACAGGCTTCCGGGACAGCCTGCCGACAGTGCCTGCGAGTCTAGGTTCGACGGGGGCCGTGTGAAATCGGACGCACTGGCCGAGTAACGACGTCAAAACTTGCGTTCGAGGGCGACTTACGTGATCGGATATCCCGATGCGACCCCCCACACGCATACCCTCACAACAGAATTCGGCCGCTGGCGGCTATGCCCCGCGCCTCTCCGAGACCCTTGAGGTCCCCCGCGTCCGGCCCCCGGCGCCGCGCAACCCGTACGAGGATCTGGCCGCGCTCGCCGAGCCCGAAGAGGACTACGCGGACTCTGCGGATGACGCGGGTTACGGCCACTCGGACGATGACCCGCTCGGCCTCGGGCTCCGGGAGGACGACGACGAGGCCGGGGACGAGTGGGCGCCGCCCGACCACCGCCGTTCGCGCCGCCGCCGCGGCAGATTCGCCGCCCTTCCGGTCGCCGCGAAGGCAGTCGTCGCGGTCCTCGTCGCGGCCGCGCTCCTGACGGTCGCCGACCGCTGGGCCGTGCTCTACGCCGAGCAGCGCGCCCAGGCGAAGCTCAAGGACTCGCTCCACCTCGCCGCCGAACCCGAAGTCACCATCCACGGCTTCCCGTTCCTGACCCAGATGGCGGACAAGCGGCTGGACCGCGTGGATGTCGCCATTCCGGATGTCGCGGCCGACCGGGTCTCGCTCGCGAAGGTGGAGGCGACCGCCGAGGACGTACGGCTCTCCGGCAGCCTGCCCGCCTCCATCCGCGGCGCGCTCATCGGGCGGATGCGGGGCGATGTGCTGCTGTCGTTCGACGACCTGAACCGGGAGCTCGGCTCCTCACAGGTGAAGTTCACCGATATGGGCCACAACTCGGTGCTCGCGGTCGGGAAGCTGCCGGTGGCGGGGCACGAGTTGCGGATGCGGGCCGAGGCGCACATCCGGCGGGTGGGCGGCCGGGGCATCGAGACCGACATCGCGGGAATGCGGCTCGACGTGGCGGACGTGGCCACGTACCGGCCGGGCAAGCGCGCCGGGCTGCAGCTCACCCGCAAGGCGGCGGAGCGGGTCAGGCGCGACATGGCGCAGGCGAAGGCGCTGCTGTCGGTGCCGTCGCTGGCGCAACGGCTCGGTGTGCCGCCGCCGGTCCTGGGGGAGACGCTGCGCAGCGACCAGCGGCTGCACGAGGTGACCGGGGCGCCGCGCTTCGTGGAGAAGGTGATGGGGCTCAACCTCGTCGATGTCGTCGCCGAGCACCCCTGGCTGCTGAAGAAGGTCGGCATCGACCCGGCGCTGGTCGCAGGGCTGATGAAGCTGACACAGCCTCAGCTGTCGGAGCGGCTCTCGCTGGCCTTCGAGCTGCCGGACATGCCGGGGTACGTGCGGCTGCGGGACATCTCGGTCGAGGAGGACGGCATCCGCGTCGACCTGTCCGGCATGGACCTCCCGTTCGGCGACCGTTAGCCCTACCGGCGGACCGGCTGGGGCCACCTACCAGCGGTAGTCGGGGGGAGCCGAGCCGACCGGTCGCCATGAGCCTGGCCGGGAGACGGCACGGCGGCGCCGGGCTCGTCCAGCCGCGGCGGGCAGCCGAGGATCAGCACGCCGGGGGCGGTGTCGCCGCCCCCGGCAGCCGTACGGCGGCCACCGTGCCGCCGCCTACCGCCGAGCGGAGGCCCACCTCGCCGCCCGCCTGCTGGACCGTACGGGCCACGATCGACAGGCCGAGGCCGGAGCCCGGCAGGCTGCGCGCCGAGGGCGCACGCCAGAAGCGCTCGAAGACATACGGCAGTTCGTCGTCCGAGATGCCGGGCCCATGGTCCCGTACGGTCAACTCCCCGCTCTTGAGGGCGACCTCGACCAAACCACCTGAAGGGCTACTGCTGTCTCCCGGGGGACGACCCCCGTAACCCGCGTAACCCGCGTAACCCCCGGAGAATTTCACAGCATTGTCGAGGAGGTTGACCACGGCCCGCTCGAGGGCCGCGGGCTCGCCCCGGACGTACCAGGGGTCGATATCGGCCGTGATCTTCAGACCGGAGCCGCGCAGCCGGACCCGCCGTACGGCCCGCCCGGCGATCTCGTGCAGCGCAACGATGTCCGCGGGCCCGCTCCCGGCCGCCGCGTCCGGCCTGGACAGTTCCTGCAGATCGCCGATGAGCGCAGCCAGCTCGACGACCTGCGCCTTCACCGAGTCCAGCAGCGCGCGCCGGTCCTCGGCCGGGAGCGCACGGCCGGTCTCCTCGCTGCGCACCAGCAGTTCGATGTTGGTACGCAGCGAGGTGAGCGGAGTGCGCAGCTCGTGTCCCGCGTCGGCGATCAGCTGCTGCTGCCGGTCCCGGGACGACGCGAGTGCGGCGGTCATCGAGTTGAACGACCGCGAGAGCCGGGCGATCTCGTCCTCGCCCTCAGCCGGGATACGGACCGCCAGGTCCTCCGTACGCGCCACGTGCTCGACCGCGTCCGTGAGCCGGTCCACCGGCCTGAGCCCGGCCCGCGCGATCCACAGCCCGGCACTCGCCGCACCGATCACGCCTGCCCCGGCGACGAAGGTGAGGACGAGGGCGAGCGTATTGAGGGTGTCGTTGACCTCGGCCAGGGGGCGGGCGACGGACACGGCGGCGTCGGTGCCGCGCAGCGGGGTGGTCAGCACCCGGTACTCGGCGCCGTTCGAGCCCTTGGCGTCGTGCACGGCCTCGGGGGAACTGCCGTTCGCCACGGCCGTGTCGGCGTCCGTCACATTCAGCGACTGCGCGCCCAGGACGACGCAACCGGCGCCGTCGCTCGTCACGACCTGGATCGTCGCCCTGAAGGGGTCGCCGAGACCCTGCTGGGCCTCGGGGGGCGGAGTCGCCCGGCACCGACCGGAGTTGAGCAGCGAGATGACATCGCGGTCGGGGAAGCTGCTGCGGCTCTCCCCGAGGGAGTCGTCGAGCGAATTGATCAGCGCCCGCTGGACCAGGAACCAGCACACCATGGCGCACACCGCCACGGCCACGGCGACCGCGACCGTAGTGAGCAGAGCGAGCCGTGAGCGGAGCGGCAGCCGGCTGAAGCGGCGGATCACGCGGCCCCGCCGTCCCGGCGGGGCCCGCCGTCCCCGCCAGTGCCGCCAGTGCCGCCGGGCCCGCCGGTCCCGCTCTCGGCGACGTCCCCGCCGACCGCGCCGGCTCCGCCGCGCAGCACGTAACCGACGCCGCGCACCGTGTGCACCAGCCGCGGCTCCCCGCCCGCCTCGGTTTTGCGGCGCAGATACATCACGTAGACGTCGAGGGAGTTGGAGCTCGGCTCGAAGTCGAAGCCCCATACGGCCTTGAGGATCTGCTCGCGGGTCAGCACCTGCCGCGGGTGGGAGAGGAACATCTCCAGCAGCGTGAACTCCGTGCGCGTCAGCTCGACCGTCCGCCCGCCCCGCGTGACCTCGCGCGTGGCGAGGTCCATCCGCAGGTCGCCGAACGCCAGCACCCGCCCCTCCGGCTCGGGCACCCCGGCCGCCGAGGCGTACGAGCTGCGCCGCAGCAGCGCGCGGATCCGGGCCAGCAGCTCGTCCAGCTCGAACGGCTTGACCAGGTAGTCGTCCGCTCCGGCGTCCAGGCCGGTGACGCGGTCGCCGACCGTGTCACGCGCGGTCAGCATCAGGATGGGCACGGTCGCGCCGGATGCGCGCAGCCTGCGCGCGGCGGTGAGCCCGTCCATGCGCGGCATCAGCACGTCGAGCACGACGAGATCGGGCTCGTACGCGCCGACCTTCTCGAGCGCGTCGAGACCGTCGAGGGCGAGCGCCGTGCCGTACCCCTCGAACGCGAGGCTCCGCTGCAGCGCCTCGCGCACGGCGGGCTCGTCGTCGACGATCAGGATGCGGTGATCGCGGACGTCGCGATGGTCGCGATGGTCGCCTTCGGCGGGACTCATGGGGGCTGCTACCTCGGGTTGTCTTCTACGAGCGGCTCGGCGCGCGGTGCCGCGGCACGGGCGGGGCGAGGCCTGTGGCCGGGGCGGAACTCTGTGGCCGGCGCGGGCGGTACGGGGTGGTGCGGGGGCTGTGCGGGATGCGGACGCTGCCAGCCTCGCACGCCGAGCGCCCGCGCGGCGCAGCCGCCGCGAGGCACGGGGCATGCGGGCGGCGCAGGCCGCCACTGGCGCAACCCCGGCGCGGGACGCGCGGGTTGCAGGGCGGGCGCGCGGCGCGTGCGGGACATCCCGGTCACGCCTGCGATGGCACCGCACCGACCCGCGCACCTGCGCGGAGCCGCCGGACCCCCGGCCAGGCGCGGCCGCGAACAACGCCCCAGCTCACCACTCCCGGCCGCACGAAGCCGCGACCGAGCGACGGAGCCCCGCAGCCCGCGGAGAGGAACAGAAACGCCGAGGCGGACCGGCCGGCCGTCGGCCAACGGCCAGCCGACGGCTCAGCTGCCGCCACCGCTCCCGCTTCCGCTCCCGCCGTCGCGCAGGTCGTCGAGAATCCGCTTGACCTTGTTGATCGGAATCGCGAAGCCGAGGCCGACGCTGCCCGCGTCGCGGGACTGCGCACCGGCGGCCGACGTCGGCGAGTACATCGCCGAGTTGATGCCGATGATCTCGCCGCGCATGTTGACCAGGGCGCCGCCGGAGTTGCCCGGGTTGAGCGAGGCGTCGGTCTGCAGCGCCTTGTACGTGGTGGTGGACCCGCCCACCTCGCCGTTGTACTGCCCGCCGCCGAACTCGAACGGCCACTGCCCGTCGCCGCCGGGCCCCTGACCCTGCCCCTGGCTCCCCTGACCGTCCTCCTTCTGGACGGTCACGTCGCGGTCGAGGGCGGAGATGATTCCGCTGGTCACGGTCCCGGACAGACCCTCGGGCGACCCGATGGCGACGACCTCGTCACCGACCTTCACCTTGTCGGAGTCGCCGAGCACGGCGGCCCTCAGCCCGCTGACGTCCTGTGCCTTGACCAGCGCCATGTCGAAGTCGGGGTTCGTGCCTACGACTTCGGCGGTAGCGGTCTTGCCGTTGCTGAAGGTGATCTTGATGGAGGAGGCGCCGGAAATGACGTGGTTGTTGGTCAGGATCTCGCCGTCCGAGGTCGTGATGACGCCGGAGCCGGTGGACCGACCGGTCTGCGAGGTCGCGGTGATCTCGACGACGCTCGGGCCGACAGCGGCGGCGACACCGGTGACGGTGCCGCCCGTCGAAACCGACCTCGACGTGGCCGTACCGTTGACCGGGCTTCCGTTGCCGGCCGACCGCCCGGTGAGGTTCTCGGCGAGCAGCGCCGAACCGCCGCCGACCGCGGCCGCGACGATGGCCACCGCGGCGATCAGCGCCACGGGCCTCCGCGCACGCCGATGCCCGCCCGGCGCGGTGCCGGGCACCTGAGGCTCATGAACCGGCGGCGCGGGATGCGAGGCACCGTACGGAGCCGGGCCCGGGCCGTATGGACTGCGAATCACATCGTTGTCGGTCATGCCCTCGACGATGAGCACGCAACATGAGAACTCGCTGAGTACGCCGTGAGAACCCCGGCAGAAGCGCGTATGCCCGGCATAAACACCCTCACCGCAGCCCCGCCCCGAAAGACCGCGACCGCCCCACCGCGGGCGCGCGACGCAAGTGGCCCAGACGCGGCCTCGCGACGTGCGGCGGGCGCGACTGCCCCCGCCGGTGCTTGGCTCCCGCGAAGCGGGGCGGCCGGACCGGCGAGGTCAGGCGCAGCCGCAGGACTTCCGTACCACCAGCGCCGACGGGAACTGCTTCAGCCGCTCGCGCCGCGCGCCGGCGACCCGCAGGCCGTCGTCCAGGACCAGGTCCACCGCCGCCCGCGCCATCGCCTCGCGGTCCGAGGCGATGGTCGTGAGCGGCGGGTCCGTCAGGGCCGCTTCCTTCACGTCGTCGAAGCCGGCGACCGCCAGCTCCCCCGGTACGTCGATCCGCAGCTCCCGCGCCGCCCGCAGCACGCCGATCGCCTGGTCGTCCGTCGCGCACACGATCGCCGGGGGCCGGTCGGGCCCGCCCAGCAGGCCGAGCGCCACCTGGTACGCGTCGTAGCGGTTGTACTGGGCGTGGAAGAGGCGGCCCTCCGTCGGCCGCCCCGCCTCGCGCATCGCGCGCCGCCAGCCCTCGACGTGATCGGTCACCGGGTCGCCGATGACCGGGGTGGACTCGACGCCGCCGAGGCAGGCCACGTACGCGTGTCCGTGCTCCAGCAGGTGCCGGGTGGCGAGCTGCGCGCCCCCCACGTCGTCCGTCACCACGGCCACGTCGTCGATCGCGTCCGGCCGCCGGTGCAGCAGCACCACGCGCGCGTCCCAGGCGTCGATCTCTGCGGCCGCGTGCTCGCTGGGCCCCTGGCTGACCAGGATGAGCCCGGCCACCCGCATGCCGAGGAAGGCCCGCAGATAGTGGACCTCGCGCTCGTCCAGGTAGTCGGAGTTCCCGACCAGGACCATCTTTCCGCGGTCGGCGGCTGCCTGTTCCACCGCGTGTGCCATCTCCGCGAAGAACGGCTGCCGCGCGTCCGGGACGATCATTCCTATGAGGTCGGTACGGCGTGAGGCCATGGCCTGGGCGACCCTGTCCGGCCGGTACCCCAGCTCCTTGATCGCTGCGAGTACCCGCTCGCGGGTGGCCGGAGCGACCGGCCGGGGTCCGTTGTTGATGACGTAGCTGACAACCGCGGTCGAGGTCCCCGCCAGTCTTGCCACATCGTCACGCGTCACCTTGGCCACGGCGGGCAGTCTACGCGGGATGACTCAGCCCTTCGCAGGGCGTACTGCAATGGCTTGGACACCCTCGAGCGCGCCCTCGGACGCCACCTCGGGGTCGTCGTCCGCGGTACCGGCAGCACGCTCCGCCGAAGCCGCAGCCGCCGCGTCCTGCGCCGCCGCCTCCGCCTTGGCCTCCTCGGCCGCCGCGGCACGCGCCGCCCGGTCGACCTTCTCCGGCGTGACGAAGCGGTAGCCGACGTTCCGTACGGTCCCGATCAGCGACTCGTGCTCGGGCCCGAGCTTCGCCCGCAGCCGCCGCACGTGGACGTCCACCGTCCGCGTACCGCCGAAGTAGTCGTAGCCCCACACCTCCTGGAGCAGCTGCGCGCGCGTGAAGACCCGCCCCGGGTGCTGCGCGAGGTACTTCAGGAGCTCGAACTCCTTGAAGGTCAGGTCGAGGACCCGGCCCTTGAGTTTGGCGCTGTACGTGGCCTCGTCGACCGACAGGTCACCGTTGCGGATCTCCATCGGGCTGTCGTCCGCCGAGATCTGCTGCCTGCCCATCGCGAGCCGCAGCCGGGCCTCGACCTCGGCCGGGCCCGCCGTGTCGAGCAGGACGTCGTCGATGCCCCAGTCCGCGGTGACGGCGGCGAGCCCGCCCTCCGTCACGACGAGGATCAGCGGGCAGCCGGGGCCCGTGGAGCGAAGAAGCTGGCACAGGGACCGCACCTGCGGGAGGTCGCGCCGCCCGTCGATGAGGATCACATCGGCGCCGGGGGTGTCCACCAGAGCCGGGCCCTCTGCAGGGGCCACGCGCACGCTGTGCAGCAGCAGGCCGAGAGCCGGCAGCACCTCGGTGGAGGGCTGCAGGGCGTTCGTGAGAAGCAGGAGTGAGCTCATCGGCGGCCCCCTTCGGTCGCGGGGTCGTACCCGTGTGCCCGGATCGTACGATCCGGAATGCTTCGCTTGCCCATTACGTCGGTTCCTCCTCGGTCCCATGCGAGGACGTATGTGGCACTGCTCTGTACCGTCGTGCGGCGGCTCCGCGCCCTGGAGCACGCCCGCGCTCATCCGCGCACAAGGCGCCGTGAAGCACGAAAGGACCCGGGGGCTACGCTGCCCGGATCCTCTTCCGAGCAAGAATAGCCCACATGAGCTCCGGACCAGAGGCCGAATTCGTACTGCCTTGTGTTTCCTCCATCACTTCGGGTGTTCGTCAGGTGCGTCGGCGGACCTGGCTGCTGACGGAGGACGGCGTACGGATCGAGGCCGCGTACGAGCCCTGGGCGGGCGCCCCGGGGACTCCGGGCACCCCGGGCACTCCGGGCGCTCCGGGAGGTGCCGCCGGGCCGGCCGCCGGCGCGACGGACGGCGACGGCGGCGATGGCGACGGCACAACGCCGCGCGGCGACCTGGCCATCGTGATCGCGCACGGCTTCAGCGGCTCGCTGCACCGGCCCGCGCTGCAGCGGGCGGCGCGGACGTTCGCCCAGCACGCGGCCGTGATCACGTTCTCCTTCCGGGGCCACGGGCGCTCCGGCGGACGGTCCACCGTCGGCGACCGCGAGGTGCTCGACGTGGCGGCCGTGGTGCGGTGGGCGCGGTCGCTGGGGCACGCGCGCGTGGCGACGGTCGGCTTCTCCATGGGCGGCTCCGTGGTCATCCGGCACGCGGCTCTCTACGGGTCGGCGGCAGCGGCGGTTCGGCCGTACGGAGGATCGTCAAGCGGTGCACAGGGGCATCCGGAGCACAGGGGGCGCACGGATTCACTTCCACCGGGGCGCGCTGCCCTCGCCGCACACGCGCGTGCCGGCACGCACACCGACGCCGTCGTGGCGATCAGCGCCCCCGCCCGCTGGTACTACCGCGGCACCGCGCCGATGCGGCGGCTGCACTGGGTCGTGCAGCGGCGCCTGGGCCGGCTCGTCGGCCGGTTCGGGCTGCGCACCCGTATCCACCCGAAGGACTGGGACCCGGTGCCGCTGTCCCCCGTCGAGGCAGTGCCGCTGATCCCGCCGGTCCCGCTGCTGATCGTGCACGGCGACCGGGACCCGTACTTCCCGCTCGACCACCCGCATTCGCTGGCGGACGCGGCGCCCGACGGCGCGGCCGAGCTGTGGATCGAGGCGGACCTCGGACACGCGGAGAACGCGGCGGATCCGACTCTGCTGCACCGGGTCGCCGAGTGGCTGGTGGCGGCCCGGTAGAGCCCCGCTGTTCGGCTCGACTCCGGCGGCCCGTCCTCGTACGGGTTGTCGGTGGCACCCGCCATCATGGAGTGCGGCGCACCGCGAGAGCGCCGTCGCGGAACCGGACGGACGACGACGGGCCGGGACGACGGAACCGAGAACAGGAGCCCCCATGGCCGCAGCGCAGGCCACACCGCACGGGAACGCCGCCGCGGCCGCGGACGGCGAAGCCGGCGAGGGCCGCAGGCCCCGCGGCACGATCCGTTACTGGGCCGCGGCCAAGGCCGCCGCACAGACGGCGGAGGAGCCGTACGAGGCGGCGACGCTCGCCGAGGCCCTGGAGGCGGCGCGGCAACGGCACGGCGCGCGGCCGGAGTTCGCCCGCGTGCTGCTGCGCTGCTCCTTCCTGGTCGACGGGGACCCGGTCGGGACCCGCAGCCACGACACCGTGACACTGGCCGAGGGCGGCACGGTCGAGGTGCTCCCGCCGTTCGCAGGAGGATGAGCGCGAAGCCATGAACGACCAGCCGCAGAATCCGCACGGACCGTACGGGCAGCACGATCCGTACGACTCCCGCCCCCGCGACCCGCATTCCTACGACGGACGCCCGCACAACGGGCACCCGGGGGACCCGAACCAGCCGCCGTACGAGCCGCGCCACCAGTACGCGCCGTACGAGCCGGGCGACCCGTACGCGCGGCAGCCGGACTGGCAGCCGCCCGCCGCCTCGTCCGGCCACCCCTATGAGGACCCGCAGACCCTGACCTGGCACGGCCCCACCCACGAGGACACCGGCACCGTCCACCACGCGCCGTACGATCCCGCGGGCGCGGCGGGCGCCGCCCACTTCCCGCCCGCGCGCGCCCAGGGCCCGGGCCCGCTGCCCCCGGAGCAGAGCGGCGCGCTGCCGCCGTCCCAGCACCAGGCGGCCGACGCCTTCCCCGCCGGGGGCCGGGCGCACCCGGAGGGGGGCGCCCACGCGGGCGTGGCCCCCGGTGGCCGGGCCGCCGGCGGCGCCGCGACCGTCGCCCCCGCCGCCGTCACCCGCGGCGCCCTCACGCCCGCGCAGCTGGCCCGCGCGGAGGGGCGGTCGCCGATCATTCCGCCCGGAATGCAGCCCGCGCTGCTCACTGCGGGCCTGTCGGCGCTGCTGGCGCTCGCCGCGCTGCTGACCGGCCCGCCGGCCCGCCCCGCGCTCGCCGTGCCCGTCGTCCTGCTACAGGCGCTGACGGCCGCGGGCTGGTACCGGCTCAACGGCATGTGGCCCGCCCGCCAGGGCATCGCCCTGGCCTTCGCGGGCGGCGTCACCACCGACATCGCCCTGCTCGCGACCGCCCGCGAGCACGCCCCGACCGTGGCCCTGGGAACGCTCGGCGTCTGGTGCCTGCTGGTGCTCATCCTCCAGCTGCGCAGCCACAGTTCGCCGGACGAGCGGCTGTACGCGCTGACGGCAGGCGTCGCGTCCACCGCGCTCACCGTGCTCGCGGCGGGCCACCTCGCCGCCTCCGCCGTCTCCTCCGACGCGGTGGTGATCGGTGCCGCCGCGGTCGCCGTCGCGACCGTCACGCGCGCGTTGCGCCTGCCGCCCTACGTCTCTTCCGCCGCCGCGCTGATCGCGGCCGTGGGCGCGGGCATCGCGGCGGGCGGGGCGACGGGCGTCGGCGCGTCCGGCGCGCTGCTCGGCGCGGCTGCGGGCGGCTGCGCGCTGATCGGGCTCCGCGTGGCGAGCTACGACTACCCGTCCCGCTTCGTCCACATGACGGCCGGGGTCGCGCTCCCGCTCGCCACGGCCGCGCCCGCCGTCTACGTGCTGGCCCGGGCCATCGGCTGAGGCGAGTCCGGGGGCATTCCCCGCAGGACCCCACAGCGGGCTCCGCCCTGGACTCCGGGTCTGGGGCGAAGCCCCCAGGCGGCGGAGCCCCACGCGGGAGCCCCACGTGGCGGAGCCGCATATCGTCCGCAGCCGGGAGGGGGCCTCAGGCCGCCACACCCTTCACTCTTTCGAGTGCAACCGTCGTTCGCCATGAAGTGCCGTTAGGCTCGCGAGACAACGGGGTCTGATCAAGAGGGTGGGGAAACAGCTCGATGCGCGCACTGCGAATAGTTCTGATCATCGCCGTCGTCCTGGGGGGCCTGTTCGTGGCGGCCGACCGCCTGGCCGTCGCCCTCGCCGAGGACGAGGCGGCAGAGAAGATCCGCAGCAGTCAGGCGCTCACCAGCAGTCCTGAGGTCTCGATCAAGGGCTTCCCGTTCCTCACCCAGGTCGCGAGCAAGCAACTCGACGAGGTGGACGTGGGCCTCACCGGGGTCACGGCCAGCGCGGGCGGCCACTCGGTCCAGGTGGCCGAGGTCGAGGCCGAGTTGCGGGACGTACGGATCGACGGCAGCTTCTCGTCCGCGACCGCGGACCGCGTGACCGGCTCGGCACGCATCTCCTACGCGGATCTGACGGAGGCCGCTCCCAAGGGCGCGAAGGTGGGCTACGCCGGTGCCGACAGGGCGGGCAAGGGCCAGGTCAAGGTCACGGGCCCGCTCACCGACCTGCTGGAGGGCGCGGGCATCGGCGTGCCCGGCCCCTTCGCCGACCTCCTCGAGGGCCGCACCATCACCACGTACAGCACGGTCGTCCTCTCCGGCGGCGACACGGTGCGGCTGCGCGCCGACGGCCTGCCGCGGCTGCCGGTCCCCGGGCTGGACGCCAAGGTGCGCCAGGTGCTCGACTACGACCTGAAGATCGACGGCCTGCCCAGCAGCATCAAGCTCGACAAGATCACGGCGACCCAGGGCGGCCTTGAGTTCTCCGGCACGGGTACGGACGTCTCCCTGGCCGGGTAGCCGGGATCCGGGTAGCCGTTGGCGCGGTAGCCGGGTAGTCAGATCGTGAGACGCCGCCGTCCGCAGGGCAGAAGGAGTGCCCATCGGCTGTACAGCGCCCGCCTCCCGCCGCGGCCCCGCGGTCAACCGGTCCCGCATCGCGGACATATGCATCTCAATATTTGACACGCCGGTGACAGGGCAGTGCGCGCTCCTTACGATCGGGGCATGAAGCGACAGGCGGATCTCACGAAGCGGCGGGCAGTCGACCTGTGCCGTGTCGCCGCCATGCTCTGTCGCACTCTCTGAGCAGGAGTCCCGACTCCCGCTTTCCGCAGGCCCCTTGGGGCCCCTCCCGCTCCATCGAAGCGGCCGCGCGTCGTCGCGCACCCCGTACAGCCACGCGCGACCGCGCAGCCGCAACCGCTCGCGCATCCGCAACTGCCCCGGAGGAGAAGAACATGAGCCGCAGTGACGTCCTCGTGGACGCCGACTGGGTCGAGGCCCACATCGACGACCCGAAGGTGGTCATTGTCGAGGTCGACGAGGACACCTCGGCCTACGACAAGAACCACATCAAGAACGCCGTCCGCATCGACTGGAAGAAGGACCTCCAGGACCCGGTGCGGCGTGACTTCATCGACCAGGAGGGCTTCGAGAAGCTGCTGTCGGAGAGGGGCATCGCCAACGACGACACAGTGGTCCTCTACGGCGGCAACAACAACTGGTTCGCCTCCTACGCCTACTGGTACTTCAAGCTCTACGGCCACGAGAGCGTGAAGCTCCTCGACGGCGGCCGCAAGAAGTGGGAGCTCGACTCCCGCGACCTGGTCGAGGCCGTCCCGTCCCGCCCGGCCACCGAGTACAAGGCCAAGGCCCAGAACACCGCGATCCGCGCCTTCCGCGACGACGTCCTGACCGCGATCGGCAGCCAGAACCTGGTCGACGTGCGCTCGCCCGACGAGTTCAGCGGCAAGCTGCTCGCCCCGGCGCACCTGCCGCAGGAGCAGTCGCAGCGCCCCGGCCACGTGCCGAGCGCCCGCAACATCCCGTGGTCGAAGAACGCCAACGACGACGGCACCTTCAAGTCGGACGACGAGCTCAAGGAGCTGTACGCCGAGGAGCAGGTGGACCTGTCGAAGGACACCATCGCGTACTGCAGGATCGGCGAGCGCTCCGCGCTCACCTGGTTCGTGCTGCACGAGCTGCTCGGCGTCGAGAACGTCAAGAACTACGACGGCTCGTGGACCGAGTACGGCTCCCTCGTCGGCGTGCCGATCGAGCTCGGCGCCAACGCCTGAGCCGACGGCTGAACGACTGACCCCGAACCCCCTCCTGAGAGACAAGGACGCACATGTGTGGAGCAAAGGCCGGCGGCCCGGAACTGGCAGGTGTTGACGTGGCCCGCGAGACGATCATCCAGGGTTCCGTGACCCGCGACGGCGAGCCCGTCTCGGGTTACGTCCGCCTCCTCGACGGCGGCGGCGAGTTCACCGCCGAGGTTCCGACCTCGGCGACCGGACAGTTCCGCTTCTTCGCCGCCCCGGGCACGTGGACGCTGCGCGCCCTCGTGCCGGGCGGGACGGTCGACCGCACCGTCGTCGCCCAGCAGGGCGCCGCGGCCGAGGTCGCCATCGCCGTCTGACGACGGCACGCGCGCGTACGCGCTTCGTACGGCCGGAGGGCCGCACCCCAGGGCTGGACAAGCTCTGCGGGTGCGGCCCTCCGCGCTGTCTGCTGCCACCGCGCTGCGGACCGAACCGCGGATCATGCCGCGGGCGCGGGCCGTACGCTGGACGTATGTACGCGGTGCGGCGTCGGCGGTACTTCGTCCTCATGGGGTTGTGCCTGGGACTCTTCGTCCTGGCCTGGGGAGTCGTGCGCCTCTGGTCGGTGCCCGCCGCCGTCGGAATGTGCATCACGGCGATGGTCATCCCGCCCGTCGCGGCGATCGTCGCGAACCGCCGCGGCCCGGACGACCGCTGGTGGGACGACCCCTCGGGAGACCCGCAGTCCGACCTCTGGTGGGACGAGCTGGACGGCAAGCGCCGCCACTAGGGTCACGGGCCTACGGGCCTACGGGGTCGGGCTCAGTAGACGAGAGCCTGCGCGCCGTCCGCCACGGCCTCGCTCACGAACACCTGCGCCCCCGCGACCCGCACCCCGTCGATCACGTCCTTCTCCGTGATCTCCCGGCGCGCCGCGCACTGCGTGCACAGCGTGACCAGGCCCCCCGCGAGAACCGACTCGAGCAGCTCGGGCAGCGGCGCGGCGTGCGGCAGCTCGAACTCGGCCGCCCGACCCGGCAGCGCGAACCACGCGGACTCGCCGGTCAGCCAGAGCGAGACCTCGACCCCGCTGGCCACGGCGACCGCCGCCACCGTGAAGGCCTGCGAGCACCGTTCCGGCGCATCCGTCCCGGCCGTCACCTTGATCACGAGCTTCTTCGCCATGCCCCAACTCTAGAGCGCCTACGGCAGATCATGGCGCGCTCCTGGGGCGGGCTGCGGGCCCGGCCGCACCGGCCCCTGCGCCGCAGACTAGACTCGGTCGAGGTCCGTCAGTCCGTAAGCCGGACAACCCTCACTCCGTCCGAGGAGCGCGCTCGTGCTTGATGCATTCTTCACCGCCATGCTGGTCCTCGTCGCCGTCGGCGTGGTCGCGTTCGCCGGGCTGACCGTGAAGAAGCTGTTCCAGGGCCAGCGCTGATCGCACGCACGGTCCCCACTCTCCCCACAGATCGCCTGAGCTCATGATCGAGATCCCGTCCGACCTCAACCCGGACCTCGTCCCCCTCGCCTTCCTTCTCGGCCACTGGGAAGGGGCGGGTGTCTTCGACTTCCCCGGGGACGAGAAGTGCAACTTCGGCCAGGAAGTGATCTTCAGTCACGACGGCCGGGACTTCCTCGAGTACGTCTCGCACACCTGGGTCCTGGACAGCGATGGCCGGAAGGTCCGCCCGCTGGAGACGGAGACCGGCTACTGGCGGGTCGACAAGGACCGCAAGGTCGAGGTCGTGATGGTCCGGGACCAGGGCGTCGCCGAGGTCTGGTACGGCGAGCTGGCCGACAAGAAGCCGCAGATCGACCTGGCCACCGACGCCGTGGCCCGTACCGCCGCCTCGGGGCCGTACTCCGGCGGGAAGCGGCTCTACGGCTACGTGAAGGGCGACCTGATGTGGGTCGGCGAGAAATCCTCCCCCGAGGTGGAGCTGCGCCCGTACATGTCGGCGCATCTGAAGAAGGTCGTCGACCCCCGCGAGTGGGCCAAGGACCTCAAGGACCTGCCGGATGACGGCATCGCCTTCTTCAAGTAGATCGCCTTCTTCAAGGAGGCGGCCGCGTGGTCGGCAGGGTGCGCCGACACTTGATCGCCGTCGGCGAGGCCGCTGCGGGCGGCCCCCCTCCTACACTGACCGTGTGGTGACCACCGACTGGCAGAGCGATCTCAGAAGGCGCGGGTACCGGCTGACCCCGCAGCGCCAGCTCGTACTGGAGGCCGTGGACAAGCTGGAGCACGCGACTCCGGACGCCATCCTCACCGAGGTGCGGCGCACCGCGGGTGGCGTGAACATCTCCACGGTGTACCGGACGCTGGAGCTGCTGGAGGAGCTCGGCCTGGTCAGCCATGCCCACCTCGGGCACGGGGCCCCCACGTACCACCTGGCGGACCGGCACCACCACCTGCACCTGGTGTGCCGGGACTGCTCGGACGTGATCGAGGCCGACGCGTCGGTGGCCTCGGGCTTCACCGACCAGCTGCGGGAGTCCTTCGGCTTCGACACCGATCTGAAGCACTTCGCCATCTTCGGCAGGTGCCGGGACTGCACGGTGAAGAAGGCCACGTCAGGTGGTGGGCCCACTACCGGCCCGCCTACCGGACCGTAGGCTAATAGCTATGAAGAGCCTCCTGCTGTCGCTGCCCGGCGCGGTTCCCGCCGAGGCCCCCGATGAAGGCGTCGCCGCGCACTACGGCGATCTGTTCCGCGAGCAGCGCGCGCTCGCCGGCGGCACCGGGTTCGTGGACCTCTCGCACCGCGGCGTCGTCACGATCAGCGGCCCGGAACGGCTGAGCTGGCTGCATCTGCTGCTCACCCAGCACGTCACAGAACTGCCGCCGGGCCAGGCCACCGAGGCGCTGGTGCTGTCCGCGCACGGTCACATCGAGCATGCGCTCTACCTGGTGGACGACGGCGAGACGACGTGGGCGCACGTCGAGCCGGGCACGCAGGGCGACCTGATCGCCTACCTGGAAGGCATGAAGTTCTTCTACCGGGTCGAGGTGAAGGACGCGACGGGCGACTACGGGGTCGTCCACCTCCCCGCGGGGTCGATCGCCGAGACGCCCGACGGTGTCGTCGTACGGGAGACCGCGCACGGCCGGGACCTCTTCCTGCCGCGCGCCTCCCTGGAGAAATTCGCCGAGGCGAACGGACCGGCGATCGGCGTCATGGCGCTGGAGGCGCTGCGCGTGGAGGCGCACCGGCCGCGCTTCGGCCTGGAGACCGACCACCGGACGATCCCGCACGAGGTGGGCTGGCTGGACACGGCCGTCCACCTGGACAAAGGCTGCTACCGGGGCCAGGAGACCGTGGCGCGCGTCCACAACCTGGGGAAACCGCCACGTCGGCTGGTCTTCCTGCACCTGGACGGCAGCGAGGTGAAGCTGCCGGGGCACGGGGCGCCGGTGCGGCTGGCGGCGGACGGCGAGGAGGGGCGCCAGCTCGGCTTCGTCACGACGTCGGCGCGCCACTACGAGCTGGGGCCGATCGCGCTGGCACTGGTGAAGCGGAATGTGCCGGTGGACGCGGAGCTGATCGTGGACGCAACGGCTGCGGCGCAGGAAGTCGTCGTCGAGCCGTAGGCCTCACGGCCGGTGCGACTCCGCGACGAAGGCCCGGCGCCCTGTGGCCATGGCCCCGCCCTCGCGGGACCGACGGAGCACCGGGCCACGGCGGACAACCGACGCGGCCCGCGCCCGCGACTTCTCCGAACCGGAAGCCTGACCGCCTCCGCGCTGCTCAACAGCCCGGCAGGGCACCGGTACGCACGTCTCCGACCGACGCCGCCCCACGGCACAACACGGCAGAAGCCCCAGGGCCGGTGGCCACGGCCCCGCCCTCGCCGGACCGACCGAGCACCGGGCCACGGCGGACAACGACGCGGCCCGCTCCCGCGACTTCCCCGAACCGGAAGCCTGACCGCCTCCGCGCTGCTCAACAGCCCGGCAGGGCGCCCGGGACGCACGTCTTCGGTTGACGCGGCCCGCGCCCGCGACTTCGCCGAACCTGGGGCCCGGCCACCTGCCCGGCAGAGTGCCCGGAGCCCGCGGCGGGCGGCGGAAGCCGCGGTGTCCGGGGGCGGTCAGAGTGTGTCGCTCAGGGTGTCCGCAAGGCGTTGGCGTACGGCACGGGATGCCGGCAGGACCGAGACGGCCACCGCGCCCGCCACCGCCGCCGCGCCGACCAGCAGGAGGGCCGCGAGCGGGGGCTGCTGGGCGATACCCGCGCCGATGCCGCTCGAGCTGCCCTGCAGGTCGATCAGCCAGCCGGCCGCCAGGACGCCCGTCGCCGTCCCGGCCACCGCCGCGGCCAGCGCGGTGAAGCCCGTCCCGGCCACGATCACCGCGATGATCTGGCGCGGGGTCAGCCCAATGGCCTTGAGCGCGAGCAGATCCCGGCGGCGGTCGCGCACGCCCGCGCCGATCGTCGTCGAGAGCTCGGCGAGGCCGATCAGCGCGAGGACGGTGACGAGCCCGGCCAGCACACCGCGTACGGCCGACAGTTCGTCCACCGGGTTGGGGATCTCCCGTACGTCCAGCTGCCCGCCCTGCGCCTGCGCCGCCGCGGATGCCGACAGGCGGGCGCCGACCGCGGCGGGGTCGGCGTCCCGGTCGAGCACGACGTGGTAGAAGCCGGGCCGCAGCGTGGCGTCCCCCTCCCGCAGGGTGTCGACGGCCGTGGAGATCACCCGGCCGCCGTCCTCGGGCTCGATGCTGCGCCCGACGATGTGCAGCACCTGCGGGCTGCCCTCGACCGTCATGCGCACCCAGTCGCCGACCTCCACACCGAGCAGGTCGAGGAGCCCCTGCCCGGCGACCGCCTCGTCGGGCCCGTGGGCGGCGCGCCCCTCGGCGACGGTGAAGGGGTACGGGTCGCGGGCCGTGCCCAGGCCGCGCAGTGTGATCGTGCCGGTCTGGCCGGGGACCAGCGCCTCGACCTCCGCACCCGGGTAGGCCGCGGTCACCTCCGGGCGGTCGGCCAGCATCCGCCGTACCGTGCCGCCGTCGAGATCGTCGCCGCGGACGGTGAGCGCGGCGGGGAGTCCGACCTGTTCCGGGTGGGCCTCGAAGCGGTCCAGGGTGGTCCAGGCCCCGAGGACCACGGTGATCAGCAGCAGCGGAACGGCGAGCCGGGCGGCGGCGGCGAGGCCGCGCGCCCGCGAGTGGAAGGCGCCGCGCCAGCCGAGCACCAGGGCCGGCGGGAGGCGCAGGCCGAGGGCCCGCCGCACCGTTCCGGGCATGCTCCGGCGCCCCGCGGGCATCGCGGCCTGGGCGACGGGCACGGGCGGGACGCGGCCGGCCCGCCAGGCGGCCAGTCCCGTCGTACAGGTGATGAGCAGCAGCGCGCCGAACGGGATCGCCAGCGGGATCCAGGTGTGGGCGGGCAGCGCCTGCCACAGCCGCATCGCCTCGCCGACCCGGCCGGGCATCCGCGGTCCCAGCACCTCGGTGAGGACCGCCCCGCAGGCCACGCCGAGCAGGGCGAGGGCCGCGTGCTCGACGAGGAAGGTGCGGACGAGCTGGGCGGGGGTGAACCCGATGGCCTTGAGGATCGATATGTCCCGCAGATGGCCGCGGATCCTGGTGCTGATCGCCCCGGCCACGGCGAGGGCCGCGGCCAGCAGCGCTCCGAGCCCGAACAGGCCGAGCAGCAGCCCGAGAAGGCGGTCCCCGCCCTCGGCGTCGGCCCGCGCCCCCTGCCAGGTGGAGACCTTCGCGATCTGGTCGGCGCCGAGCTTGGTGACGGCCTGCTGGACGGCGAAGTCGGTGTCGTCGGGTTCGGTGAGCCGCAGCCCGATCGTCTGGCCGAGGCGGGATTCGTCGGGCTCTACGCGGTGCAGGGCGGACGGGAGCACCCAGGCCGTGCCGGGGGTCTCTCCCGGGCTGTAGTGCGGCTCGGCGGTGTCCGCGATGCCGGTCACGCGGAGGGTCTGAACGGCCCCGCCGGAGCCGCGGACCTTGAGCGAGTCGCCGGGCTCGGCCCACAGCGCGCGGGCGAGCGAGCCCTCCAGCACGATCCCGCTCTCCGCGCCCGCGCCCGATCCCGTACCCTCGCCCGCTCCCGCACCGAGCCAGCGGCCGGCGGTCACCAACGGGCGCGCCACGTCGGGCGGATCGGCCTCGGCGGCGCGCAGCTGCACCGTGGCCCTGGCGCCGCTGAGCTCCGCGGTGGCGCCCGCGGTGCTGAACGGCCCGGACGCGGCATCGACCCCGTCGAGACCGGCGAGCGCCGCGGGGTCGGCCGCGGGGTCGGCCGTGCCCTTGGTCTGGATCCAGACGTGGGCGCCGGAGGACTGGGTGAACACCCGCTGCCAGGGGTTCGCCGCGTACGCCAGAAAGGCGCCCGCGAGCAGCAGCGAGACGATGATCCCGGCCGTGGCGAGGACCAGGAACAGCGATTCGCCGCGGTGCGCCCGGAGGTCGGCGCGCACCCAGCGCGCGGTGGCACCCAGGGCAAGCCGCTGCGGTCCGGTCACCCCGCGCACCGCGGCGGCACGCAGACGTGCCCAGCGCACAGCGACGGCCCGCATCCTGGTCAGCCCTTCAGCTCGAGCATGCCGGAGACGCCGCCAGGGCGCCGCTTGCCGCCGCGCTTGCCGTCACCGTCGCCGTCACTGCCGCCGAGCTTCGCGTCGTCGGCGATCCGCCCGTCGAAGAGGCTGATCACCCGGTCCGCGGCGCTCGCCATCCGGGCATCGTGGGTGACCAGCACGATGGTCTGGCCGCGCTCGTGGTAGCGGGACAGCAGCCGCAGCACCTCACGGGTGCCCTTGCTGTCGAGGCTGCCCGCGGGCTCGTCGGCGAGCAGCAGGCCTGGCTGGTTGACCAGCGCGCGGGCGAGCGCGACGCGCTGCTGCTCGCCGCCGGACAGCTCACCCGGCGTGCTGTTCTCCTTGCCGTCGAGGCCGAGGTCGGCGAGGAGCTCGGCGCGGCTCTCCCTGGCCTGCCGCGGGGAGCTGCCCGCGAGCAGCGCGGGCAGCTCGACGTTGTCGGCCACGGTCAGGTGGGAGACCAGGTTGAAGAACTGGAAGACGATGCCGATACGGCGGCGGCGCAGCAGCGCCCAGCGGGCCTCGCTGTAGGTGTCGACCCGCGCGCCCTCGAGCCAGATACGCCCGCTGTCCGGCCGGTGCAGGCCGCCGAGCAGATGGAGCAGGGTGGACTTTCCGGCGCCGGAAGGGCCGGTGACGGCCACGAACTCGCCGTGCTCGACGGACAGGTCCACCCCGCGTACGGCCTTGACGGGGGCGCCGTCGGACCGGTGCGTCTTGACCAGGCCCTCGGCTCTGACGATGGGAGCCGCTTCTGCGGCTCCCTGGCTCTGGCTGCGCTCGCGGCTCATTCCAGCTCCTCCTGACAGCGCTCCAACCAGTCGAGGTCCGCCTGCAGATGCAGCATCGCGCCCTCGATGAGCAGCTGCGCGACCCGGTTGTCCCGGTCCTCGGTCGCGGCCAGCTTCGACAGATCACGCATGGTGTTGAGGTAGTGGCGACGCTGCTTGTTGATCAGGGCGATCTGGTCGGCCATGCCCGTTTCCGGGGCGATGGCGAGCTTCATGAAGAACTCGTCCCGCACCCGCGGCTCTTCCGTCGGCTCGTCGAACCACGCGGCCACCGCCTCACGCCCCGCGTCGGTGAGCTGGTAGATGCGCTTGTTCGGCCGGCTCGACTGGGTGACGTCCTCGCCCTCGATCAGCCCGGATTTCTCCAGCCTGCCCAAGGTCACGTAGATCTGCCCGACGTTGGGCTGAGGGTACGCGGCGCCCAGGAGCTTCTCAAGGGCCAGCTTCAGCTCGTAGCCGTGGGCCGGGCCCTTGGCGAGAAGCGCGAGGAGGGACAGACGCACGCTCGCCCTCCTCCCTCCCCGCCGTTACCTACTCGTTAGCCGACAGCTCCGGGCTGTGAGCCGGATCGCCCTCGGATATGTCCGCGACGTCTAGTATCGCGCATGCCTAACAGGTATACAGGGGCGCGGAAGTCGGCAGGGCGGCCGGCGCCGGTGTGCCAAGGAGGAACCTATGCGGTGGACACGTGCCGCGGGTAGGGGGCTCCTGGCAACAGCGCTGATCCTCGTGGGCTATGCGGGTACGGGCGCCAGGGCCGGTGAGGTGGCGGACGGCGACGGCCGCGGCCCCATGACGCTGGTGACCGGCGGGGACCTGACCAGCTATCTGCGCGGTGTCCTCGACGACTGGAACCGTACGCACCCCGCCGAGAAGGTCACCCTGGTCGAACTGCCGGAGGCCGCGGACGAGGTCCGCGCCCAGATGACCACCAGCCTGCGCTCCGGCAGCGACCGCTTCGACGTGCTCAACATCGACGTCGCCTGGACCTCCGAGTTCGCGGCGGCGGGCTGGATCGCCCCGCTGGACGCCGACCGCTTCCCCATCAAGCGCTTCCTGCCGCCCGTGGTGGAGACCGCCACCTTCGGCGGGCGGCTGCACGCGCTGCCGTACGTCACCAACGCGGGCCTGCTCTACTACCGCAAGGACGTGCTGCACAAGGCGGGCGAGCGGCCGCCGCGCACCTGGGCCGAGCTGGAGCGGCTGGCGAAGACCGTGGCCCCGGAGTACGGCCTGGACGGCTACGCCGGGCAGTTCCTGCCGTACGAGAGGCTCACGGTGAACGCCATCGAGGCCGTGCAGTCGGCCGGCGGCTCGGTCCTCGCGAACGAGGGCGCCCGGGTGACCGTGGACTCCGAGGCCGCCCGCAAGGGGCTGGCGTTCCTGACCGACGGCGTGCGGGAGGGGTGGATCCCCGAGAAGGCGCTCGCCTACAAGGAGGAGGAGTCCCGCCGGGCCTTCCAGAACGGCGATCTGCTCTTCCTGCGCAACTGGCCGTACGTCCACAGGCTGGCGAGCCGCGGGGACTCGAAGGTGGCGGGGAAGTTCGGCGTGGTCCCGCTGCCGGGGCCGCAGCGACGCGCCGTGGGCGTGCTCGGCGGCTCGAACCTCGCGGTCAACGCGCACTCCCGGCACAAGGAGTCCGCCGCGGACCTGCTGGGCTATCTGACGAGCGAGAGGGTCCAGCGGCAGGTGCTCACCGAGGGTGCGCTGCCGCCCGTGTGGGCCGATCTGTACACCGACCCGGCGCTGGTGCGCCGCTACCCGTATCTGCCCACGCTCCGGCAGAGCGTGCTCGACGCGAGGCCGCGCCCCAAGAGCCCGCGGTACGAGCAGGTGAACCTGGCGGTCCAGGCCGTCGTGCACGACGCGATGGCGCAGCGGGAGACCCCGGACCACGCGGTTGCCCGGCTGGCGCGGGAGCTCGGGGCGATCGTCCGCCGCGGCTGAGGCTCGATCCCAGGGCCGACTTCAGGGCCGTTTAGTTACCTGTTATCTACAGGCGCCTCTTCAAAAGTCCGTGCAAATCTGGACAACTCTCCTTGCATTGCCAGGTATTTTCCTGCGCACTCATTGACACCTGTTCGATACGGCTACTTAACATGCATGCATCACGCGCCGGGCGGAGGATCGCGAGGCGCACCGAGTCGGACAGACGGGTCAACGGGAATGCACACAGGCACGGCCGCCTCCCCCCAGCACTGGTGGCGGGATGCGGTGATCTACCAGGTCTACGTCCGCAGCTTCCTCGACAGCACCGGGGACGGCATCGGCGACCTGGCCGGCGTCCGGGCGGGACTGCCGTATCTCAAGAAGCTGGGCGTGGACGGCATCTGGCTCAGCCCGTTCTACCCGTCCCCGCACCACGACCACGGCTACGACGTCGCCGACTACTGCGGCGTCGACCCGGTCTTCGGCGACCTCGCCGAGTTCGACAACCTCGTGGCGGACGCCCACCGGCTCGGCCTGAAGATCCTCATCGACATCGTCCCCAACCACTGCTCCAGCGAGCACCCGTGGTTCCGCGCGGCGCTCGAGGACGGCCCGGGCAGCGCGGCCCGCGCCCGCTTCCACTTCGCCGACGGGCGCGGCGCGCACGGCGAACTGCCGCCCAACAACTGGCGGGCCATGTTCGGCGGCCCCGCCTGGTCCAGGGTGACCGAGGCGGACGGCGAGCCCGGCCAGTGGTACCTCCACCTGTTCACCCCGGAGCAGCCCGACCTCAACTGGCGCGAGCCGGCCGTGGGCGACTCCTTCGACGAGGTGCTGCGCTTCTGGCTCGACCGCGGGGTCGATGGCTTCCGGATCGACGTGGCCGCGGGCCTGTTCAAGCACCCGTCGCTCCCCGACTCGCCCGACCCTGAGGCCGACGAGCGCGCCCGCGACTCGGTCAACCCGCTGGCCTGGAACCAGCCCGAGGTTCACCAGGTGTGGCGCGACTGGCGTGCGGTGTGCGAGGAGTACACGGCACGCGACGGGCTCGACCGGCTGCTGGTCGGCGAGGTGTCCGTGCCGACGCCCCGCGAACACGCCGAGTACGTCCGCCCGGACGAGCTGCACCAGGCGTTCTTCTTCGACCTGCTCAGCGCCCAGTGGGACGTCGACGCCTTCCGGAAGGCCATCTCCGAGGCGCTCACCGACATCGCGGGTACCGGCTCCACCGTTACCTGGGTGCTCAACAACCACGACCAGGTCAGGACCGTCACCCGCTACGCGGGCGAGTCCACCGAGGTCGGTACCGCGCGGGCCCGAGCCGCCGCCCTGCTGATGCTCGCGCTGCCCGGCGCCGCGTACGTCTACCAGGGCGAGGAGCTGGGTCTGCCCGAGGTGGACGACCTGCCCGACGAGGTGCTCACCGACCCGATCTTCCGCAGGACCGGCAGCCGCCTCCGGATACGCGACGGCTGCCGGGTGCCGCTGCCCTGGTCGGGGCAGGCCTCGCCGTTCGGCTTCACCGCGGCCGGCAGCGCGGCCCGGCCGTGGCTGCCGCAGCCCGAGTGGTTCGCGCAGCACGCCACCGACCGGGCGCTGACCGACACCCGCTCCTTCTGGCACCTCTACCGCGACGGTCTCGCGCTGCGCCGCAGCCTGCCGCAGCTGGGCGAAGGGACCCTGCGCTGGCTCGAGACCGACCCGCAGGTCCTCGCGTTCGTACGCGGCGACGGGCTGGTCTGCGCGGTCAACTTCGGCCTCGGCCCCGTACCGGCGCCGGCCGCCGGTGCCCCGCTGCTCGCGAGCGGCGACTGCCCGCCGGGGATCCTCCCCGCCTCCACCGCCGCCTGGTGGATCAGCGACCCCGCCCCCACCCCGGACACCCCCAAGACCCCCGGCAACCCGGCCAACCCCGCCAACTCGACGGACTCCACGAACTCCGCCGACTCCTCGAAGGGAATCACCTCATGAGCCACGCCACGAGACGACGCATAGCCGCGACCGGCGCTGCGGCCCTCGGCCTCGCCCTGACCGCCACCGCCTGCGGCGGAAGCGGCAGCGGGAGCTCCGGCAAGCAGGAGCTGAAGGGCCAGTCCGTCACGGTCGCCGGAGTGTGGACCGGCGTCGAGCAGAAGAACTTCAAGAAGGTGCTGGACGCCTTCTCCGAGAAGACCGGCGCCAAGGTCAACTTCATCTCCACCGGCGACAACGTCTCCACTGTCATCGGCAGCAAGATCGAGGGCGGCAATGCCCCCGACGTGGTGATGGTGCCGCAGCCCGGCGTCCTCAAGGAGTTCGCGGGCAAGGGCTGGCTCCAGCCCCTCTCCGCCAACGTCTACGAGAAGGCCGGGATCCACTTCGCACCCGTGTGGCGGGACTACGGCACCGTCAACGGCAAGTACTACGGCCTCTACTTCAAGGCCTCCAACAAGTCGACGGTCTGGTACAGCCCGGACGCCTTCACGCAGGCCGGGGTCGAGCCGCCGAAGACCTACGACGCGATGCTGAAGGCCGGCAAGACCGTCTCCGACTCCGGTCTGCCCGCCTTCTCCGTCGCGGGCGAGGACGGCTGGACCCTCACCGACTGGTTCGAGAACGTCTACCTCTCCCAGGCCGGGCCCGAGAACTACGACAAGCTGGCCGAGCGCAAGATCCCGTGGACCCACCCCACCGTGGTGAAGGCCCTGACCACGCTCGGCGAGCTGTTCAAGGACAAGAACCTGGTGGCCGGGGGCAGCTCCGGCGCGCTGCGCACCGACTTCCCCGAGTCCGTCGAGCAGGTCTTCGGCAACGACCCGAAGGCCGGGATGGTCTACGAGGGCGACTTCGTCGGCGGCATCGTCTCCGGCGAGTTCAAGAAGAAGGTCGGCGAGGACGCGAAGTTCTTCCCCTTCCCGGCGGTCAAGGGCGGGAAGACACCGGTGGTCGGCGGCGGTGACGCGGCGGCCGTCCTCAAGGCCGGGAAGAACCGCGAGGCCGCCCAGAAGCTCGTCGAGTTCATGGCGACGCCCGAGGCGGCCGAGGTGTGGGCCAAGGCAGGCGGCTTCACCTCCCCCAACGAGAGCCTGAATCCGGACGCCTACCAGGACGACGCCAGCCGGAAGAGCGCGCAGGCGCTGGTGAAGGCGGGCGACTCGGTGCGGTTCGACCTGTCCGACCTGGCCCCGGCCGCCTTCGGCGGAACCAAGGGCGCGGGCGAGTGGAAGCTGCTCCAGGACTTCCTGCGCGACCCGTCCGACCCCGAGGGCACCGCTCGCAAGCTCGAGGCCGCCGCCGCCAAGGCGTACAAGGACACCCAGGACTGAGGACCCGTAACTCATGTCAGCCACCCCTGTGAAGGGCACCGGGCCACCCGGTGCCGCACGCAAGGCGCCGCCCCGTAAGGGGGGCGGCGCCCTGCCGGGCTCCGTGCCCGACCTACGCCGGCGCGCCGCGCGCCGACGGCGGCTCGTCGCCCTGATCTTCCTGCTGCCCGCGCTGCTGCTGCTCGGCGCCCTGGTCGCGTACCCGATCCTGTTCACCGTCGGCCGCAGCTTCTTCGACGCCTCGGGCACGCAGTTCGTCGGCGCCGAGAACTACGCGGAGATGTTCCGCGACCCGGCGACGCTCAAGGCGATCCGCAACAGCACCGTCTGGGTCGTGGTCGCCCCCGCGCTGCTGACCGGACTCGGCCTGGTGCTGGCCGTGCTCACCGAGAAGATCCGCTGGGCCACCGCGTTCAAGCTGGTGCTGTTCATGCCGATGGCGATCTCCTTCCTCGCCGCCGGCATCATCTTCCGCGTCGTCTACGAGCAGGACCCCCAGCGGGGCGTGCTCAACGCGGTCGCGGTCGGCGTGCACGACACCTTCGACAAGAGCACCGGCTATCCGACCGCCCGTCCCAAGGACAGCACGTTCCTGACCAAGGGCTCCGACGGCTCGTACACGACGAAGGACAAGGCCTCCCCCGGCAACACCGTGAACCTCGGCCTGGTCGGCGTGCCGCCCAAGGAGCTGCCGAAGGAGGCGAAGCCCGCCCGCAAGGCCTCGGCCGCCCCGGCGGCCGGCGGCGAGCTGCGCGGCGTGGTCTGGGTCGACTTCACTCTGGGCGGCGGCGGCAAGCCCGGCCGGGTCGACCCGGCCGAGCACGGCCTCCCGCACATGGTCGTCGAAGCGGTCCAGGGGGACCGGGTCGCGGGCAAGGCGACCACGGCGGCCGACGGCTCGTACCGCTTCACGGGTCTGAAGGCGGGCGAGTACGCCGTACGGCTCCCGGCGGAGAACTTCGCCGAGCCGTACGGGGGCATCGAGTGGCTCGGCCCGGCCCTCATCACTCCGGCGATCATCGGCGCGTATCTGTGGATCTGGACCGGGTTCGCGATGGTGCTGATCGGCGCCGGGCTCGCGGCCATGCCCCGGGACGTCCTGGAGGCGGCGCGGATGGACGGCGCGAACGAGTGGCAGATCTTCCGCAGGATCACCGTGCCGCTGCTCGCCCCCGTACTCGGCGTGGTCTTCGTGACCCTGGTGATCAATGTGATGAAGGTCTTCGACCTCGTCTACATCATCGCCCCGGGCCCGGTGCAGCAGGACGCCAACGTGCTGGCCCTGCAAATGTGGCTGGTCTCCTTCGGCGGCGGCAACAACCAGGGCCTCGGCAGCGCCCTGGGCGTCCTCCTGCTGCTCCTGGTGGTCCCGGCCATGATCTTCAACATCCGTCGCTTCCGCAGGAGCCAGTCATGACCGCCGACGCCCCTCCCCGGACCACGCCGACGCGTCCCGCCGGGACGGCCGCGCCGAGGCGGAGCCCCGCCACCTGGCTGGCGCGGCGGGCGGGCCGCGGCCTGGTGCAGGTCTTCCTCGCGATCGTCGGACTGCTGTGGCTCACCCCGGCCTTCGGGCTCTTCATCGCCTCGCTGCGGTCGGAGGAGGACAACGCCGCCACCGGCTGGTGGACCGCCCTGACCGGGTCCGGCAGCCTCTCCTTCGAGAGCTACTCGGGCCTGCTCGAGGACTCCGGAATGGTCGACGCCTTCTGGAACACGGTGTTGATCTCGGTGCCCGCGACGGCCACGGTGGTCGTCGTCGCGGCCCTGGCCGGATACGCCTTCGCATGGCTGGAGTTCCCCGGCCGCGACTGGATCTTCCTGGTCGTGGTGGGCATGCTCGTGGTGCCCGTCCAGGTCGGGCTGCTGCCGGTGGCGAAGATGTTCGGGGCGCTCGGCCTCTTCGGCACGATCCCCGGAGTGATCCTCTTCCACGTCGCGTACGGGCTGCCGTTCGCCATCTTCCTGCTCCGCAACTACTTCGCGGAGATCCCCCGCGAGATGCTGGAGGCCGCCCGGATGGACGGCGGCGGGGAGTGGCGGATCTTCGCCCGGCTGGTACTGCCCCTGGGGCGCCCTGCGATCGCGTCCCTGGCCATCTTCCAGTTCCTGTGGGTGTGGAACGACATGCTGGTGGCCCTGATCTTCGCCGACAGCACCTCGCAGCCGCTGACCGTGGCCCTGCAGTCGCAGATGCGGCAGTTCGGCAGCAACATCGGGGTGCTGGCGCCCGGGGCCTTCCTGTCGCTGATCGTGCCGGTGGCCGTGTTCTTCGCGTTCCAGCGGCACTTCGTACAGGGGGTGATGGCGGGCTCGGTGAAGTGAGGTAAGGCCCTCAGACCTCGATGAGCACCGTGAACGGGCCGTCGTTCGTGAGCGAGACCTTCATGGCCGCTCCGAACCGGCCCGTTTCCACGTGCGCGCCGAGCGCCCGCAGCTGCGCCACGACCTCGTCGACGAGCGGCTCGGCGATCTCGCCCGGAGCAGCCGCGTTCCAGGTGGGCCTGCGGCCCTTGCGGGCGTCACCGTAGAGAGTGAACTGGGAGATCACCAGCAGGGGTGCGTCCAGGTCCGAGCAGGACTTCTCGCCCTCCAGAATGCGTACCGACCAGAGCTTGCGGGCCAGCGCCGCGGCCTTCTCCCGGGTGTCCTCGTGGGTGACTCCGACCAGCACGCACAGGCCCTGACCGACGATCTCGCCCACCGTCTCCCCGTCGACGACGACGCTCGCCCCGTTCACCCTCTGCACCACAGCACGCATACGGACCATGATGCCCTGCGTCCGTCCGGGTTCTGTCGAGAGCGGTGCCGATGCACGTGCACGGCCGATAGTGGCACGATGCATCCACGCGGTGCGTACGTCGGCAACCTGACGCAGCACCGAACGAGGGGACGGATGAGGGATGACTACACCAGGCACCGGACGCGCGGCCACGACCAGCCGCCCGCCGACGCAGCGTACGGCTCCGGGGGCGCCTGCCGACGCCCCGCAGCCCGACCTGCGGACGCTGCGGCTGCCCGAACTCCGGGCGCTGCGCCGCGAGTCGCAGCAGGAGGAGGCCGACCTCAGTTATGTACGGCGGCTCCTGCAGGGCCGGATCGACATCCTCAGGGCCGAGCAGGGACGGCGGACCGCACCGGAGTCGCCGGTGGTGGACCGGCTGCACGAGATCCTGGCGGACGGCCCCTCCCGCGGCAGGTCGGCGCGGCACGTGACGCTGGGGACCCCGCACAGTGAGAAGTACCGGCAGCTCGCCGAGGACATGCTCGCCGAGGTGCAGCTGTCGGACCTGGACTCGCGTACGGACGAGGAGTTGCTCGGCGCGATGGGGCGGCTGGTGCGCTGCGAGCAGCAGGTCTCGCGGCGGCGGCAGCAGCTGCAGCAGACGGCGGACGGTTGCAGCGCGGAGATCGCCCGCCGTTACCGGGCCGGCGAGGCCCAGGTGGACGACCTGCTGGCATAAAGCAGGGCACCGCTACCGGCGACGGAAAATCGAGCGCCCCGCGGCCGCGCCCTCGCTTAGCGTGGCGGGCATGAGCCTCGAGGTCCGTACCATCAGCGACGCCGAACTGCCCGACTGGCTGCGCGCCCTGGCGACCGGCTTCCTGCGGGAGCCGGATATCTCCGCCGAGGAGGTCGAGGCGCGGCGCGCGGCAGCCGACCTGGACCGGGCGCAGGGGGCGTTCGACGCGGGGTACTGCGTCGGCACGTACCGCAGCTTCCCGCAGCTGCTCACGGTGGTGGGCGGCGCCTCGCTGCCCGCCAACGCGGTCAGCGACGTAACGGTCTCGCCCACGCACCGGCGGCGCGGCCTGCTCAGCCGGATGATCGACACGGACCTGGCGCAGGCGAAGGAGCGCGGCGACGTCGTCTCCACGCTGATCGCCGCGGAGTACCCGATCTACGGACGGTACGGCTTCGGCCCGGCCACCTGGATCACCGAGTGGGAGGTCGACGTGGCGCGGGCGGGCCTCGACACGCGCTGGTCGGGCCCCTGCGACGGCGGCCGGGTGGACCTGGTCGACGGCGCGGACGTACGGAAGCTGGGCCCGGAGCTGCACGAGCGGCTGCGCGCGGCGCAGCACGGGGTGGTCAGCCGCAACGAGCGCTGGTGGCGGCGCGCCACCGGCGACATCCGCATCCCCTCCCAGCCGTGGACGGAGCCGTACTACGCGGTCCACCGCTCCCCGGAGGGCGGCGGCCGGATCGACGGCCTCCTGGCCTACACGGCGGACGACCGGTGGGAGGCCAAGCGGGCGCACTGCCGGGCGAGCGTCCTCGGCATGATCGCGGTGACTCCGGAGGCGGAGCGGGCGCTGTGGCACTTCCTGCTCTCGGTCGACTGGATCACCACGGTCGAGTCGGGCTACCGGGCTCCGGACGACCTCCTTCCCCTTCTCCTCCCCGACCCGCGGGCCGCGCGTATCACGACGCACGCGGACCTCCTCTGGGTGCGCATCCTGGACGTGCCCCGCGCCCTGGAGGCCAGGACCTACCCGGTCCCGGGCTCCCTGGTGCTGGATGTCCACGACACGGCGGGGCTTGCGGGCGGGCGCTTCCGGCTGGACGCCTCGCCGGAGGGCTCCTCCTGCACCCCGACGACCGGCCCGGCCGATCTCACCCTGGCGA
Organism: Streptomyces sp. 7N604; assembly: GCF_052245475.1. Taxonomy (NCBI): domain Bacteria; kingdom Bacillati; phylum Actinomycetota; class Actinomycetes; order Kitasatosporales; family Streptomycetaceae; genus Streptomyces; species Streptomyces sp. 7N604. The sequence goes on along the minus strand of NZ_JBQQBX010000036.1, from coordinate 47,019 downwards.
TCGGCGACTTGGCGGCCCTGTACCTGGGCGACGAGTCGGCGGTCCGGCTGGCGTCGCTGGGCCGGGTGACGGAGGAGCGCGGCGGCGCGGCGGTCCTGGCGGACACCCTGCTGCGGACGTCCCGCCGCCCCTGGTGCCCGGACGTCTTCTGAGGTGACGGCGTTCCGGAGGTAGGAACGCCGTCCAGGGATCAGTCGACCTGGGCCTTGCACTCGTCTGTGGGGGGCTCGCCCGTGGGCCAGGCGAGTTTCTCGAAGGTGATGTGCGGGGGATCCGGGTCGAGGCGGACGATGGCGACCGCCTTGTTGTAGGCGTTGCCGTCGTTGTCCAGGCAGATCCAGCCACTCGCGCCTCTGACCTTGGAGTCGCCGTGCAGACGGCGCCACGCCTCGCGTACGTCGGCGAGGTCGGGGATCCGGTCCCCCGCCACCTGGCGGTTCCGGATGCCCTCGATCATGGTCAGGGCGGCGTCGTGCGTCGTGATCGTATGGCCGTCCGCAAGGTCCGTACGGCCCATGTCGCCGACCTTCTCGTGCTCCTTGGGATCGTTGATGAAATCGCTGAGCGCGTGGAAGTCCTCGGCCGATCCGCCGGTGCTGGGCGGGGCATTGGTCGTCCATGCGTCCTCGTGGGTCACCGTCGCGTATTTCACGTCGATTCCCGCGCCGCGCTTGAAGCCCTGCCAGGACGACCGCAACACCGGATCGAGGGCGAGCAGGGAGCCGCCGGAGAGGGTGACCACGGTGTAGTGATGGTGCGTGCAGCCGCGGTTGCCCAGGGCCTTTATGAACTGCGCCAGTTCGGGTACGCGTCCGGAGAAGTAGACCGTTGTGGCCTGGGAGTCGCAGAGGTTGTTCACCATCTGCTTGAAGTCGTTGGGGAGCACATTCGACGAATCGAACTGCTCCGGCGCGTACGGCGTTTTCGCTCCCTTGCTCTCCGTCGTCTCCGCGCGGAAGGCTTCGCGTACCGATTTGGCGTAGAGGTCGTCCGACTTGATGTCCTCGACGAGGAAGGTCTCCTGCGGTGTCACGTCCAGATATCTGGTGAGGGCCTCGGCCTGGTCCCGGTCGGGCGGGATGACTTTCGCGAGGCCCGGCAGCTTGCCGGGGTCGATGGCCTCGGACGTGATGGGCCCGCCGACGACGGGGATCCCCTTCGTCTGCGTCAGGTAGGTGATGGTGTCCAGAGTCGAGTTGACACTCCGGTTGAACCCGAAGACGCCGCGCAGCCTCTCGCCCCCGGAGGCCATGTCCCCGAGCTGGTCCGCGACTTCCTTTCCGCGCTCGTTGTCGTGGCCGGGGTTGGCGAGCACCAGACGGATCGGGAGGCTGTCCTTCTCCACGTGATTCGCCCGCCACTGAGCGAGATACGCGCCCTGAACCTCCCGCAGGGCCCGTTCCTTCTCGACGTCGTTGTTCTCGTGCGGCAACGGAATCATCAGAGCGATGGTCGCGTACGCCGTGTCGCCGTCCTCGACCCGGTCGTTCTCGTCCTTGATCCGGTCGGAGACCGGCTCGAGTTCGTCGAAGAAGGGGTAACTGCCGTCCGTGACACCGGTGCATTCGCTGTCACCGCCGCGCCGTTCGACACCTGTCGCGCAGGAGGTGTCGAACGGAATGGAAATGAGATAGCCGGCGGGCGGGCCGAGGAGGACCACCGCAAGGGCGTAGTGCAGCAGGCGGACGAGCGGCGGCTTGGCTCTGTGCCAGTGCCACAGGTTGCCCAGCAGACGGGCCATCGACACCCTCCTCAGGTGACCGGGAGTTCAGGGGCCTGCGTTCCCGCCAGAAGCGCGTCGATCCAGCCGCCTGTGGCGAGGGCGTCGACGTACGCGTTGTGCACATCGCTGCGCCGGGCATCCCGGCGGGAACGCTCCTCGTAATCCGAATTGAGCGTCATCAGGCCCGTCTCCAGCCGTCGGAGAGCGGGGTCCCGATATCCCGACGGCCGCTCGGCCGAGGGGTCGGACAGCCGCCACGTCACGCCGAGCACCTGGCGGATCGCGCTGTGCACGCCCCGCGGGTCCCCGTCCGTGCAGCCGGGGCACGGCGGCGGTTCGCCGGGCGCCGCGGAATGGGCCCGGTGGGGTTGGTACGGAGGGAAGCCGCCGCGCGGGCGGGGCGCGGCGGCGAGGAAGTTCACCGTGCGCAGCCATGCGCGCGGCTCGGCCTCCAGATAGTGGTGATGCAGGGCGCGTACGACGAGGGTGTCCAGCTGGCCCAGGGCCAGGGCGTGGTGCAGATGGTGCGGACTGTGCCCGACCGAATCGGCGGGCAGATCACGGCCGTTGTAGTGGTTGGCAAGGCGCCGGTGCCCCAGGGACCACCGCTGTCCGTCCCCGTCCTCCCGCAGCACATGCAGCAGTACGGCGCGCATCCCCCGATCGGTGATCAGCGGTGTGGCGCCGTCGGATGTGGGCCACGGGTGATGGTTCCAGAGCTTCCGCGACAGGGCGTTGTCCACCAGGTGCCGCACATGCAGCGCCGCGGACCAGCCGTCCGGCCGCGACGGCAGCCGGTGCGCGAGGGACGCGGCTGCGTCCTCGTCGAGCGCGGGCGCCAGATCGAGCAGCTGATTCCGTACGGTCGCGTCCGGCAGCAGCTGCTCCAGCAGCAGTTCGGCCACGGGACGCTCGTGCCCGGCCTCCTCCGCCTCCCCTGCCAGGCCATCCGGCGCGGCCAGCGGGAGGTCGAGGAGGTCCAGACAGTCGAACGGGCCGTGGGCGCACAGCCGTTGCCTGGACGCCTCCGCCAGCAGCAGGGCATTGCCCGTACGGCCGCCACTGAGCCGGGCGATGATCTCGGGCAGGGCGGCCGGATAGTCGTGGCCGTCCAGCATGGGCCGGATCTCGTCCGCCGTGAGGGAGGGGATCCTGAGCCGTAACAGCCAGGTGGCGGGAGGGCGGAGCTCCGGCTTCGTCCAGGGCTCCGTCCGGGTGGCGGGCGTCAGCTCGCTGCCGTGCCCTGCGTCGGTGCCGCGCCCCCGGGAGGTGGCGATCACCACGGGGCGCAGCGGGCGGCCCACCCACCGCCGCCGCTGCTTGAGCTGGGCGTACTGCTCGACGAAGGGGGCCAGGAAGCGCTTGCCGAGGTCGTCGTCCACGTCGTCGAGCAGGATGAGCGGCGGGTGCGTGGTCTGGCGTGCCCAGGTGCCGTACGCATCGTCGATGTCCGCGAGCAGCGCGCCGATCAGATGGGACTCCACCTCCGTACGGCCGGCGCCGCGGCGCCGGAACTGCCGTACGAGCCCGAAGAGGCCCTTCACCGGGTCGTCACGCCCCAGCCGGTCGCGCCACCAGTCCAGCGGGGTGCTGCCCCTGCGGCCCAGCAGCGTCTCCAGTGCGGCATCGAGAACGCCCGCCAGGCCGGGCACCTGCGGCAGCAGGCCGCCGACGACGCCGTTCACCGCCTTTCCCCAGCGGTGGATGGCCGCGTCGCGCGCGGCGGCGGGTGCGGGGTGCTGGTCCAGCAGCTCGCGCAGCTCGCTCTCGGCTTCCACGAGCTCGGCAGGCGGCACCACCGGCCCCGGCCCCTGCCCTTGCCCTTGGCCTTGAGGACCCCCCTGGGCGTCGGGGCGCCAGGCCGCGATCACCATCAGGGCCGGCGAGAGCCGGGAGAAGCGCAGTCTGGGCTTGTACTTGGCGGGGATGTTCGCCAGCTCGTGCGAGAGCGTGAAGAGAATGTTGGTGACCGGCGACGCGTTCACCGCATCGAGCCGCTCCCGGTCCTCCGGGCTGTCGGCGGAATACGGGCTCCCGGCGAGCTCGACGAAGGCGGTGGGGACGAGAGTGCGGTATCCCGTACGCAGAACCTTCAGCAGTGCGGACTTCCCGGTCGCCCGGCCGCCGATGATCTCGACGACGGGATCGCCGTCGTGGAATGCCGAGGCCTGCCAGTCTCCGCCGCCGAGCGGCATATGCAGCATCGGTGGAACCAGGCGCTCGACCACCGCATCGAGGTTGTGCACAGTCATCCCGCCCCCCGTTCCCCCGTCTTCCCCACCTACCGAGCGCGCACGACCACTCCCACTGAGTAAGGGAGGCTAGAGCGCCTCTGGGGAGGGCGGCAACGAGCTTGCCCGTTCCGGTGCTTCACAATTCGGCATCGGCCGCGTGGGTCCGCCCGGGGATATCGGTCCCCCGTCAGCCCAATTACGTACAGTCATTGCCCAGTTGCAGGGCACGCCGGGGCACTGCGCGACGCGATCCTCGAGCTGCGCAGCCGCGAGTTGGTGGAGGACGTGTCGGTCGAGATCAGGATCATGCCCCTGACCACGATCGCGAAGCTCTACATCATCAACCGTCGCCATGCGCTCTTCGGTATGTACCGCGTGGTCAAGCGGCCGGTGGGTGTGAGAGCCGCGGCCGTCCCCGAGCAGACGGAGAAGCTGGAGATCTTCGACGTCATGGGTCTGGGAGCGGCGCTCTTCCCTTTCAGCGGGAGCGACACGGAGACGACACAGGAGTCGACCTTCGTGGACCAGGCTCAGAGCTGGTTCGACTCGCTCTGGGACAACCTGGCCCACGAGGCAACCTTTGGTTACTGAACCAGCAGCATCGCGAGCACGACGGCCCCGATGCAGCTGCACGTGACGTTCTTCGCCTTCACCCCGACGCCCAGCATCGTGAGCCCGATGATGCCCATGGCGCCGAAGCGCCACTGCACGATCTGCTCGAATCCGATGACGACGACGGCGAGAAGGAGGGCGACGACGGGCGCGAGCTGGGTTTCGTGCATGGTGATCCCCCCTGGGGCTGGAGGTGCGGCCCGGCGGCTGCACGGAGTGGACGGGGCCTGCTGAGGTACGCCCGTGCACCGTCGGACGGGCAGCAGTGGCGATCGGCTCGAGATGACCAACTTTCAAGAAGTCCCGCCATCTCCATCGAAGTTGGCGACCAACTCCCAGTAGTTTGTGCCCTGTTGGCTCGTACCAGAAACAAGTGACCAACAACTGCCGCTAGATGGCCGGATAGTTGTAACGTTTGCATGTGAGCCAAGAGAGCACGGGCCTCAATGGTCAGCGCCTGCCCCACCTGCAAGTGGCTGAGGCGCTGCGGGCGCGGATTCGCTCCGGTGAACTGCGCCCGGGCAGCCGTATGCCAACTCAGGCGAAGTTGGCAGACGAGTTCGGCGTGGAACGCAGCGTGATCCGCCTGGCCCTGCGGGTTCTCCAGGACGAGAAGCTGCTGACCAACGTCTCCAGGGGCAGCCCGGCCACCGTCGCCGAGCCGCACTCCGGCCGGAACGGCCCCGCGGGACAGCCCCAGCTGGCCACGGTCGCCCTCGCCCCGCGCATGGCCGAGGCGTTCGCCGTCCCGCATGTGCAGATCGACGCCCTCTGCCTGACCGCCGAAACTCTCTCCATGGCCCTCATCGAGGCCATCCGGCAGATCCACGCGGGTCTGGTCAAGCCGGAGAGGGTGGACGTACGCGTGCTGCTGCCCAGCCGCGAGATCAATCTCGCCTTCCCCACCCCGGTCGAGGACCACAGCGGCGACGACAGGCTGCACAGGCGCTGGCTCAGACAGCGCAACCTCCAGGGGCAGGTGCTGGCCAACTTCCTGGGCTCGCTGCGCGAACCGCCCTACGAGATCGACGTGCACGTGACCTTCCGTGCGCTGCCGTTCACCCCGCCCGTGAAGATGTACATACTCAACAACGAGGAGGTGCTCTTCGGTTACTACATGATCATGCAGCGTCTGGAGGAGATCGAGCACGAGCGCGTCGAGATGTTCGACGCATTCGGCACGCAGTCGATGGTGTTCCCATTCCTCAAGGGCGACGAGGGAACACGGGACACCACATTTGTGGAGCAGACGCAAATGTGGTTCAACGCCCTCTGGGAAACCATTACTTCAGACCTGACACTCACTGAATGACTCCGGACGCAACACGATCGGAACTGACTCTGGACGACACCCTTCGGCTCAGGAAGCTGATCGGTGATGCCCGATGCGTGCTCTTCGACTTCGATGGGCCCATTTGCCGACTCTTCGCAGGACACCCCTCGGCCGGCATCGCCCAGCGGATCAAGCACTGGCTCGCGGAGCAGGGGCACGCCGTGCTCCTGAAAGGCTTGAAGGATACGAGCAGGGACCCTCAGGACCTACTCAAAGTTGTAGGCAAGGCCCACCCGGGCAGCGAGTTGGTCATGGAGCTGGAACGGAAGCTCACCGAGGAGGAGGAGCACGCCACGGTCAGCGCACGGCCGACCCCGTATGCCGACCCACTGATAAGGACGCTCGTGGCGATCGAACGGAAGTTGGCCGTCACCACCAACAACTCGGCCACCGCTGCCGCTCGGTACCTGGGCCTCCGCGACCTGACAAGCTGCTTTGGCCCACACATATACGGCCGTACCGCCGACCCGGCGCTCCTCAAGCCCGACCCTTACTGCCTCGAGCGGGCCCTCGACTCCCTGGGGTACCCCCCGCACGAGTCCCTGATGATCGGCGACACCCTGGCGGACGCCAGGGCGGCACGGCGCGCCAGCGCACCGTTCCTCGGATACGCCCACGACGAGCTCCGCGCGGATGACCTCTACGCCGAGGGCGCCTCGCTGGTCGTCGACTCGCTCGAGTACGTACTGGAGGCCGCCAGGGCCGAGACCCCGCACCGGCACTGACCAACGCCCGTACGCCTTCTGCTCGTCAAATGCCCAACTGATCTCCGTAACAGGTCTAGGCTGTCCGGACCCATCAGTATCCCCAGCCCCTGCCACCCCCGAGAGCCCCTATCGATGACAGGCACGGCGCCATCTCCTCGCGCCCCGCGGAACGCCACCTGGGTGACGGCGGACGAGGAAGTGGAAGGCCCTTTCCCGGGCTACCACCACGAGACATACGCAGTCCCCCTTCCCCCGGTCAGTCCGTTGAAGGGCGACTTCGAGCGCGCAAAGCTCCGTGAGCCCCGCCCTGGTCTCCTGTGGTTCGACCGTCGCTGTTTCGAGGACGAGAACACGCTGCTCGTCGCCCTCGCCGACCGGGTCGACCGCATTCCCGTCGTCGACGAGAGCCAGGACTTTCCGATCCTCGGCTTCATCGAAGGCGAGACGCTCGGGACGCAGTACCCAGCCGGCAGGGAAATCCCGGGCGAGTTCCTGAAACAACTGGGCAGCCTCTTCGCGCAGCTGGTCGCCATCAAACCCGGCGACGTGGAGGTCGAGCGCAACTGCAGGGAGCGGGACCGGCCCACGGACCGCGACACCACCGGATTCCTGCGCAGGCTGATCCACTTCACCGAGCACCGGGTGGTCCGCGGCCACGGCAAGCAGTACGGCGGGCTCTTTTCGGCGCTCGGTGTCCCGAAGGGCAGCCTGAAGAGACTGTCCAAGAGAGCGGCCGGCCTCGCCGAGCGTCCGTTCTGCCTGATCCATGGGGACTTGCACCGCGAGAACTTCATCATCGACACCCATGACCAGCTGTGGACCATCGACTGGGAGCTGGCGATGATCGGCGATCCGGTGTACGACCTGGCCACCCATCTCCACCTGATGAACTACCCCGCCGAGCAGGAAGAGGAGGCCATCGCCTGCTGGCGGCGGGCCGTCGAGACCAGTCGCCCGGAGTGCCTCGCCGGCTGGGAGCGCGACCTACCCGTCTACCGGGACTACAAGCGAGTCCAGTCCGTGTACACGGACGTCATCCGCGCCGCGCTGACGCTCGGCGACGATCCCTCCCCTGCGGACTGCGACGCGGTCGCCGAGCGAATCGGGCCCGTCCTCGCCCGGGCGGAGACAGCCCTCGGCATGCCGCACCCGCCCGGTGTACCGGAGGTCGCGAAGATCTTCGGGACCTGGTCTCGCACCCGGCCGCGCGGTCAGCCCACCGGATTCACCGGACCCACCGGACCCGCCGGATCGACGAGTGCCGCCGAAGGCGGCAGCACCGGCACGGTCGCCTCCAGCACCACATCCAGGGCGCGCTCCGCATCCGACGCGTAAAGGTGGCTGAACCACGCCATCTTGGCCTCCACCACCGCCCACCGGCCCTCCCCGCCCCCGCTCGAGGCCGTGATCCGACCGACGTCCAGGACGCAGGCGCGCGGCAGCGTGTGCCCGCACGAGGCCAGCAGGTCGCGGGCGAAGTCCAGGACGTCCTCGCCCTCCGGGCAGGACGCAATAGGGGCCGGGTCGAGACGGCCGTACGTGGCGTAGCGGCTGCCGGTGCGGATGTCGCCGTCCAGGACGAAGAGCCGGAACTCCGCGGCGAAGTCGACGATCTCGCTCACCTGCACCGGGGTGGCGCCCGGGAGGTCCGCGGGGAGGCGCGTCCCGGACGGGTAGACATCAGCCGCGAACGTCTTGTCCACCGGCGGCTTGGCGAAGAAGGGGTGCCGCAACTCGCGGGCGGAGGAGAGCGGGAGCTCACGGACCGTACGGCCGGTGAAACGGTACGGCAGGCCGGTCAGCCAGTGCGGGGAGGGCTCGAGGAGGGACACCCCGAGCTGCGGAGCCACGGCGGCGGCGAACAGCGGCCCGCCGTAGAGGTGCACGGGCCGCACCCCGCGCAGCCGCTCCGGGACCGTGCGGTGCGGCGGCAGCTGCTCGACGGCCATTCCCCGGTCCTCCGCGACCTGGGCGAGCAGCGCGCCGGTGGCGGTGTACTGGGGGGTGAGGACCAGCAGTCCGGGGACGTGGGGATGCATCACGGGTCTCGCACCAGGCCCGGGTACGGGGCCGGGCAGGTCGACATCGCGTAGCCCGGCGGGGCTGCGCGAGCGCTCGGATCTGCCGTCATGTGCGGATCCTATGCAGCCGCCCGCGCCCGCTCCCAGGGTGTTCCGAGGGGTGGGCGGAGCGCTCGTACGGGGGGCTCGGCGCGGGCCCGATCGTGAACTCCCGGCACCTGCCGGGCGTCTGTGCGGTGACGCTCCGGAAGCGGCGGAAGAACACCCCACGGGTGACGTGAACGGCGACGGCCGGACGGACGTCCTCGCCAGGGCCTCGGACGGGACGCTCTACCTCTACCCGGGCACGGGCAAGGCGCCGGCGGACCACCCTCTCCGCCCGCGTGAGCCTGGGCACCGGATTCAACCAATACCACTTGCAGTTCTAGCTCTTCGGGCCGAGTGCGTGCCCCGTAGTGGCGTCGACGTGGTCGGGGATCGGGTCATTCCGGTCCCCGACCGTCGGTGTGCCAGTTGGCTCGAACAGCAGGATCGATGCACCCGTTGCGGACGACGGCTTGTGCTCGGTCCCGCGCGGGACGACGAACACCGCGCCGCGCGCCAGCGTCACGACACGTTCAGCGGGTCCCGCCGCCCCGCCGTCGCGCGGGGCGATGTCCAGTTCGCCATCGATGACCAGGAAGAACTCGTCGCCCTCGACGGGCGACGGGCCACCACGCACTGGCGCTGGGCGGAGTCGTTCGCCGCCCGCTACCCCGAGGTCCGGCTCGAACCGGACGTCCTGTTCGTGGACGACGGCGACGTGCTGACCGCCGCGGGCAGCGCGGCCGCACTGGACCTCGGCCTGCACCTGATCCGCCGCGACCACGGCGTCGAAGTGGCCAACGCGGTGAGCCGGCGCCTGGTGTTCGCGGCCCACCGGGACGGCGGCCAGCGGCAGTTCGTCGCGGCCTCGACCTGTCCGACGGTTGGGCGAACCGGTGGACGGTGACGCGGAAGTACGCCGAACGAGGCCGGAGAAGCGCCCGCTGAGGGAACAGCGTTTCGCGCATCTGATGGAGGTGACGTGCGGCGTCCGCAGCGGTGATCCGCTGCACCCGGAGCCGCTCGGTCAGGTGCCGACGTAGGCCGCGAGGTGCTCGCCGGTGAGGGTGGAGCGGGCGGCTACGAGGTCGGCGGGGGTGCCCTCGAAGACGATCCGGCCGCCGTCGTGGCCGGCGCCGGGGCCGAGGTCGATGATCCAGTCGGCGTGCGCCATGACCGCCTGGTGGTGCTCGATGACGATGACCGACTTGCCGGAGTCGACGAGCCGGTCGAGCAGACCGAGCAGTTGCTCGACGTCGGCGAGGTGGAGGCCGGTGGTCGGCTCGTCGAGGACGTAGACGCCGCCCTTCTCGGCCATGTGGGTGGCCAGCTTGAGCCGCTGCCGCTCGCCGCCGGACAGCGTGGTGAGCGGCTGGCCGAGGCTGAGGTAGCCGAGCCCGACGTCGGCGAGCCGGTCGAGGATGCGGTGCGCGGCCGGCGTGCGCGCCTGGCCGGCGCCGAAGAACTCCTCGGCCTCGGTCACCGACATCGCGAGCACCTCGCTGATGTCGCGGCCGCCGAGGTGGTGGTCCAGCACCGATGCCTGGAACCGCTTCCCCTCGCACTCCTCGCAGGTGCTGGCGACGCCGGCCATCATCGCCAGGTCGGTGTAGATGACCCCGGCCCCGTTGCAGTTGGGGCAGGCGCCCTCGGAGTTGGCGCTGAACAGCGCCGGCTTCACGCCGTTGGCCTTCGCGAACGCCTTGCGGATCGGGTCGAGCAGTCCGGTGTACGTCGCCGGGTTGCTCCGTCGCGAGCCGCGGATCGCCCCCTGGTCGACCGACACCACACCCGCGCCGGGCGGGATCGAGCCGTGGATCAGCGAGCTCTTGCCGGAGCCGGCGACGCCGGTGACGACGCACAGCACCCCGAGCGGGATGTCGACGTCGACATCCCGCAGGTTGTGGGACGTGGCGCCACGGATCGGAAGCCGGCCGGTGGGCGTCCGCACCGTCTCCTTGAGGGCGGCCCGGTCGTCGAGATGGCGGCCGGTGACGGTGCCGCCGGCCCGCAGCCCCTCGACAGTGCCCTCGAAGCAGACGGTGCCCCCGCCCGTACCGGCGCCGGGGCCGAGGTCGACGACGTGGTCGGCGATCGCGATCGTCTGCGGCTTGTGCTCCACGACGAGCACCGTGTTGCCCTTGTCCCGCAGCCGCAGCAGCAGGTCGTTCATCCGCTGGATGTCATGGGGGTGCAGGCCGATCGTGGGCTCGTCGAAGACGTAGGTGACATCGGTGAGCGAGGAGCCGAGGTGGCGGATCATCTTGACGCGCTGCGCCTCGCCGCCCGACAGCGTGCCCGACGGCCGCTCCAGCGAGAGGTAGCCAAGGCCGATCTCCACGAACGAGTCGAGAGTCTGCTGCAGCGCGGAGAGCAGCGGCGTCACCGACGGCTCGTCGAGGCCGCGGACCCATTCGGCCAGGTCGCTGATCTGCATCGCGCACGCATCCGCGATGTTGATCCCGCCGATCCGCGACGACCGGGCCGCCTCGCTGAGCCGGGTGCCGTCGCACTCGGGGCAAGCGGTGAAGGTGACCGCCCGGTCCACGAACGCCCGGATATGCGGCTGCAGTGCCTCCCGGTCCTTGGAGAGCATCGACTTCTGGATCTTCGGGATCAGCCCCTCGTAGGTGAGGTTGACGCCGTTGACCTTCACCTTGGTCGGCTCCTTGTGGAGGAAGTCCTGCAGCTCCTTCTTGGTGTACTTGCGGATCGGCTTGTTCGGGTCGAGGAAGCCCGACTCGATGAAGATCCCCACTGTCCACCAGCTGTCCACCTTGTAGCCGGGGATGGTGATCGCGCCCTCGGCGAGCGACTTGGAGTCGTCGAAGAGCTGGGTGAGGTCGATGTCGGAGACCGTGCCCCGGCCTTCGCAGCGCGTACACATGCCGCCGGTGCGGGTGTAGGTCGCTTTCACGGTCTTGCGGTCACCGCGTTCGATCGTGATCGCACCGCTCGCTCGGACCGAGGGGACGTTGAAGGAGAACGCGTTGGGCGAGCCGATGTGCGGCTGCCCGAGCCGGCTGAAGAGGATGCGCAGCATCGCGTTGGCGTCGGTGGCGGTGCCGACCGTGGAGCGGGGGTCGGCACCCAACCGCTGCTGGTCGACGATGATCGCGGTCGTCAGCCCTTCGAGTACGTCGACCTCGGGCCGCGCACGGGTCGGCATGAACCCCTGCACGAAGGCGCTGTAGGTCTCGTTGATCATCCGCTGCGACTCCGCGGCGATCGTGTCGAACACCAGCGAGCTCTTGCCGGAGCCGGAGACGCCGGTGAACACGGTCAGCCGCCGCTTCGGGATCTCGATGCTGACGTCCTTGAGATTGTTCACGCGCGCGCCGTGCACACGGATCAGATCGTGGCTGTCGGCAACGTGCAGCGCAGGCGACTGTGTGTCGTCCGCCCTCGTGGCCATGCTCATCGTGTCTCCATCTGTTACGCGGGGCCGCCTTCGCGGTCTCCGTCGGCGTCGCCTGGCCCGATCCGACCGGCTTCGAGCGTACGTCTGGTTCTCCTTCGCTTCGGCCCGTGGAGCCTCTGGGCCCCCGCCACGCGGCGTGCCCCCTGAGGCGTCGGACCACAGCCAACGTCCGTCGCGCATCAGCTCGCGATCGGGCAGCTCGTTCACCTCGCGCGGGAGCGGGGGGCGGCACTCACCGGTCCTGAAGCAGCCCGCGGACGTTGCCATCGGGGTCGGTGACGGTGGCCACCAGGCGGCCGCCTCCCCCAAGGAAGGAGGACCACCGGGACCACCCCTCCGGGCGGTCGCGCTAGAAGGCCAGGGATGCACCCGGGTCCTCGTGCGGGAGGGAGCTCGCGTGACTGGTGATGTCCATGGCGGTCACGCTAGCCGCGGCTCGGTGACCGGCGCTTCTCGATTTCTGATCGGTCTGGTCACGTGTTTCGCGACGCAGGACGGCATCCCCGCCGTCGCGCGCGCCGCGGGGCGCCGACAGACGCTGGGCGGCACGCCGACCCGCTCGGTGAAGCGACTGCTGAGGGTGCCCAGCGACGAGCCGCCGACCGCGAAGCAGACCTCGGTGACGCTGAGGTCGCCACGACGCCGCAGCGCCTCACGCCCCCGCAACATGTTGGTTACGACACTTTTGCAAGCGGGTGCTTGCAAAAGTTAGCAAGCGGAGGCAGGATCGAGGCATGGCTTCACTCAACGTCGGCAATCTGGGCGAGTTCCTGCGGGAGCAGCGGCGCAGTGCGCAGCTGTCCCTGCGCCAGCTCGCGGACGCCGCCGGAGTGTCCAACCCGTATCTCAGCCAGATCGAGCGCGGTCTGCGGAAGCCGAGCGCGGAGATCCTGCAGCAGCTGGCCAAGGCCCTGCGCATCTCCGCCGAGACGCTGTACGTGCAGGCCGGGATCCTCGACGAGCGGGACCGGGAGGGAGTCGAGGTGCAGAGCGCGATACTCACCGACCCGACGATCAACGAGCGGCAGAAGCAGGTGCTGCTGCAGATCTACGAGTCCTTCCGCAAGGAGAACGGGCTCGTGCCGGACACCGACAAGCCGGACAGCGCACAGCCGGATGCCGACAAGCGCGACAAGCCGGACCACGAAGCCAGCCAACCCTCGAAATGATCCGGGAGAGCCCATCACCATGGCCATCACCGAAGACCTGCGCAAGACCCTGACCAACCCCACTCCCCTCTACGCCGCGGCCGGCGCGACCGACCTCGCGGCCGAGAAGCTCAAGGAGGTGCCGGCGCTGATCGAGAAGTTCCGCGCCGAGGCTCCCGAGCGCATCGCCGCCGTGCGGTCCACCGACCCCAAGGTCGTACAGGAGCGGGTGACCAAGCAGGCCAAGGACGCCCAGGCCGCCGTCCAGACGAAGGTGACCGAGGTCATCGGCACCCTCGACACCGACCTGAAGAAGCTCCGCGAGCAGGCCCAGGACTTCGCGCTCCAGGGCGTCGGCAAGGCGGCGGAGTACGCGGTCAAGGCCCGTGAGACCTACGACGAGCTGGCCGAGCGCGGGCAGCGCGCCGTGAAGACCTGGCGCGGCGAGACCGCCGAGGAGATCGCCGAGATCGCGGTCGCCGTCGAGCCCGAGCCGGAGCCCGCCGCGGCCCAGGCGCCGGCGAAGAAGGCCGAGCCGGCCAAGGCCGAGGCACCCAAGCCCGCCGCGGCGAAGAAGGCCCCGGCCCGCAAGGCCACCGCCGCCAAGAAGCCGGCCACCAAGCCGGGCGAGTGACCCGGTGGCATCGGGACCCTACGGACGGGCCGGGCACGCGGAAGCGTGCCCGGCCCTCCCCCATAGCACTTCGTGCATGGGAGGTGCCCCCACGGGTACGGTGGGCGCGGGCGGGACAACGCTCGCCCGGTCGGCTCACAGACTCTCTAGGTGGTGTACGGCGTGTTGGTGCAGGGGTTTCACGACCTACTGAGCTGGGTCTACCTGGGCATTCTGCTCTTCACGGTCTTCGCCTTCGGCGATGCCGCATTCCGGCGCGAGGACGCCTACCGCGCCGCGGACAAGCAGACCAAGCCGTTCTGGCTGATCATCCTCGGCCTCGCGGTCGTGGTGAACCTGATCCCGGTCGGGCTGTTCTTCCTCGTGATCATCGGGCTGATCGCGGCCATCGTCTACGTGGTCGACGTCCGGCCCGCGGTCAAGGCGATCTCCGGCGGCGGCCGGGGCGGCCGGCGCCGCGGCAGCAGCTCCGACGGTCCCTACGGCCCCTTCAACGGCGGTCGTTAGCAGCGGCTCAGGCGGCCGGGCCGGTGCGTACGGCCCCGCTACACCGCCTCATCCCTGCCCGTTCACCCCTGCCCGCGGTCGAGCAGCAGCACCGCCACGTCGTCGTTCAGCTCCCCGCCGTTGAGCGAGCGCGCCTCCGCCAGAGCCGCGTCCAGCAACCCCTCGCCGCGCAGTCCCGCGGCCAGCTGCCGACCGACCATCTCGACCATGCCCTCCTGGCCCAGCCGCTGGGTGCCCTTCCCGATCCGGCCCTCGATCAGGCCGTCGGTGTACATCATCAGGCTCCAGTCGCGGCCCAGCTCCACCTGGAGCCGCGGCCAGCGGGCGCGCGGCAGCAGCCCGAGCGCCGGGCCCCCGTCCTCGTACGGCAGCAGCTGCGGCCCGTGCCCCGGTCGCATCACCAGCGGCGCGGGGTGACCGGCCAGGCACAGCCCGGCCCGCCCGCCGTCCGGCGCGATGTCGACGGTGCACAGCGTGGCGAAGATCTCCTCGTCGGAGCGCTCGTTCTCCAGCACCTTCTGCAGCGTGCCGAGCAGCTGGTCGCCGCACAGCCCGGCGAAGGTCAGCGCACGCCAGGCGATCCGCAGCTCGACGCCGAGGGCGGCCTCGTCGGGGCCGTGCCCGCACACGTCGCCGATCATCGCGTGCACCGTGCCGTCCGGCGTGCGCACCGTGTCGTAGAAGTCGCCGCCCAGCAGCGCCCGGCTCCGGCCGGGACGGTAGCGGGCGGCGAACCGCAGCTCGGAGCCGTCCAGCAGCGGCCTGGGCAGCAGACCGCGTTCCAGCCGGGAGTTCTCCTGGCTGCGCAGAACCGATTCTGTTAGCTGGCGGTGCGCCACGTCGGCGCGCTTGCGCTCGACGGCATAGCGGATGGCCCGGTTCAGCAGCTGGCCGTCCAGCTCGTTGCGGAAGAGGTAGTCCTGGGCCCCGACCCGTACGGCCTCGGCGCCCCGCTCCGCGTCCGCCTCGGCGGTCAGCGCGAGCACGGCGTGGCTGGGCGCCAGCCGCAGCACATGCCGGAGCGTGTCGAGCTCGTCACCCTCGCCCGTCCCCTCCTTGCCGGGGACCTCCAGGGCGAGGTCGAGCAGGATGCAGTGCACGTCGTCGGTGAGCAGGCGCTCCGCCTCGGTGAGGTTGCGGGCCGTGCGGACGCGGACCCGCTTGCCCTCGGAGTCCAGCATCTGCGGGAGGTTGAGAGGGATGGCCGGGTGGTCCTCGATCACCAGCAGCGTCAGCCCGGGGCCGTTCGCCGCCTCACCGGCGGGCGCGGGCCCGGGCCCGGCTATGGATGTGCCGTCCGGCGCGGTGCCGTCCACCGGACCGGCTTGCTGCGGCACCACCGGCCGCGCAGTCCCGGCACGCGCCGGGACATCAGCCGAAGCACCTCCCGCAGCCAGGGCCTCCCCCTGCTGCGGTACTGGTACGGGCATTGATCTGCTTCCTTCCCTCCCCCCGAGGGCACAGCGACCGCCTGGCGGCAGGCCGCTGACAGGCGACCATAGCGGTCCGGCGCACCGGAGTGGAATGGCGTACGGCGAACCGCCAGAGTCATATGCCGCTCCGTACTGGGCTTTTGGCCGGAAGCGAGACAATCGGGGAATGACGAACATCACGCTGACCTTGGGCGACATCACGGACCAGTCGGTCGATGCCGTGGTGAACGCCGCGAACTCCTCGCTGCTCGGCGGGGGCGGCGTCGACGGCGCCATTCACCGCAGGGGCGGGCCCGAGATCCTGGAGGAGTGCAGGGCGCTGCGCGCAGCGCAGTACGGCGGCGGACTCCCGGCGGGCCAGGCGGTGGCCACGACGGCCGGACGGCTGCCCGCCGGCTGGGTGATCCACACCGTGGGCCCGGTCTGGTCGGACACCGAGGACCGCTCCGCCACGCTCGCCTCCTGCTACCGCGAGTCCCTGCGCGTCGCCGACGAGCTGGGCGCACGCACGGTCGCATTCCCCGCCATCTCGACGGGCGTCTACCGCTGGCCGCTCCGCGACGCCGCGCGCATCGCCCTCACCACCGTCCGCGACACGGACACCAGGACAGTCACGGAGGCGCGTTTCGTACTCTTCGGGCAGGAGGCCTACGACGCCTTCGCGGAGGTGTGGAAGGGCTTGCAGCAAGCGCATTGACAGCCCGTCACGTACCCTCGCGGCTGCCCCGATGACCTCTCACGGCGCCAACGGGCGCTACTTGTCGGGACGTACGACTCCCAGGATCCGCATCGACCCCGCACCCGCGAGAGTCACCTGCCGCCCCGGCCGAGGAGCGTGCACGATCGCGCCATCCCCGACGTACATCCCCACATGGCTCGCGTCGTCGTGATAGATGATCAGGTCGCCGGGACGCATGTCCTCGATGTCCACCCGGGGCAGCTGCCTCCACTGCTCCTGCGAGGTCCGCGGAATGGCCCGGCCCGCGGCCAGCCACGCCTGTGAGGTCAGCCCCGAGCAGTCGTACGTGTCCGGGCCCTCGGCCCCCCACACGTAGTCCTTGCCGATCTGCTTCGTCGCGAACGCGATGGCCTTCTTGCCCTGTTTCGAGGCCCTGCCGCCGATCTCGTCCAGCACTCCGGAGCCGAGCCACCTGGCCTGCGCCTTGCGGGCGGCCTCGTCCTCCAGCTCGCGCAGCCGCTCCAGCTCCTCCTTCGCGAGCCGGCTCTCCACCTTCTTCGCGTCCGCGAGCCGGTCCTTGATCTCCTTCTTCGCGGCGGCCTTCTTCTTGCGGTTCTCCTCGAGCTTCCGCCACTGCTCGTTCGCCGACCTCGCGTAACCGTCCAGGTCGCGCTGGGTGCGGGCCAGGGCGGTCATCAGACCCTTGGTGGCCTGCTGGCCCTTGCGGGCCAGGTCGGCGCCGCGGAAGAAGTCCTCGGGCTCGTTCTTCAGCAGGAGCTGCGCCTCGTCGGGGAGGCTGCCGGCCCGGTACTGGGCGCGGGCCAGGGCGCCCGCCTGGTTCTTCAGGCGGTCCATCCTCTTCTGCGCCTCGACGATGTCCTTGGCGATCCGGACGATCTGCCGTGACTGCTTCTCGGAGGCGCTGCGGGCCGCGTTGTACGCGTCCGTGGCGGCCTCGGCCTTCCGGTACAGCCCGTCGATCTCCTTGCGGACCTCCTCCAGGCTCCGGTCCGCTCCGGGCTTCGGCCTCGGCTCGAGGGGTGCCGCGTACGCCACTCCTGCCGCTCCTGGCACGATCAGCGCACTCACGGCGCATACCAGCGCCGTCGCCGTCATGACCCGTATCCCCCTGCTCACGCCCCTGCCCCCCTGCCGATTCACCGGCCGCCTCCCACGTCGCCCCACCTGGTCACTGGTTACTGGCTAGTTCCTATCCAGGCGCGGATGGTGCCATGCCTCTCCATAATCCAGAAGAGGCATACAGCTGCTTTCGGACACGCCGTGTCGCCGCACCGACGGTCGAGGTTCACCTTGCGTTCACTTGCACCCGTCGATCGCTTCACCTGATCTGCCTAATTTCAGCCGTACCGGTGGGCGCACGCCGCCGGTGGATAGCAGAAACAAACCCTCGTCTGCTTCGCCGTCCGCCGGCGGGCCCAGGAAGGAACCTTCGAAGGTGAAGCTTCAGCGTAAGAACGGCCGCGGTCTCCGCGCCCTGACCGTCGGCGCGGTCGCAGTGTCCGGTGCACTCGTCCTCACCGCCTGCGGCTCGGACGACAACACCAAGGAAGGCGGCAAGGCCGACACGGCGGCCGCCGGCAACATCAAGTGTGACGGCGAGGGGCAGCTGCTGGCCTCCGGCTCCTCGGCACAGAAGAACGCCATTGACGCCTGGATCCAGAACTACACCTCGGCCTGCAAGGAAACGCAGATCAACTACAAGGACATCGGCTCCGGCGGTGGCATCACCGAGTTCCTCCAGGGCTCGACCGCCTTCGCGGGCTCCGACTCCGCGCTGAAGCCGGAGGAGGTCACCGAGTCCAAGAAGATCTGCAAGGGCGGCCAGGGCATCAACCTCCCGATGCTCGGCGGTCCGATCGCCATCGGCTACAACGTCGCCGGCGTGGACGACCTGGTCCTCGACGCCCCGACGATCGCCAAGATCTTCGACTCGAAGATCAAGAAGTGGAACGACCCGGCGATCAAGAAGCTGAACCCGGACGCCAAGCTGCCGGCCACCGAGATCCAGGCCTTCCACCGCTCCGACGAGTCCGGTACGACCCAGAACCTGGGCAAGTACCTGGGCGGTTCCGCCGCGAGTGACTGGAAGTACGAGGACGAGAAGTCCTGGCCGGCCAAGGGCGGCCAGTCCGCCAACGGCTCCTCGGGTGTCGCCTCGCAGGTCAAGCAGACCGACGGCTCCATCGGCTACTTCGAGCTGTCGTACGCCACCTCGCAGGACATCAGCACCGTGAAGGTCGACACCGGCGCTGCCCAGCCCGTCGAGGCCACCTCCGAGAACGCCTCCAAGGCCATCGCGGCCGCCAAGGTCGTCGGCAAGGACAAGGACCTCGCCCTCGAGCTCGACTACAAGACCAAGGCCGAGGGTGCCTACCCGATCATCCTGGTCACCTACGAGATCGCCTGCGACAAGGGCAACAAGGCAGAAACCCTCGATGCGGTGAAGTCCTTCTTCACCTACACCTCCAGCGAGGACGGCCAGAAGATCCTGACCGAGGAGGGCTACGCGCCGCTCCCCGCCGAGATCGCCGCCAAGGTCCGCGAGACCATCCCGACTCTCTCCTGACCCCGGCGTCCGGCCCCGCCCAGCCATAGCAGGGCGGGGCCGTCCGTCCGAGGTCACCACCATCCGGTGCACCGCCGCCAGGGGCCCCTCACAAGGGGACAAGACCCCATCAGACCGGAGCAATCATGGATACAACCTCCACCGCAACCGCACCGCCACCACCATCACCGTCCGTCCCCAAGGGCAAGGCGAACCGCCCCGGAGACAAGGTCTTCCTCAGCCTCTCCCGCGGGTCCGGCATCCTGCTGCTGGTGATCATGGCGGCCATCGCGGTTTTCCTCACCTACCGCGCATATCTGGCCATCTCGAAGGACCAGGCGAACTTCCTCACCGCCTTCGAGTGGAACCCGGCGGGGAGCCCGCCGGAGTTCGGCATCGCGATCCTGGCCCACGGCACGGTCGTGAGCTCGATCATCGCCATGGTCATCGCCGTCCCCATCGCGGTCGGCATCGCGCTGTTCGTCTCCCACTACGCGCCGCGCAGGCTGGCCACGCCGCTGGCGTACGTCATCGACCTGCTCGCCGCCGTCCCCAGCATCATCTACGGCCTCTGGGGCGCGCTCGTCCTCGTTCCGTACCTCGGCGGCCTGAACAGCTGGCTGAACGAGTTCCTGGGCTGGACGTACATCTTCGACAAGGAGGGCGCGGGCCCGGCCCGCTCGCTCTTCACCGTCGGCATCCTGCTCGCCGTGATGATCCTGCCGATCATCACCAACGTCACCCGCGAGGTCTTCCTCCAGGTGCCGAAGATGCACGAGGAGGCGGCCCTGGCCCTCGGCGCCACGCGCTGGGAGGTCATCCGCATGTCGGTGCTGCCCTTCGGCCGCTCCGGCATCATCAGCGCCTCGATGCTCGGCCTCGGCCGGGCGCTCGGCGAGACGATGGCCGTGGCCACCGTGCTCTCCCCGAGCTTCCTCTTCTCCGGCCATCTGCTGGACCCGGGCGGCGGCACGTTCGCCCAGAACATCGCCGCGAAGTTCAGCGAGGCGAACGAGTACGGCCGTGACGCGCTGATCGCCTCCGGTCTGGTGCTCTTCGTCATCACGCTGCTGGTCAACGGCGCGGCCCGCCTGATCATCGCCCGCCGCAAGGAGTACTCGGGGGCCAACGCATGAGCAACGCCGTCATCGACAAGCCCCCGGTCGCCGGCGCCCCGAGCCCGGCCAGCCTCGCTCACCGGCGCATGCCGCGCTGGGCCCCGTTCGCCATCGCCATGGGCTCGATCGCCGCGGGCGTCGGCATCGGCATCGGGGCCGGCTGGCACAGCAAGGTCCAGTGGGGCCTGATCTCCGCGCTGCTGTTCGTCCTCGGCTCGTACGTGATCACCAGCAGCGTCGAGGGCAAGCGGCAGGCCAAGGACCGCGTGGCCACCAGCCTCGTCTGGGTCTGCTTCATCCTGGCCATCGTCCCGCTGGTCTCGCTCTCCTGGGTCACCATCGCGCGCGGCGCGAAGGTCCTGGACAGTGCCTTCCTCAGCCACTCCATGGCCGGGCTCGGCAGCACCGACCTGGGCGGCGGCGTCTACCACGCCATCATCGGCACCCTGGAGCAGGTCGGGATCGCGACCCTGATCGCCGCCCCGATCGGCCTGTTCACGGCGATCTACCTGGTCGAGTACGGGCGCGGGAAGCTGGCCAAGGCCGTCACCTTCTTCGTCGACGTCATGACGGGCATCCCGTCGATCGTCGCGGGTCTGTTCATCCTGTCCACCTGGGTGCTGACCTTCCAGATGGGCTTCTCCGGCTTCGCCGGCGCCCTGGCCCTGGCGATCCTGATGATGCCGATCGTCGTGCGCTCCACCGAGGAGATGCTCAAGCTCGTCCCGAACGAGCTGCGTGAGGCCTCCCTCGCCCTGGGCGTGCCGAAGTGGCGCACCATTCTCAAGGTGGTCCTGCCGACCGCGATCGGCGGTATCACCACGGGTGTCATGCTCGCCGTGGCGCGCATCGCCGGTGAGACCGCCCCGGTCCTGCTCCTGGTGTTCGGCAACGTGTTCATCAACAACGATCCGTTCAACGGGGCGCAGTCGTCGCTCCCGCTGTACGTCTACGAGCAGTACAAGCTCGGCACCGAGCAGTCCTTCGACCGTGCATGGGCGGCGGCGCTCGTCCTCATCGCGTTCGTCATGATCCTCAACCTGGTGGCCCGCGGCATCGCCCGCTGGAAGGCCCCGAAGACCGGTCGCTGACCGCGGCCACGTAGAAGAGAAGTGATTCACATGGCCAAGCGCATCGACGTCAGCGGCCTCACCGCGTACTACGGCAATCACAAGGCCATCGAGGACATCTCGATGACCGTCGAGCCCCGCTCCGTGACGGCCTTCATCGGCCCGTCCGGCTGCGGCAAGTCCACCTTCCTCCGCACCCTGAACCGGATGCACGAGGTCACCCCCGGCGGCCGAGTCGAGGGCAAGGTGATGCTGGACGACGAGAACCTCTACGGCTCCGGCGTCGACCCCGTCGCCGTGCGCCGCACGGTCGGCATGGTCTTCCAGCGGCCGAACCCGTTCCCGACGATGTCGATCTACGACAACGTGGCGGCGGGTCTGCGGCTCAACGGCTCGTACAAGAAGCGCGAGCTCGACAGCATCGTCGAGAAGTCGCTGAAGGGCGCCAACCTCTGGAACGAGGTCAAGGACCGGCTGAACAAGCCCGGCTCCGGCCTCTCCGGCGGCCAGCAGCAGCGGCTGTGCATCGCCCGCGCGATAGCGGTCGAGCCGCAGGTCCTGCTCATGGACGAGCCGTGCTCCGCGCTCGACCCGATCTCGACCCTCGCCATCGAGGACCTGATCGGCGACCTGAAGGAGCGCTTCACGATCGTCATCGTGACGCACAACATGCAGCAGGCGGCGCGCGTCTCGGACCGTACGGCCTTCTTCAACCTGTCCGCGGTGGGCCAGCCCGGCAAGCTCATCGAGATCGACGAGACCGAGCGGATCTTCTCCAACCCGTCCGTGCAGGCGACGGAGGACTACATCTCCGGCCGCTTCGGCTGACCATGCCCTCGCCGGGCGGGCCGCTCCGCGAAGGGACGGGCCCTGCCCGGCACGGCTGACGCGAGACATCATGCGGCTTTCGCGCCGCGTGGCAAAGGCGTCCTGCGGTGCTGCATGGCGGTGCCACCGCAAGACGAAGGGCCCGCCCCTGGCTCCCGGGGGCGGGTCCACGCTTTGCCTGCGGCGGGCGGGGGTTGGTCGCGGCTGCCGTCGCGGCTGGATTCCTGCGTCGCGGCGGATACCCACGGGCTGAGAATGTTTTTCGCGGCTCGGCACCGCCGGTCCCCACCGCCGGGTTGCCCGCCGTCGCGGCGGGTGTCCTCGCGCCGGTTGCGCGAAGCGCGACGTGGTGCGGGGCCGGGGAGCGGAGTCCCCTGGCAAGGGCGGGAGGGTGGGGGAGAGGTCGTTAGCCGAAGGCCAGGTTGACGATCCAGTAGCTCAGGGCGGCGACCGCCGCCGCCGCGGGCATCGTGATGAACCAGCCCGCGACGATGTTCTTCGCGACACCCCACCGCACCGCGTTCACCCGCTTCGTCGCGCCGACGCCCATGATCGCCGACGTGATGACATGCGTCGTCGAGATCGGCGCGCCGAACATGAACGACGCCGTGTACATCACCGACGCCGCCGT
The DNA here is from genome assembly GCF_052245475.1 of Streptomyces sp. 7N604. NCBI lineage: Bacteria > Bacillati > Actinomycetota > Actinomycetes > Kitasatosporales > Streptomycetaceae > Streptomyces > Streptomyces sp. 7N604. The sequence goes on along the minus strand of NZ_JBQQBX010000036.1, from coordinate 24,270 downwards.
CGTCTCGGCGGCGAACCCCTGCGGGGGGTCCAGCTCGATGATCCGCCGCCCCAGCGTCCGCATGATCCGCCACCCGCCCGCGTACGTCCCGAGCGACAGCATCACCGCACACGCGATCTTCACCCACACCGGGATCGGGTCGCCCGCACCCTCCACATCCGCGATGACCAGGGCCATCACCACGATGCCCATCGTCTTCTGGGCATCCTGCAGACCATGGCCGAGCGCCATGCCCGCCGCCGAGACGGTCTGGGCTATGCGGAAGCCGCGCTTGGCCTTGTGCGGGTTGGCGCTGCGGAAGATCCACATGATCGCGAGCATGACCAGGTAGCCGAGGCCCAGGCCCACGACGGGCGAGACGAACATCGGGATGACGACCTTCTCGAGCACGCCCGTCCAGATGACCTCCGTGCCGCCCGCGAGCGCCGCGCCTACCATGCCGCCGAAGAGCGCGTGGCTGGAAGACGACGGCAGGCCGAAGTACCAGGTGACCAGGTTCCAGACGATCGCCCCCACGAGGGCGGCGAACAGGATCCCCATCCCCGACCGGCCGGTCGGCGTCTCGATCAGCCCTTCACTGACCGTTTTGGCGACCCCGCTGCCCAGGAAGGCGCCGGCGAGGTTCATGACCGCGGCCATGACGAGCGCGGCCCGCGGGGTCAGCGCCCGCGTGGAGACCGAGGTCGCGATGGCGTTCGCGGAGTCGTGGAAGCCGTTGGTGTACGTGAAGAAGAGCGCGACCCCGATGGTCACGACAAGCGCGAAGGTGTCCATGGCCGGGGCTCAGGACTCCTTGACCGCGATGGTCTCGACCGTGTTCGCGACGTGCTCGAAGGCGTCCGCCGCCTCCTCGAGCACATCCACGATCTGCTTGAGCTTGAGCACCTCCATGGCGTCGTACTTGCCGTTGAAGAGGTGCGCGAGGAGCTTGCGGTGGATCTGGTCGGCCTGGTTCTCGAGCCGGTTGACCTCGATCCAGTACTCGGTGAGGTTCTCCATCGTCCGCAGGTGCGGCATGGCCTCGGCGGTCAGCTCCGCCGCCCGCGCCAGGACCTCGATCAGCTGGTCCACGCCCTTCGGCAGCTCCTCGACCTTGTAGAGGACGACCAGGTCGACGGCCTCCTCCATGAAGTCCATGATGTCGTCCAGGGACGAGGCCAGGGAGTAGATGTCCTCGCGGTCGAACGGCGTGATGAAGGAGGAGTTGAGCTGGTGGAAGATCGCGTGAGTGGCGTCGTCCCCCGCGTGCTCCGCTGCCCGCATCCGGTCGGCAATCTCGGCCCGGGCAGAGGCGTCCGCTCCGAGCAGTTCCATGAGGAGCTTGGAGCCTGTGACGATGTTGTCCGCGGACGCGGCGAACATGTCGTAGAAGCTCGTCTCCCTGGGGGTCAGACGAAAGCGCACGTGGGTTCCTCGGTATGCATCGGATTCGGTCAGGGTGATGCTAGGCGCATCATCCGGCCACGGCTAACCGGCTGTCCTTCAGTGTCGCCCATCGGACAGGGTGCTCCGGCACAGGCCCCGGACGCACCGTGAAATTCGGTACGATATACCCGCTAGGGGTATCTAAACGCGCGTAACTCCTTTTTCACGGCTCACCCCGGTTGCACGGCTCACACGGCCCGCGGACGACGGAGGACCCCATGACGACCACTGAGGCCGCGACCTGCCACAACCCGGATTCCGGGCCCGCCACGGGCACCGGGCCGCACGGCTACACCAAGGACAAGGACCAGCACCTCAAGCGGCTGCGCCGGATCGAGGGCCAGATCCGCGGCCTCCAGCGGATGGTCGACGAGGACGTCTACTGCATCGACATACTCACGCAGGTTTCGGCCAGTACGAAGGCACTGCAGTCCTTCGCCCTGCAGCTGCTGGAGGAGCACCTGCGGCACTGCGTCGCGAGTGCAGCCATGGAGAGCTCCGCTCAGGGGGCCGTCGAGGGCGGCGAGGAGATCGACGCGAAGGTGGCGGAGGCCACAGCCGCGATCGCCCGCCTGCTGCGCACCTGATGCGGCGATTTCCAGCCAGTCAGCCGCCCTCGATGTTCCCCGAGTCCCCGGCGCCCCGGGCGTCCACCTAGCCGTGCTCCTCGGCGCGGTCCGCCGTGACCCTGAGCACTTCGTCGATACGGGCCGGGCTGAGCCGTTCCCCGTCCGCGGCCGACGCCGCGATCATCAACTCGCCGCACAGCTCGATCTCTGCGAGGGCCACGTGGTCCTGGACCGCGGAGCCGCTGGGCACAGGCACGTGCGTCACCTCCTCGTCGCGAGCGCCGTCTGCAGCGCCTGACTGCGTTTCCTTACGTGCTGCCTCTTGCGTTGAATACCGCTGTGCGTGTAGAGCCCAGCGTAGGGAACCGGCCACAGTGCGCGCATGGCACGGACGGACCATTTCCACGGGCCCGTTGGGGCCCGTTGTCCCGGCTGTCCGCTATGACTCCGGGACGGCGATCTTGCCTGCGTAGATGTCGCGCTCCGGCGGCAGGTCGACGTTCACGCCGCTCCCGAACCCGTACAGCACGGTCGTCGACACGACCTCGGTCGCCGTCGCGTCGCTGCCGTTGGAGAAGGTGAAGCGATGGCGGACCTTCCGCAGGCGCCCCTGCTCGTCGAGATACGCATCGAACGGTACGGCGTCCTTCGAGAAGCCCTTCGCGGCGGCCGTGAGTGCCCCGCGCGCGTGCGGCGAGGCGGCCCGGGCAGCGCGCCCGATGTCCGTCGTCCCCCGGTAGTGCCGGACGGTCACCCCGTCCTCCGGGGCCTTCGCCTCGCCCGCGTACCTCACGTCCCGCGCCCCGCGCAGCAGTTCCGCCGCGGACAGCGGGTCGGTCGCCCCGCCCGTGACCAGGTTCCCGTCGGCGAGGCCGGTCGTGTCCACCCGCACCCACTTGTCGGGCGGCACGCCCGCGCCGCGGTCCTTCATATACAGGGCGCCGGGGGCGAGGAGTTCGGTCACCGGCTGGTGCTCCGGCGCGCCCGCGGCGTCCTTCGGCAGCACGACGACGAGCCGGCCGATCCGTCTGGTGTAGTCGAACGCGCCCTGGCCACGGATGGTGACCCGGGTGCCGCCGGTCGCCGTCTCCATGGACGTACGCGCCCGGGAGCTGCCGAAGCGTTCCAGGACGTCTGCGGCCCGGTGCACGACGGCCGCGGCGGTCGCGTCGTCGACGCTGCCGCGCTCGTCGGCCGCGGCCCCCATCCCGGAACAGCCGGTGGCCAGCAGGCCCACTGCCAGGCTGCCCACGGCGGCGGCAACGGCGCCGCCTTTCCGTCCGTGCCGCTGCACCACCATCGCCATCGCCCGCGAACCCCCTGAAAGACCAGCCGGAGCGACCCCGGCCCGAAGCTCGTTCCGCTTAACGACCGGGCGGGGGTGCCCGTCACGGCCGGTACGGTGGACTGGTGCGTCCGAAAGCCTCCGAAGTACCGAGCGAGCCCGGCGAGGGCCACTGCACGCGCACTGTCGAGCAGGGTGCCTTCTGTATCGCCCGCTGCAACTGCGGCTGGACCGGCCCGGCCCGCCGCGCCCGCGCCAAGGCGCGGGAGGACGCGGCGGCGCACCTGGAGCGCTGAGGGGACGGCGCCCGACCGCGGCCCCCCTTGCCGAGCCGGACCCCGACCCCTGCCGGTCACGCTCACCTCGTATGACTCGTACGAGAGGGTGAGGCCGAGCTCGTCACCACAGGAAACCGGGCCGACCGTGATCACCGGGCATGCGGTCAGCCGGTGAGCCCGGCCGTGCCACGCTCGGCTCAGGGCGAGGGCCAATTCCGAACTGGCCTGTCCTTCAACCGCTTTGGGCCTGCGCGCGCGAGCTGTGATGACACGAATTCCGTTCTTGCGGATGTGCCGCAAATCGCCGCCCTGAGCGGGGGAACCTACGTCCATCGAGCATGGTCTGGCCGTGCGTCAGATGTCGTTTGGAGGTTCGGATGGACAGGCGCACGCTTCTGCAGGCGGGGACCGGATTCGCGGCCACCGCGGCCTGGCTCGCCGGATGCAGCGGCGACTCCGGCCAGGCGGCCGCCTCTTCCCGTGCCCGCGACGGCAACCGCGACCACAGCCGCACCCGCGGCCCGCGCTCCGACCGCCCCGGCCGCCACGGCACGCCCGCCGACGCCCCCCGCGCCGGCGACTGGTCCGCCCTCGCCCGCGGCCTCGGCGGCGGCCTCGTCAGGCCCGGCGACGTCGACTACACCTCCGCCCGCAGGCTCTACAACACCCGCTTCGACCACCTGCGCCCCGCCGCCGTCGCGTACGTCTCCGGCACCGCCGACATCGCCGAGTGCCTGGCCTTCGCCCGCCGCCACGCCGTCCCCGTCGCCATCCGCAACGGCGGCCACTCCTACGCCGGTTGGTCCAGCGGCACCGGGCGCCTGGTCATCGACGTCTCCCGGCTCGACCGCGTCGCCGTCACCGGCCGCGCGGAGGCCGTCATCGGCGCCGGCGCCAAGCTCATCGACATCTACACCCGCCTCGGCGCCCGCGGCGTCACCGTCCCCGGCGGCACCTGCCCCACCGTCGGCATTTCAGGGCTCACCCTGGGCGGCGGCCATGGCGTCGTGTCCCGCGCGTACGGGCTCACCTGCGACAGCCTGCTCGCCGCCACCCTCGTCACGGCGGACGGCCGCACCCTGCGCTGCGACGCGGCCGACCACCGCGACCTCTTCTGGGCCCTGCGGGGCGCGGGCAACGGCAACTTCGGCGTCGTCACCGAGCTCCGCTTCCGTACGCACCGGCCGCCTGCCGTCGTCGCCGCGCGCCTGAACTGGCCGTGGGGCAAGGCCGCCGACGTCGTCCGCGCCTGGCAGGAGTGGGGTCCGGAGCAGCCGGACGAGATCTGGTCGGCCGTACACCTCGCGGCGGTCGCGGGCGGGTCGCCCCGGGTCGCGGTCTCCGCCTTCTCGCTCGGCGCGTACCGGGATCTGCAGAACGCCGTGGACCGGCTGGCCGACCGGGTCGGCGCCTCCGCGTCGTCCGTCTCGCTGCGCGGCAGCACGTACCCGGAGGCGATGGACGCGTACGCGGGCTGCGCGTCGTACACCGCCGACCAGTGCCATCTGCCCGGCAGCACCCCGGGCCGCCGCCCAGTGGGCTCCCTCGTCCGCAAGACGTACGCCTCGCGCTCGGACTTCTACGACCGCCCGCTCGGCCCCGAGGGCATCCGGATCCTCATCGACCGGGTCGAGCGCTACGGCAGGGCGGGCGGCAGCGGCCCGGGCCCTGAGGCTGGGGCTGGGCCCGAGCTCGGGTCCGGTTCCGGCACGATCGTGCTTACGGCGCTGGGCGGGGCGATCAACCGGGTCGCGCCGACGGCGACGGCGTTCGTGCACCGCCGCTCGCGCGTGCTGGCCCAGTACTTGGCGGCCTGGCGGGCGGGGCGGAGCGGCTCGGCGGCGACCGCGTGGCTGAACGACCTGCACCGGGCGATGCGCCGCCACGCCTCCGGCGCGGCCTACCAGAACTACACGGACCCGGCCCTGAAGGACTGGCGGCGCGCGTACTACGGGCCTGCCGCGCACCGTCTCACGCGCCTGAAGCGGCAGTACGACCCGGAGCGCGTCTTCGACTTCCCGCAGGCTCTGTGAGGGGCGTCGCGGCCCGGCGGGCCTTTCCCCGCAGGGGCCCGCAGCGACCTCCGCCCGCGGGCGCCACGATCCACCGGACACGCCCTAAGCGGCGAGGTCCTTGTCGCCGCCGGAGCCGCCGGAGCCGCCCGGCTCGCCCGAGCCCGGCGAACCGCCCGAGCCCGGCGAACCGCCCGAGCCTCCCTCTCGCTCCGCCGGAGGTGCCCCCGCCGCCCCAGTGCCCGACCCTCCGTCAGCGCCGCCCGCAGCCGCGACTTCCCGCGCCTGCGGGTCCCGTACGCCCATGCCCGGTACGCCGCCCGCGCCCCGTACGAGCCACCCCCCGCGCCGCGAGTCCACGACGGCGTGCGTCAGTGGCGTGAGGAGCGCCATCGCCGCCGGGGCGAGCAGCAGGGCGACCGCCGTGCCGAGCGCGAATCCGCCGATGACGTCCGTCGGGTAGTGCACGCCCATATAGACGCGGCAGAAGCCCTCCAGCAGGGCGAGCGCGATCCCGGCGAGCCCGAACTTCCGGTTGGCGACGAAGACTCCGACGCCGAGGGCCATCGCCATCGTCGCGTGGTCGCTGACAAAGGAGAAATCGGTCTTTCCGGCGACGAGGACCTCGAGCCCCCTGTGGTCGACGAAGGGTCTGGGGCGCTCGACGAAGCCGCGGATCGGAACGTTGACGAGCAGGGCGAGACCGGCCGCGAGCGGCGCCCAGATCAGCCCGGCGACGGTGGTCGGCGCATCCTCCCGCTCTCTGACGGCCCACCAGCACCAGACCATGAGCAGCACCAGCCCGGCCATGATCCCGTACTCGCCCGTCCACTCCATGACCCGGTCGAACCAGCGTGGCGCGTCGGCGGCGAACCCGTTGATGTCGTAGAGCAGGGAAACGTCGGGGTTCGACCCGGTCGACTCGACTCCAGCCATCTGCCGCGGCCCCTTGTCTCTGTGTTCGTACGTGCCTGCTGCTGACCCCCGGGCGGTTGAGGTGCTGCGTCCCCAGTCCAGGGAACGCCGACGCTTCCCGCGGCGTTCCGCTCTCCACCGAACGATCACCAGGACGTTATCCAAGAGTGACTCATCGTCGCAGCTCAGGGCCGCGTGGCGGCGACTCGCGCTAGGAGGCGTCGGCGGTTGGCAGCGCCTCCGCACCGTCCTCGGTGACCCGGGTCGCGCCGAAGTAGTCCGGCGTATCGATCTTGTCGAAACGGATCACGGCGCCCGTGTACGGCGCATTGATCATGTAGCCGCCGCCGACGTAGAGGCCGACGTGCCGGATCGCCCGCGAGTCGGTCAGGTCGTCCGAGAAGAAGACCAGATCGCCCGGCATCAGCTCGTCCCTGGCCGGGTGGGACCCGGCGTTGTACTGATCGTTGGCGACTCGCGGCAGCTCGATCCCCACCGTCTCGTACGCCGCCTTCGTCAGGCCCGAGCAGTCGAACCGTCCGCCGTCCGCCGCCGTGCCGTCGCCGCCCCACAAGTACGGCGTGCCGAGCTTCTTCTGCGCGTAGTAGATCGCCCCCGCGGCCTGCCGCGACGCCGGGACCCTGCCCGTCGGCGCCTCGAAGCTCTTGGCGAGGGTCGTGATGATCTTGACGTAGTTCTGCGTCTCGCGGATCGCCGGGACACCGCCGGCGCGGATCACGCGGTACGCGCCCGCGTTGTAGGCGGCCAGCATGTTGGCCGTGCGGTCGCCGGGGACGTCCTTCACGTACCGCGCGAGCTCACAGTCGTACGAGGCCGCGGACGGGATGGCGTCCGCCGGGTCCCAGACGTCCCGGTCACCGTCCCCGTCCCCGTCGATGCCGTGGGTCGCCCAGGTGCCGGGGATGAACTGCGCGATCCCCTGGGCCTCGGCGTGGCTCTGGGCCCTCGGGTTCCAGCCGCTCTCCTGGTACAGCTGCGCCGCGAGCAGTGCGGGGCTGATGGAGTCGCAGAGAGTGCCCCACTTCTGCACGAGCGGCTGGTACGCGGCCGGCACCGCCCCCTTGGCCAGCCCGGCCCCCCGGCCCGTACCGCTGGCGATGCCCGCCGCGGCGGTGTACGTGCCGACGACGAGGAGCGCGAGAAAGCAGAGACACAGCCCGATGCCGACTCCACCGGCAACCCAGAATTTCCGCACCCTCCAACCCTCTCCCATCGGGGGGTGTTTGGTCTCGGGGTGCCCGACGGTTTGGCCGAAATCACGTCGACGCACCGGCGAACGATGGGGAGAGGTCCAGGGCCGGTGTGGGGGCCGGGGTCGGGCTCGAGGTCGGGGGAGCCGTTCAAACTGGGTTTCGGAAGCGACAAAACCGTGCAGTAGCGTAAGCGCACCGTAAACGTAGGCCAGCGGGGGGACTTGGCGTGGCGTTCATCATGGTGACCGCGGCGGTCTACGGGGTTCTGCAGTTGGCGGTGCTGGCGTGGCCGGCGCGGTCGGTGCGGCTGTCCACGGTGCTGTTGACCATCGTGCTCGGCGTCTACGGCAGCGGTGTCGCCACGGTGCTGGTGGAGTGGGGCTACACGCGGGGCATGGCGGCGTGGAGCGGTGACCCGCTCGCGGACGTGGTGCAGGCCTCGAGCTACACGGTCGCTCCGGTGGTCGAGGAACTGGCGAAGATCGTGCCGCTGTTGCTGGTCGGCTGGAATCTGAAGATCCGCTACCAGTTGGGGCTGGCGGACTACGTGGTGCTCGGCGCAGGTCTTGGCGCCGGGTTCGGGCTGCTGGAGGTCTTGCTGCAGCACGCTCTGGATGCCGAGCGGGCGACCCCTTACCCGGGCGGGGGCTGGATGCTGCCGGGCGGCATCAGCCTGGTCGCGGGCTATATCCCCGACTGGGGCCAGGTGCTCTCCACCTGGCTTCCGGCCTCTATCGGGGTGGTCGAACTTGGGCATCCCGGCGGCACTCTGAGCACCAACCTCCACTTGGCGTGGGGCGCTGTGGGTGCGCTGGGTGCGGGGCTGCTGCTGCGCGGCCGCGGTTGGGCGAAGCTTGCGGCCGTGGCGCCGCTGGCGTTCGCGATCGGCCACCACACCCTGACCAACTACACCGGGCGCCCGAAGGCGGACCCGCCCGGCTGGGCACAGTGGTTGTCGGGAGTGGGCGACGACCTGGTGGGAGCGGCCCCGCTGATCTGCATGCTGGCCGCAATGGCCGTGGACTTCCTCCAACTCCACCGCGCGAAGACGGCCGTTCCCGGGGTGCTGCTGAGCGACGAGCAGGCCGGGAAGGCGGGTCTGACGGCGCTGGCGGGCTTCGGCAGCTGGTGCATTCCGTGGACGGCCCTGATCGCTGTGCGCTTCGCCCAGCTCCGCCGCTCCCTGTTCTACGCCGCCGCGGCCCGGACCCCACCGAACCAGCTGGAACCGCTGCACCATGCGGTGGCGGCGATCGCGGCGCGGATGAACGCGAGCAACCACGCGGACGCCTGGAACTCGGCCCGAATACGCGCCCAACTCAAGGCCGCCCGCGCCGCCCGCGGCCGAGCCCGCCGCTGGCTCATGCTCATCCCGCTGCTGCTCGCGCTCCCATCCGTTGTCTTCCTGGGCCTGGGCTCCTTCCCGTCCACCAAGGGGATCCAGGAGTTCTTCTCCACCGGCAGCGGCCCCACCCTCATGGTCGGTCTCGGGATCGCGGGACTGGCCTGGATCGCCTGGCAGTTGTACGTCCTGCTGCGCGCCTGGCGCACCACTGCGGCCCTTCCGGTCGGCGAGACACTGGCGACGATCCGCTTCCGCCTCTGGACCGCCCTGGGCTCGGCCACGACGGGAACTCTGCTGCTGACCCTCCGCCTGAAGGGCACGCCCGCAGACGAAGAGGTCCTCACCAAGCAGGCCCATCTCCTGGCCGCGCTGGATGAGTTCCTCCTCTACCTCGGCTTCGTCCTGCTCCTGCTTGCCCTGTTCGCCCTCATCCCGCCTGGCGGCCTCGCCTTGGCGGGCGGCGGGGTGGTGGCGGGCGCCATCACCACCGAGGCGGTGGTCAATGCGGCCGCCCTCGGCACGGCCGGCATCGTCCTCATGGCCGCCGGAGCTGACGGCGGCGTCCACGGTGGAGAAAGAGAGCGGCCGACCGAGGCCAAGCCTCAGGAAGGGAGTCCTGGACAAGGGAAGGGAGCTATCGACGAGTCCGAGAAGGCGTTCAGTCCCAAGGAACGCAAGATAGCCGAATCCCTTCAGGCGGAAGGCAAGAACGTCAAGGCACTCAAGGAGTCTACCGTTGAGGGGCAGAGGACCCCTGATGCCCTCGTGGACGGCGTACCCACCGAGTTCAAGACCCTCCAGCCCGGTGCTGCACCCAATGCCATCAAGAACACACTCAACACGGCAAAGAAGCAGGCGCGAGATGCCATCATCGACGCGCGAGGCAGCGGCCTCAGCGAGAGCGGAGCGCGCGAGGGGATGGGGAAGTTCCTGCGGAACAATCCAGCTGGCAGGATGAACTCCATCAGGATCATCGGCGACGGCTTCCACATCCATTGGCCCTAGAGGTATCCGTGAGCGAATATCACTACGTCTTCATCCACCCTGGTCACCCCCGGGAGCAGCTCGTCGCCGACATCTCGTCCGCGTGCGGCGTGAACCTGAAGCCGGTGGACTCCGAATTCATCGATTACGCCGTGAACCTCGGCCACGCGGCAGTCGAGGTCGAGTTCTCGCACGAGTATGAGGAAGCCTACGGCATCCACTTCGAGCGGTACGATTCGCTGTTCACCGTCCGAGACTTCGATTCGGATATGGCGCGGCAAGAAGACCTTGCGCGACACATCTTCAGGAATCTTGCTTCCCTGGGACGCTACTCGCTGATCCTCGTACTGGATTTGCAGCAGTTGCTCGACTCGGAATCCCCTCACGAATACCCGAGATGAGTATGGACGGGCCGTCGAGAAGCGTGGTTCGGGGCGACGATCAGTCGGAGTCGCTGAATCTGCCCGCAGTTGGCGGCTGATCTGCCGCCTGCCGGGCAGACGACGTTCAGCTGTCCGGCGCCGCAGCCGTCGCGTTGCGATTCGGCCCATAGAGCGGGAAGCGGTCGGTCGCGACATCGAAGGAGAGCGGCGCCGGAAGCGGGATCTCCTCCCCGTATTCGCCGTGCAACGCCCCCCGGTACACGCCCTCTTTGGGCCGCGTGTGGAGCGCCCACGTGCCATGGCGAGGATCAACAACCAGAAGGGACTTGACTCCCGCGAGGGCGTACCAGTCCTTCTTGTCGGCAATCCCCCTGGCTTTCTCGGACTTGGAGATCACCTCGACAGCGAGCTCGACGTCACGGGGATCGATGAGCCAGTCATCGGACCCCAGAAAGTCCGCCGGACACACAGTGAGGTCGGGCGTCGAGTAATCATCGGGGTCGTCGGGCATCTCGATCGAGGCCACCTCGGCCGCCACCAGAGTCGCGGGCAGGGCGGGCCTGATCGCCTCCTCCAGCTGGTAAATGACACCCGCGTGCTTGCCGCGCGGGGTAGGGGACATCACGAGGCTTCCTCCCAAGACCTCGACACGCAGCCCGGTCGACTCTTCGACTTGCTGGGCGACATCGCGCAGATTGCCGGGGCGGGGACGCATGGCGGGCATGTTCACGGCTCGTCCCCTTCTTCCCTGCGGCGTCGGTGGCTCGGGAGCGGCCCGGGCGGAGTCGGCGACGTGTCCCGGCTCCTGCCCTGCGGTGATTCCACCGTACTGGGCACTGCCCTCCCGCGTACGGATGCATGCAGGAGGCCGCAGCTCCTGCCTGGTGTCGGTCATCCCTTTGGCCCTCCCCCTGTCGCCCACAGCCGACCATTACGCGATGCAATACACCCGATACGGGAGGTCACTATAGGCGGGAGGGCTGACACGACGACGTCCCGGGCGCGCACCGGGGCCGCCCTGCGCCCAGCCGGCCCCAGCCAGGGGCACGGACCGAGCCCAGTGATGGCACGGATTCCGCCAAATTTTGCCGCCAAGTCGACCCCCCAGGCGCCATCGTCGGTGAAGCTAGAGGAAGATGGAGGCCGACCCGTGCCCTGTGGCAGGGGCACGTACAACTAGTCAACAGGGGCCGGTGAGTTAGAACATGTTCCTGGCAGCCGAAAAGGGCGACATCAACACCATCATCGGCGGCATCGCCCCGGACTGGGGGCCGTTCGGGAGCCTCGGGAACGAGGCGCGCGTCATGATCGAGGTCGTGATGGCGGTCGCGATCCTGCTCTGCCTCGGCCTCGCCGTCTGGGGCGCGGCCAAGCAGCGCATCGGGGCCACGGCGCTGCGCGACACGTTCAGCGCGGAACAGGGCAAGGGCCTCATCGTCGCGGGCCTGACCGGCGTCTTCATCATCGGCTCGCTCGGCACGCTGTTCACCATCGTCTACGGGATGGCGGTCTAGCCCCCGGGACCGGCCCCCGGCCATGCGCCGTAGGGTGGCCTCATGGGCGATGGGAACGGTCTCGAGTGGGTCCGGGCCTCGGACAGCCCGGAAGGCGAGTCCATCGAGGTCGCGACCGGGGATGGCGATCTCGTCCACATCCGGAGCACCGACGACCCGGACAACATCGTGACGACGACAGTGGCCAAGTGGAAGGCATTCGTTCTGGGCGTACAGAACGACGAGTTCGACCACTTCGTCGACGACGGGCCGGAGAGCCCGTAGAACCGTAGAACTTGCCCGACTCCGGTGAGCCATCCCCGCCGACCCAGACGCCCTTCCCCAGCCGCTGCTGGCACCCAACGCGGTTGCCGTTCATGCCTCAAGCACAGCGGGTCTTCCACAAACCCGCGACCCCTGTGGATAACCGTCGCACCCGCACCCGGCCTGTTGGATGCGCCCGACCGGCTCTCGGGACCGCGCGGCGGCCGGCGGGGGCTCCGTAGCGCGGGAGCGGGCTGGTGGCGACGGGAAAGCCGAAGGGGTCGGGAAGCGGGATCTGGTCGCCGTAGTCGCCGTGCAGGGCCTGCTGGTACGTGGTGGCTCGGGGCCGCGTGTATTGGGCCCATACGCCCTCGCCGGGGTCGATGAGCAGCAGGGTTCGTACCGCGGCGGTGGCGTACTGGCCGATCCTGGCGGTGATTTCCTGCGCGTCGGCGGGCTGTGCGACCAGCTCGACCGCGAGTTCCACATCCTGGGGATGGATCAGGCTCTCGTCCGAGTCGAGGAAACGGGAGGGGCAGACGGTGAGGTCGGGCGTCACGTAATCGTCCGGGTCGTCCGGCATACGGACGGAGACGCCCTCTGCGGCGATCAGCCCCGCGGGCAGCCGCGACCCGATCGCGGCCCCAAGCACTCGCACGATGCCCACGTGCTTGCCGCACCGGGACGGGGCGGCCGGCAGGACCTCCACGCGCAGCCCGGTGGCTTTCCTGAGCAGCTCTGCGGCAGCGCGTAACCGGCCCGGCCCCAGCCGTACGACGTTCCGCCGCCACGACCACCACGTCGCGCCCCCTGTCACAGGACGCCCTCCTCCAGCTGGAACCAGAAGGACTTGCCGGGCCCCGGCCCGTCCAGGCAGATCCCGTGTCGGCTTGCGAGCTCCGCGATGAGGTACATCCCGCGGCCGTGTTCGGAGTGCTCGGTGAGGCTGTGAGCTGCGGGTACGCCCGGTGCGGCATCCCTGACGTGGATACGGAGGGGGCCTGTGGCCAGCCACTCGCCGTAGAGGGTGATGGGATACGGGCAGCCGGAGCCGGTACAGGCGTTGATCGCGTTGGTGACGCTCTCGGATGTGAGCAGGACGGCGAGTTCGGTGAGGGCGGTGGGCTGCTTGAGGGTCAGCGTGGACGTACGCACGGTCTCCCGGCAGGTACGGACCCACGCGGGGTCCGGCGGGAAGGTGAGCGAGAAGTCGGGGACAGGGACGGGGCTTGGGCACATGGCCTACTCCGGGCGGTACGGGTCTATGAAAGCCCCGGCCCGCAGCGGTGGCGATGCCGTCGGCTCCCGACGAGGGGAGGGCACGGTGCGCTTCCGGCTTACGCCGACCCGGGGTTGGTGTGGTTCTGAAGATAGGCGCTCAGGTTTCTAATTCACGTACAAAGAGGGCCACTTGCCACTATCGAGTGAGCCACAGCCGTTCCCGTCACAGCCTGTGCGTCGCGGCTGCTAGGAGAGCACCATGGGACTTCGCACCAGCCCGACACAGAGACAGCGCCGACTAGGCATTGAGCTGCGCCGACTGCGTGACGCTACGCGCATGACAGCAGCCGAGGCGGGTGCGTACGCGGGCTTGAGCGGCGCCCACCTCGGCCACATCGAGTCGGGACGCACAGCGATCCCCGAGGACAAGCTGCGAGCGCTCCTGACTGCCTACGGCTGTGAATCCAAAACCTTCACCGAGGCTCTGGTCACTTGGAGCGAGGCCCCTCGCGGTTGGTGGCACCAGCACAGGCGGGACACCACTGCCGGTGCGCGTGATCTGGCCGAGATGGAGTCAATGGCCACCCATCTCAGCGGTTTCGAGCCCCTGCACCTGCCGGGTCTGCTTCAGACCCCGGAGTATCTCAAGGCCCTCATCACAGCTGCCTTCCCAAACAGTACGGCCAAGTTTGTAGACCGCGGGCTGGAGTTCCGGCTCCAGCGGCAGGAGGTGCTGACCCACGGCTCTGCCCCGACCTACCACGCGATCATTCATGAAGCGGCGTTCCAGATGCACTTCGTCGACACCGCGATCATGCGCCGCCAGATTGTTCACCTCATCGACGTGGCTCGGTTGCCCCACATCACTGTCCAGATCGTGCCGTTCAAGTCCGGGACACTTCCCGCAGTCGGAACTCCGTTCGTCATCTTCGGTGCGGCAGATCCCGCACTCAGCACGATCTACCTGGAGCACGACGCCGGTTCGGTCTTCCTGGACGACCCGGAACACCTCACTCGGTACGCGGACATCTTCGACCGCCTCGCAACACTGGCGCTGCCCCCAGTGGTTCCGGAGTCCGAACGAACGTCCTACGAGACGCGAGATTCGCTTAGCCTCTTGCAGCATCTGCTGTACGTACTGTGAGAGAGGGAACTCCATGGCGGAACTGATCTGGCAGAAGTCATCCTTCAGCAGCGGCGACCCCAACACCAACTGCGTTGAGCTCGCCGCCGCTCCCGACGGCACGCTCCACCTCCGGGAGAGCGACGAGCCCGCTGCGATACTCACGGCGTCCCGTCCGGCCATACGGGCGCTCCTCAGCCGTATCAAGGCCGGGAACCTGGCCCTCACCGACGGTCGTTGATCAACGCGGGCCGCCGGCCGGCCGCACGGCGCCATCCCCCGCGTGCCGGCGGAGGGCGTAACCGCTTCCGAACGTCCACTGCGACACCGGCGCTACAGGCGAGGTGTCTCATAATGCAATCCCCGGTTCGCAGTTCGCCCGCACGGCCGGTCGCACCGCTAACGTCGTCTTAAGGAGACAATGCACGGACGATCGACTGTGGTTGAGCAGCAGAGGGGCAGGGGACGGGCGCGGTATGAGCATCGGCGGCCATGATTACGACGAGCGCGAGCACATGGGCACCGGCTCGGCCCCGCGCGGCCGTCAGACCCGTACCCGCTTGCCCGACGGCGAGGCGTACGGGGACGTGCGGCGCGCTCGGGGCGCGGCCCGGCCCTCGAAGAGCATGATCACCGTCGTGGGTGTTGTGGTTCTGCTGATCGCCGCCATCGCGTTCGCGAACCGCGACAACAGCGGTGACGGGGACGCCTCCGGCGCAGGTTCGAGCAGCAAAGGGTCGAAGGCGCAGCCGACGGCCCCGACGGGCGAGAGACCGGTCTCGGGCTCGGACGCGGGGATCGCGTCGGGCTTCCCACGGACGGAGCAGGGGGCGCAGAGCGCGGCGGCGAACTACGCGGTGGCGCTGGGGGGTGACGGGATGTTCAGCACGGAGCGGAGACACGAGATCGTTGCCGCGATCGCGACACCGTCAGGACGCGATGCGATGCAGCGGGACATGGACAAGGCGTACGGCCGGGACCTGGCAAAGAGCGTGGGTCTCAACGCCGACGGCTCCGCTCCCAAGGGCATGACCTTCGTGAACAGGACGATCCCCGTCGGCACCAAGGTGACGAAGTACTCGGAAGAATCCGCGTCCGTCGAGGTCTGGTCAACGAGCCTCTTCGGGCTGGCAGGCGAGGGCTCCACCAAGCCCGTATCCGACGACTGGTTCACCATCACCTTCAATCTCGCGTGGACGGGCAACGACTGGAAGGTCGAGTCGCACTCGCAGAAGAGCGGCCCGGCCCCCGTCCGCAGCGACACCACGGCATCCGGCGCCGATGAGATCGCGGAGGCGGTCGAGGGGTATGGAGGGTTCACTTATGCCCGGTAGCCGTCGCCGTCGGCTGGTCGCTCTGGCGTCCGTCGCCGCGGGCGTGCAGACCAGCCTGCTCTTGGCGAGCAGTCGTGCGTTCGCCGCTCCGACGCCGACTCCGAGTCCGAACGAGAGCAACGACCCCTGCGCTCTGATCCAAGGCCCTGCCAGGGACTACTGCGAGCAAGGTGACCGCGCTCCGCGCAGCCCCGACGCCGACGGCCTCAACGACAACAACCCCCTCGACCCCCTCTCCTCCCTCGCCCGCGGCTGCGCCGACGCAGCCGCGTGGATCGTCGGGAAGCTGTCCAAGGCCGTCGACAGCACAGCCAACGTCGACTTCACCAACACCGCCTTCCTCCGCCAGTACGCCGTCGTCTTCGCCGCGTCCACCGTCCTCACGCTCCTCCTCTGGCTGCTGGCCGTCGCCAAGCGAGCCATCCGCGGTGTCCCGTTCACCGAAGCCATCACCGAGGCCATCGGGTTCCTCTGGCTGACGGTTCTCGCATCGGCATTCACCCCGCTGATCCTCTACACGGTCGTCTCGGCGACCGACGGCATCACGGAAGTGATCGCGGCGGGCACATCCGCCAGCACCGACGCCTTCTTCGGGTCGTTCTCCGAAGCCCTCAAGAAGGGCGAGGACATCGGGGGCGGGCCGATCATGCTGATCGTCGTCAGCCTCGTCTCCGTCCTCGCCGCGGGCGTGCTGTGGATGGAGCTGGTGATCCGAGCCGCGCTGCTCTACGTCGGGGCGCTGCTCGGGACCGTCGTGTACGCGGGGCTGGTCGACAAGAACATGTGGGGGCATGTGCGCCGCTGGGCGGGGATCATGATCGCTGTGATCCTCGTCAAGCCGGTGATCATCATCGTCCTCGGTATCGCCGGGGCGCTGTCCGCGTCCGAGGACGGTCCGGACTCCTTCTCCGCCGTCGTCTCCGGGCTCGCGATCATCCTGCTCGCCATCTTCGCCAGCGCGATGATCTACCGCTTCGTCCCCGGCTTCGGCGACGAGATCGCCGGCGCCCGCAGCAGTCGCAAGGCGGCCACCGACGGAGCCGCGGCCGCCGCCGTCATCTCGTCGCCCGCCGCGCTCGTCAAGCAGGGCATCAAGACCCACAGCAGCCGCGGCAGCGGAGGCGGAGGCGGCGCGGACGACGGCTCCGCCCGTTCGGCGCCGCAGCCCGCCAACCCCGTGACCGGCGGCGTGGCGGCGCACAGCAGCCGCGGCCCGGCGGCCGCTCCCAGGCCCGCCGCGAGTCCTGGCGCCCACCCCGGCGGCCGCAGCGGCGCGGTACCCACGCCCCGTACGGACAGCCGAGCCCGCACCGACAACCGCACCGGAGGTGAAGGGCGTTGACGACGCAGTCCCACCAGATGTCCCATCCCATGTCCCACCCGATCGCCCCCCGCCGCACGTACCTCATCGGCCGGGCCCGGCCGAACGCGGTCATCGGCAAGAACCGGGAGACCGGCGAGATCGCGCTGATCATCGTGGGCGCGTTCCTCGGCATGATGGGCGGGCTGCTCATCCCTGTCCTGCCGCTGCGCATCGGCACGCTCACGGGCTTCCCGATGCTGGCGCTGGCGGCCGTCTACGTGCCGTACAAGCACCGCACGTTCTACAAGTGGTTCGAGATCAACCGCACCTACAAGCGGACCGTCAAGCGGGGCGCCGCCTACCGCTCCGCCGCGCCCGAGGCCGGCACGCGCATCGACGGGCGGGAGATCGAGGTCGGCCCGCCGCCCGGCATCGGGCGGATCGGCTGGCTCGCGGCGCCCTTCGGGCCCGACGAGATCGCCGTACTGCTGCACGCCGACCGGCGCACGGTCACCGCTGCGATCGAGATCGAGGGCCCCGGCGTCGGGCTGCGCGACAGCGAGGACCAGGAGGCGCTGGTCGACCGGTTCGGGACGCTGCTGAAGCATGTGGCCAACGGCGACGGCTTCGTGACGCGGCTGCAGATGCTGGCCCGTACGCTGCCCGCCGACCCCGACGCGCACGCGAAGGACGTGGAGCGGCGCGGCGACCCGAGGGCACCGGGCTGGCTCCAGGACTCGTACGACCAGCTCCAGTCCATGGTGTCGACCTCCTCCGAGCAGCACCGCGCGTACCTGGTCGCCTGCATGCACTTCACGCGCGAACTGGCCGCGGAGGCGGACGCGATGGCCCGCGCCACCCGGCAGGGGCGCGGCAAGCTCGACAAGGACGCGGGCCTGGCCGTGGTCATGGCGCGCGAGCTGACCGACATCTGCGCGCGGCTCACCGAGGCCGACATCCGGGTCAGGCAGCCCCTCGGGCAGGGGCGGCTCGCCTCCCTCATCCACTCGATGTACGACCCGGACCACCCCATCGACCACATCCAGGCGATGACGCAGCGCAATGCCTGGCCAGCCGAGCTCGACGCGATGGAGCCGACGTATCTGCAGGCGAAGACGCGCGAGTCGACCACCCGCGCCCCGTGGTGCCATGCCACGGCCTGGGTGAAGGAGTGGCCGATGACCCCGGTCGGGGTCAACTTCCTCGCCCCGCTGCTCGTCCACACACCCGACGTGATCCGTACGGTCGCGGTCTGCATGGACCTGGAGCCCACCGAGGTGGCCATCGAGCGGATGCTGACGGAGAAGACGAACGACGAGGCGGAGGCCAGCCGCGCGGCCAAGATGAACCGGACCGTGGACCCGCGCGACATCGCGCACCACGGGCGTCTTGACCAGCGCGGGGAGGACCTGGCGAGCGGCGCGGCCGGGGTGAACCTGGTCGGGTACATCACGGTGTCGTCGCGCTCGCCCGAGGCCCTGGCGCGTGACAAGCGGACGATCCGCGCCTCGGCGGGCAAGTCGTATCTGAAGCTGGAGTGGTGCGACCGCGAACACCACCGGGCGTTCGTGAACACGCTGCCGTTCGCGACCGGCATCCGACGCTGATGCGACGCCAATCCGACGCTGTCCCGACGGGAACTCAACGGTAGGAGCCCCGCTGTGCCTGATCCGCTGACCGCCGTCACCGAGGCGTTCACCAGCTTCCTCTTCGGGAAGGTGGAGACGACCCGGCTGCCGGTCCGTACGTCCACGGGCCAGGCGCAGGCCGTCTACCTGCCCACGGCCGCACCGGGCCTCGGCGACTCCGGCGTGATCATCGGGCGCGAGGTCTACAGCGGCAAGGGCTACATCTACGACCCGTTCCGGCTCTACGGCCAGCAGCTCCCGGCCCCCCACTGGCTGGTCCTCGGCGAGTCCGGCAACGGCAAGTCCGCGCTCGAGAAGACGTACGTCCTACGGCAGTTGCGCTTCCGCGACCGGCAGGTGGTAGTGCTGGACGCGCAGGGCGAGGACGGCGTGGGCGAGTGGAACCTCATCGCCCAGGAGCTCGGCATAACGCCGATCCGGCTCGACCCGATGGCCGCCCTGGACGGCGGGATCCGGCTCAACCCGCTGGACCCCTCGATCACGACGACCGGCCAGCTGGCCCTGCTCCGTACGATCATCGAGGTCGCGATGGGGCACGGGCTCGACGAGCGCGCCGGCTTCGCGCTCAAGGTCGCGCATGCGTACGTCAACGAGACGATCACCGACCGGCAGCCGGTCCTCACCGACATCGTCGAGCAACTCCGCCACCCGGAGCCGGAGTCGGCGGAGGCGATGAACGTGGACCTGGACGACGTACGGGCCTGGGGCCTGGACGTCGCGCTGGTGCTGGACCGGCTGGTGGACGGTGACCTGCGGGGCATGTTCGACGGGCCGACGACGGTCGGCATCGACCTGGACGCCCCGCTGATCGTCTTCGACCTGTCCCACATCGACCGCAACTCGATCGCGATGCCGATCCTGATGGCGATCGTGGGAGTGTGGCTGGAGCACACCTGGATCAGGCCGGACAGGAAGAAGCGGATCTTCCTCGTCGAGGAGGCCTGGCACATCATCAACTCGCCCTTCGTGGCACAGCTGTTCCAGCGGCTGCTGAAGTTCGGGCGGCGGCTGGGCCTGAGCTTCGTGGCGGTCGTTCACCACTTGAGCGATGTGGTGGACGGCGCGGCGGCGAGGGAGGCGGCGGCGATCCTGAAGATGGCGTCGACGCGGACGATTTACGCGCAGAAGGCCGATGAGGCACGGGCGACGGGGCGGGTGCTTGGCCTCCCGCGCTGGGCGGTCGAGATCATTCCGACGCTGACACCCGGTATCGCGGTGTGGGACGTGAACGGAAACGTCCAGGTCGTCAAGCACCTGGTGACGGAGGCCGAGCGACCCCTCGTCTACACCGACCGGGCGATGACGGAGTCGGCCGCGCTGGAGGCGGAGGAAAGCGGGGCGGGCGTGCAGCCGGTGGCCAACCGGCCGGGCGTGCACCGGCCGGGCGCGAACCGTCCGGTGACCTCCGCGGACGAGGAGGCGCTGGCCGTCGAGCGCGCGGCGGAGGCGGAAGCGGAGGCGCGCGCGGCGGAGGCGATGGAGCAGCAGCGACGGGAACAGCTCGCGGACGAGTCCACGGTGGCGTGACGAGATGGCGGCATCATGACGGCACCCGGAGCGAGACCGCGCGGGCAGGGAGGGGCGGAAGGGCCGGGAGGCTCGGAGCGCGGCATCCCGGACGGCCTGCTCGTCGGCGTACTCGCCTTCCTGCTCGGTCTGACACTGCTCGTGTGGACGGCTACGGGCCTGGCGGGTCTCCTCGCCCACGGCGCGTGGCCGAAGGGTGTCCACTTCACCCACACCCCGGTGGCCATGCGCCACCTGGCCGCCCAACCCCACGACTTGGCCTCGGCCTGGCCCGGGACCCCGGCGAGCCAGCTGTCGGGATACGGGTTGTTCTGGGGCATCTTCATCGGCGAACTGATGGTGCTCTTCGTCCTCGCGGTCTTCGCGATCGGCGCGGTGACGCGGTGGCGCGCGGCGGGGCTGAGGGGCGCGGGGGAGAGGGGTGCGGCTCGGCACGAAGACGCCAAGGGGGCAGGGACGGCCGTGCACGACGGCGCCCCGGAGGCGGAGGCTGCGCGGCACGACGGCGCCTCTGAGGCGGGGACGGCCCGCCCGGAGGGCAGCACGGAGGCCGCCCCGGCGCCCTCGCGCCCGTCCGGTGCCCTAGAGGCGGCACAGGGCCCCGTAGAAGCATCCCCTGCGCCGTTCCCTGCGCACTCCACGCCCTCCGCGCTCGCCGCCCACGGAGCCCCCTCCGAGGCCTCCCCGCCGAGAAACGGACAGAGGAACGCACACCCCCACCCCGGCGCCGACCCGGCCCACGTCGACGGCCCCGCGCCATCGGCCGACCAGCATCCCGGATTCACGGCCCACGGCGAGTCGCCCGACGCAGCCACGGGCTACCCGAGCGCAGGCACGGCCTTCCCCACCGCGGGCATCGCCTCAGGCGGACCGGCACCGACCGACGGCGGCGCCACGCGCCATCCACACGCGTACGCGTCCGTCGGCGAAGCCGACGCCGCACCCGTGGCCGTGGGGCGGCCCGCCGGGCCCGGGCAGCAGCCCCCCGCCAGGGTTCACTTCACCGGGACGGGAAGCGCGCCCCGCAGGGAACTCGCGCTGCAAGCGATCCGTTCCGCCGAAGGCCCCGTACTCGTCACGACGTCCGACCCCGCCCTCTGGGCCGAGACCAAGGACGCCCGAGCCAAGCTCGGCCCCGTCCACGTCTACGACCCGAGCCACCTCATCGACACCCCCGCCCGCCTCCGCTGGTCCCCGTCCGCCGGCTGCGAGTCCCGCGACGCCGCCGCTGCCCGCGCCGCCGCCCTGCTCGCCCCCGTACGGCCCGCGCACGCCCTCGACTCGGCGATGGCTGACGCCGCGGAGACGCTGCTGCGCTGCTGGCTGCACGCCGCCGCCGTCGGGGGGCAGCCGTTCCGCCAGGTGCACCGCTGGGCGTCCGGCAGCGCCGCGCACGACGCCGTACGCATCCTCCGTACGCACCCCAAGGCCGCCCACGGATCGGCGGGCGAGCTCGAGAGCACCCTCACCGCCCACCCCGAGCGCCGCGAAGTCGCCCAGCAGCTGACCGCCCGCGCCCTCTCGGCGCTCTCCTCGATCCACATCAGGAACGCCTGCAACCCGGCCCGCGCCGACGCCCTGGCCCTGGAATCTTTCGTCGCCGAGGGGGGAACGCTTTACGTGGTGGGTGAAGCGATCGAGGATCCCCGGACCCACCCGGGTGCGATGCCCCTGCTGACCGCACTCGTCTCGAGCGTGGTCGAGCACGGCCGCCGCATGGCCGCACGGTCATCCGCCGGCCGGCTCGACCCACCACTCACGCTCGTCCTCGACGACGTCGCCGCAGTGGCGCCGCTCCCCCAACTCCCCGAGCTGCTCGCAGGAGGCGCCGCCCAGGGCCTCCTGACGCTCGCGATTCTCCGCTCCGAGGAGCAGGCGCGGGCGCGCTGGCCGCACCGCAGCCTGGCCGGGGACGCCTGGAGCTGAAGCGCGCGGGCCTCGCCGGGCCGCCGGGCCCGCCGGGCCCAAAGCCGCCGGCGCACCAGCTCGCCCATCTCACGACCGCGCCAGCACCATCTCGTACTCCGTCTCCTCCGGCACCGGCGGAAAGGCCATCGTCTCGCCGGTCCTGGCGAAGCCGAGCCTGCGGTAGAAGGCCTCGGCACGGGGGTTGTCGCCGTGCACCCACAGGCGGATGCGCTCCGCCTTGGTGTTCCCCCAGGTCCAGTCGATGGCCGTACGGAACAGCTGCTCGGCCACGCCCGTACCGCGGTGCTCAGGGCGTACGTACACGCTCACCACATGAATCTGCGGCGGAGTTGCCCCATCCTCGCCGATCACCCCGGGCGTGCCGGCAGCCGGTGCGCACTGGCCCGTCTCGTCGAGCAATGCGAGCATCGCGACCCACATGCCGTCGTCCTCGTCGGCCGCGATCACATTCGTGGCGGCCCCGCCCTCGGCGATCGGCGTGGCCCGTCCGCGCCAGAAGTCCTCGGACTGCGCGCTGCTCTTCTCGTACGTGTCGACGAACGCGACGCGCGCAACGGGGTCGCTCAGCGCGGCCAGCCGCAGTTTCCTCAGCTCGGCCCAGTCATCGGCGCGGACGGTCCGTATCTCGTACCCCATGTCTCGATGCTCGCACCGGTCCCCGTACGGCGCGCAATGTGATCTGGAGCTCTCTGGGAACAGTGGACGATGCCGACCCGGCAGGTTCGGGTAAACGCTTACTGCACGTACGAGCCGTTCCCGGCGCCTTCAGGGAAGGAAGGGTGTGCCGTGGCCGACCGTCCGAGCGCGGTGATCTGCATGACCCGCGAAGCCGCGGAGGCCGTACTCCCCGAGCAACTGCGGGACCGGCTGTCCGAGACCGTCGACCTGGCACCTGACATCGAGCCCGAGGCGCTGACGGGCCTCTCCGGCGCCGACGGAGGCGCCTGCGCAGCCGCTCGCTCCGGCTCCCCCGGCGGCGCTGCGGCGACAGCACTCGCCGACGCCGAGATCCTCATCACGGGCTGGGGCTGCCCGCCGCTGACGGAGGAGATCCTCGACGCGGCGCCCCGTCTGCGCGCGGTCATCCACGCGGCGGGCTCGGTGAAGGGGCACATCACCCCGGCGGTCTGGCAGCACGGCATCACCGTCTCCTCGGCCGCCGACGCCAACGCGGGCCCGGTCGCCGAATTCACGTACGCCACCATCGTGCTGGCCGCCAAGCAGGCCCTGCAGGGCGCGGCCCAATACGCCGACGGCTGGCCGCACTTCGCCGAGCGCGAGGGCACCGACGGCCGTACGGTCGGCATCGTCGGGGCCTCCCGCACAGGCCGCCGCGTCATCGCCCGCCTCACCGCGTCCGACGCCGACTACCGCGTCCTCCTCGCCGATCCGTACATTACGGAGCAGCAGGCCGCGGCCCTCGGCACCGAGCTCGCACCGCTGGACGACCTGTGCCGCCGCAGCAGCGTCCTCAGCCTCCACGCGCCCGAGCTCCCGGAGACCCGGCACCTGCTGGACGCCCGTCGGCTCGCGCTCCTGCCCGACGGGGCCACCGTGGTCAACACCGCGCGTGGCGCGCTCATCGACACGGACGCTCTGACGCGCGAGTGCGCCGCAGGCCGGCTGAATGCCTATCTGGACGTCACCTGGCCCGAACCCCTGTCGGCCGACCACCCGTTGCTGTCGCTGCGCAATGCCCTGGTCACCCCGCACGTCGCGGGCGCCCAGGGCAACGAGGTACGGCGACTCGGCGCGTACGCGGTCGCGGAGACCGAGCGTTTCGTACGGGGCGAGCCACTCGAGGGACTGGTCACAGCGGCGGACCTGGACCGTATTGCATAGCTGAACGCAAAAATGCCTCAACCCCCGGACCATGTCCGGGGGTTGAGGCTCAATGTTTGTTCGGCGGCGTCCTACTCTCCCACAGGGTCCCCCCTGCAGTACCATCGGCGCTGAAAGGCTTAGCTTCCGGGTTCGGAATGTAACCGGGCGTTTCCCTAACGCAATGACCACCGAA
>NZ_JBQQBX010000035.1:0-94062 GCF_052245475.1 Streptomyces sp. 7N604 | reverse complement strand
GCTCGCCGACGGCTTGTGTTCAACTGCTGTTCAAGTGGACCGGCCTCCCACCAGGGACTGCCCGGCAGGGGCCTGGCCTGCGCCGCTGGCGGGGCCGTGCTAACAAGGGGCATGCCCGCCATGGACTCGTACGACGCAGTGATCATCGGCGGTGGCCACAACGGCCTCACCGCCGCCGCCTACCTCGCCCGCGCCGGGCACAGCGTGCTCGTGCTCGAGCGGCTTGACCACACCGGCGGCGCCGCCGTGTCCACCCGCCCCTTCGCCGGTGTCGACGCCCGGCTGTCCCGGTACTCCTACCTCGTCAGCCTGCTTCCGCAGAAGATCGTGCAGGACCTCGGCCTGCGCTTCGCGGTCGCCGGGCGGACCGTCTCCTCGTACACGCCGACCCTGCGCGGCGGCCGCGCGACCGGGCTGCTCGTGGACAGCGGCAGCCCGGCCCGTACGCGCGCCGCGTTCGCCGAACTCACCGGCTCCGACAGTGAATTCGAGGCCTGGCAGCGCTTCTACGGCATGACGCAGCGGCTGGCCGAGCGGGTGTTCCCGACCCTCACGGAGCCGCTGCCCACGCGTGCCGCGCTGCGCGAGCGTGTGGCGGACGAGGCCGCCTGGCAGGCGCTGTTCGAGCGGCCGCTGGGTAGGGCTGTCGAGGAGACCTTCGCGGACGACCTGGTGCGCGGCGTCGTCCTCACCGACGCGCTGATCGGCACCTTCGCCGACGCCCATGACGAGACCCTGCGGCAGAACCGCTGCTTCCTCTACCACGTGATCGGCGGCGGCACCGGCGACTGGAACGTGCCGGTCGGCGGCATGGGCGCGCTCACCGACGCCCTCGCCGACGCGGCCCGCACCGCCGGAGCCGAGATCGTCACGGGCCATGAGGCGACCGCCATCGCCACCGACGGCACCCGGGCCGAAGTCACCTACGGCACCGCCGACATGGAGGGGGCCGTCGCGGCCCGGCACGTCCTCGTGGGCGCCGCCCCGCACGCCCTGGCCGCGCTGCTCGGCGAGGAGCCGCCGGCCCCGAAGCCGGAGGGCGCGCAGCTCAAGGTGAACATGCTGCTGCGCCGCCTGCCGCGGCTGCGTGACCGGGACGCGGACCCGCGTGAGGCGTTCTCCGGCACCTTCCACATCGCCGAGGGCTACAGGCAGTTGGCGACGGCGTACGAGCAGGCGGCGGCCGGGGAGCTGCCCGGCGCACCGCCCTCCGAGATCTACTGCCACTCGCTGACCGACCCATCGATCCTCGGCCCGGAGCTGGTCGCCCAGGGCTACCAGACCCTGACGCTGTTCGGACTGCACACCCCGGCCCGGCTGTTCGAGCGGGACAACGACGCCGTGCGCGAGGAACTGCTGAAGTCGACCCTGGCCCAGCTGGACGCCTGCCTCGACGAGCCGATCGCCGACTGCCTGGCGACCGACGCCGACGGCAGGCCGTGCATCGAGGCGAAGTCCCCGCTGGACCTGGAGCGCGACCTGGGTCTGCCCGGCGGGAACATCTTCCACCGGGAGCTCGCCTTCCCGTACGCGACCGAGGACACCGGGCGGTGGGGCGTGGAGACCGGCCACCCCAACGTCCTGCTGTGCGGCGCGGGTGCGGTCCGCGGCGGCGGGGTGAGCGGCATCCCGGGCCACAACGCGGCCATGGCGGTGCTGGGGGAGTAGCCCGGGCCGCCCGGCGGCGGTCTCCGTCCTCGGAGATGTCAAGCTGCCCAACGAATCTGACGTAGCATCAGGAAATCTCTTCCCTCGTCCCGCCCGCTGCGGCATCCTGCGCCCATGCAGACGGAGCTGAGCAGGCGACTGGGTGCGGAGCACGCCGTCTTCGGGTTCACGCCGTTCCCCGCCGTGGCCGCGGCCATCAGCCGGGCCGGCGGTTTCGGCGTGCTGGGCGCGGTCCGTTACGGCGCCCCCGACGAGCTGGCCCGCGACCTCGACTGGATGCAGGACCACACCGGTGGCGGACCGTACGGCCTGGACGTCGTCATGCCCGCCAAGAAGGTCGAGGGGGTGTCCGAGGCCGACGTCGAGGCGATGATCCCCGAGGCTCACCGCCAGTACGTGGGCGACGTCCTCGCCAAGCACGGCGTCCCCGAGCTCGCCGAGGGCGAGGCCTCCGGGTGGCGCATCACCGGCTGGATGGAGCAGGTCGCCCGCTCCCAGCTGGACGTCGCGTTCGACTACCCGATCAGACTGCTCGCCAACGCACTCGGCTCCCCGCCCGCCGACGTCATCGCCCGCGCCCACGCCCACGGCATCCTCGTCGCCGCCCTCGCCGGCAGCGCCAAACACGCCAGGCGGCACGCGGACGCGGGCATCGACATCGTCGTCGCCCAGGGGTACGAGGCAGGCGGCCACACCGGCGAGATCGCCTCCATGGTCCTCACGCCCGAGGTCGTACGCGCCGTGGACCCGCTGCCCGTGCTCGCCGCGGGCGGCATCGGCTCCGGCGAGCAGATCGCCGCCGGGCTCGCGCTCGGCGCCCAGGGGGTCTGGCTCGGCTCCGTCTGGCTCACCACGGAGGAAGCCGACCTCCACTCGCGCGCACTGACGCGCAAACTCCTCGCGGCCGGATCCGGCGACACCGTGCGCTCCCGCGCGCTCACCGGCAAGCCCGCCCGCCAGCTGCGCACCGAGTGGACCGACGCCTGGGACGATCCGGCGGGCCCGGGGCCGCTGCCGATGCCGCTGCAGGGGCTGCTGGTCGCCGAAGCCGTCTCCCGTATCCAGAAGTACGAGGTGGAGCCGCTGCTCGGTACGCCGGTTGGCCAGATTGTGGGCTCGATGAACTCCGAGCGCAGCGTGCAGGCTGTCTTCGACGACCTCACCCGGGGCTTCGAGCGCGCCGTCGACCGCATCAACCGCATCGCCAGGCGTGCCGTCTGACCCGCCCTCACTCGCCGAAGTCCCCCCGGAAGGAGACCCGAGCCATGTCGGAAGCCCCCAACGGATTCTGGGCGCAGGCGGCCCAGGACCCGGACCGTACGGTCCTCATCGCCCCCGACGGCGAGGAGTGGACCGCGGGCCGGCTGCACGCCGCGTGCAACCGGCTGGTGCACGGGCTGCGCGCGGCCGGGCTCAGGCGGGGCGACGCGTTCGCCGCCGTCCTGCCCAACGGCGTCGAGTTCTTCACCGCGTACCTCGCCGCCTCCCAGGCCGGGCTCTACCTCGTGCCCGTCAACCACCACCTCGTAGGACCCGAGATCGCCTGGATCGTGGCCGACTCCGGGGCGAAGGCGCTGATCGCCCACGAGCGGTTCGGCGAGCAGGCCACCAGGGCGGCCGACGAGGCCGGGCTGCCCGCCGAGCGGCGCTACGCGGTCGGCCGCGTCGACGGCTTCCGGCCGTACGGCGACCTCCACGCAGGGCAGCCGGACACCCCGCCCTCGGACCGCACGCTCGGCTGGGTCATGAACTACACCTCGGGCACCACGGGCCGCCCGCGCGGTATCCGCAGGCCGCTGCCCGGCAAGCCGCCCGAGGAGTACGCTCTCGGCGGCCTCCTCGGCATCTTCGGCATCCAGCCCTTCGACGGCAACGTCCACCTCGTCGGCTCGCCGCTCTACCACACCGCGGTGCTGCAGTTCGCGGGCGCGTCCCTGCACATCGGCCACCGGGTCGTCGTGATGGACAAGTGGACGCCGGAGGAGATGCTGCGGATGATCGACCGGCACCGCTGCACGCACACGCACATGGTGCCCACCCAGTTCCACCGCCTGCTCGCCCTGCCGGAGGAGGTCAGGGCCTCGTACGACCTCTCCGCCATGCGGCACGCCATCCACGGCGCCGCCCCCTGCCCCGACCACGTGAAGCGAGCCATGATCGACTGGTGGGGCCACTGCGTCGAGGAGTACTACGCGGCGAGCGAGGGCGGCGGCACCGTCGCGACCGCCGAGGAGTGGCTCAAGAGGCCAGGGACCGTCGGCAAGGCGTGGCCGGTCAGCGAGATCGCCGTCTTCGACGACGACGGCAACCGGCTGCCGGCCGGTGAGCTCGGCACGGTCTACATGACGATGAGCACCGGCACCTTCAGCTACCACAAGGACGAGGACAAGACGCGGAAGAACCGCATCGGCGACTTCTTCACCGTCGGCGACCTCGGCTATCTGGACGAGGACGGCTACCTCTTCCTCCGCGACCGCAAGATCGACATGATCATCTCCGGCGGGGTCAACATCTACCCGGCGGAGATCGAGTCCGCCCTCCTCACACACCCGGCCGTCGCGGACGCCGCCGCCTTCGGCATCCCGCACGACGACTGGGGCGAGGAGGTCAAGGCGGTCGTCGAGCCCGCGGAGGGATACGAGCCGGGGGAGGCCCTCGCCGCCGGCATCCTGGCTCACTGCGCGGAGCGGCTCGCGGGCTACAAGCGGCCGCGGTCCGTCGACTTCATCGCGACGATGCCCCGCGACCCCAACGGCAAGCTCTACAAGCGGCGGCTGCGTGAGCCGTACTGGGAGGGGCGCGAACGCACCGTGTGACGCACGCGGTCCGCGGCCCATGACCGGGCACGCCACCTTGACCCGGCCGCGTCCGCCACACAGGATCGCGCCATGACCGGTGTACGGAGCAGCACGGTGGACGGCGTTCTGCGGCGCAGCGCACGGCGGGTGCCGGACCGTACGGCCGTGCGGTACGAGGACCGCGCCTGGACGTATCGCGAGCTGGACGAGGCCGTGTCCGCGGCGGCCACCGTCCTGCGCGAGCACGGACCGCGGCCCGGCGACCGCGTCGCGTCGTACGGCCACAACTCCGACGCATATCTGATCGGCTTCCTCGCCTGCGCTCGCGCGGGACTTGTCCACGTGCCGGTCAACCACAGCCTCACCGGGGAGGATCTGCACTACATCCTCCGGCAGTCGGGGAGCTCGCTGGTGCTGGCCGACCCGGGCCTGCTGCACGAGATTCCGGACACGTACCGCGTACAACTGCTGCGCGACAGCGACGACTCGCTGCTCGCGCGGCTGCGCACCGCCCGTCCGTACGCCGCGGGCGCGGGACCGGACGCGGAACCGGGCATGGAACCGGACGCCGGTGACCTCGTCCAGCTGCTCTACACCTCCGGCACCACCGCGCTGCCCAAGGGCGCGATGATGACGCACCGCGCGCTGGTCCACGAGTACGTCAGCGCCATCACCGCGCTCGACCTCAAGGAGACGGACCAGCCGGTCCACGCGCTGCCGCTGTACCACTCGGCGCAGATGCACGTGTTCCTGCTGCCCTACCTCGCCGTGGGCGCGGAGAACACCATCCTCGACGCGCCGGACGCCGCGCGGATCTTCGACCTGGTGGAGGCGGGCCGGGCGGACAGCCTCTTCGCCCCGCCCACCGTGTGGATCGGTCTCGCGGGCCACCCCGGGTTCGACGAACGGGATCTGACGGGTCTGCGCAAGGCGTACTACGGGGCGTCGATCATGCCCGTACCGGTGCTGGAGCGTCTCCGCGCCCGCCTCGACGGCCTGGCCTTCTACAACTGCTTCGGCCAGAGCGAGATCGGCCCGCTCGCGACCGTGCTCGGCCCCGGCGAGCACGAGGGACGGATGGACTCCTGCGGGCGCCCGGTGCTCTTCGTCGAGGCCCGCGTCGTCGACGAGTCGGGCAAAGAGGTGCCGGACGGCACCCCCGGCGAGGTCGTCTACCGCTCCCCGCAACTGTGCGAGGGCTACTGGGACAAGCCGGAGGAGACCGCCGAGGCCTTCCGGGACGGATGGTTCCGCTCCGGCGACCTCGCCGTGCGCGACTCCGAGGGCTTCTTCACCGTCGTCGACCGGGTGAAGGACGTCATCAACTCCGGGGGAGTCCTGGTCGCGTCGCGCCAGGTGGAGGACGCGCTGTACGAGCACCCCCGGGTCGCCGAGGTGGCGGTGATCGGCCTGCCGGACGACCGGTGGATCGAAGCGGTCACGGCCGTCGTCGTGCCGCGCGGGGCGGTCGAACCGCAGGAGCTCGTCGATCACGCGCGAGAGCGGCTGGCCCACTTCAAGGCGCCCAAGCGGGTGATCCTGGTGGAGGAGCTGCCGCGGAACGCCAGCGGAAAGATCCTCAAGCGCGAGCTGCGCGACCGCTTAGCCGCCTCGTGACACCACCTGCCGGGACCGGGCCTCGGTGAGCTTTCCTCACCGAGGCCAGGAGGCAGGATTGAGGTTGAAGCCCCAATCAATCCGGCCAGGAATCTGTCAAGAATCCGCGAGGAATCCGCGAGGAATCCGCGAGGAATCCGCGAGGAATCCGTCCGGAATCCGTCAGGTTTCTGCCATCACATCCGCAGGAGGAACCGGGATGCCCCAGCCCGAGGGAGCCGCGCTGGAGGCCGTGCGAGCGCGCCGTGAGAAGCTGCGCGCTCGGTACCTCCGCACGGGCGAGGACCGGTCCGAGACCACCGCCCGCGGCATTCACCACATCGCGTTCATCTGCCGGGACGTCGAGGAGACCATCCGCTTCCACCAGGGGTTCCTCGGCTTCCCGCTGGTCGAGATCGTGGAGAACCGCGACTACCGCGGCTCGACCCACTTCTTCTTCGACATCGGCCATGGCAATCTGCTCGGCTTCTTCGACTTCCCCGGCCACGACCACCCGCCGTTCACCGAGACGATCGGCGGGGTGCAGCACCTGGCCCTGTCGGTGGGCGACGAGCAGTTCGACGAGGCGCGCCAGGCGCTCGACGCGGCCCGCATTCCGTACGCGGGCCCGGACCGGGGAGTGGAGGACAGCCTCTATCTGCGCGACCCGAACGGGGTGCCTATCGAGCTCTACCGGGAGCGGCTCGGCATCTTCAACGGGCACCGGGTCGTCGGCGACACCTCCCGGGAGCCACCCCGGACTCGGGCCTGAACGCCTCGGAGCCACGGGTCACGGCCCGTGGCTCTGTGTAGGGGGCGGGAGACAGGGCGGCATCCTTGCGCCAGCGGGCGCCGAAGGGTCGTTTTGTCCCGCTTGACGCGGGCAGTCGTGCGGTCGTAGGCGAAAGAGCCAACGGTCCGAGAGGACGTGAAGATCGTGAAGGTAGCCTTCCTCGTGGCCCCGGAGGGCGTCGAGCAGATCGAGCTGACCGACCCGTGGCAGGCGGTGAAGGACGCGGGCGGCACGCCCGAGCTGGTCTCCACCAAGAGCGGCAAGATCCAGGCGTTCGACCACCTCGACAGGGCCGACACCTTCCCGGTGGACAAGGCGGTCGCCGACACCTCGCCGGAGGAGTACGACGGCCTGGTCCTGCCCGGAGGCGTCGCCAACCCCGACTTCCTGCGCCTGAACGGCAAGGCCGTCGCCTTCGTCAAGGGCTTCTTCGACGCGGGCAAGCCGGTGGCGGCGATCTGCCATGCGCCATGGACCCTGGTCGAGGCCGACGTGGTCCGCGGCCGCACCCTGACATCCTGGCCCAGCCTGCGGACCGACATCCGCAACGCCGGCGGCACCTGGGTCGACGAGCAGGTCCACATCTGCGACCGGGGCCCGGCCACCCTGGTCACCAGCCGCAAACCGGGCGACCTGAAGGCGTTCAACGACGCCGTCGTCGCCGAGTTCGCCAAGGCCGCCGCCAAGAGCCAGTAGGCGTCACACCCTGCCGTTGGCGGCGACCATGCGGGCCCAGCGGTAGTCCGCCTTGCCGCTGGGGGAGCGCTGGATCCGCGGGGCGATGACCAGGCCCCGCGGGATCTTGTAGCCCGCGAGCCTGGCCCTGCAATGGGCCTGGATGTCCTTCAGCGTCGGCTCCGTCGCGCCCTCCCGCAGCTGGACCACCGCCGAGACCCGGTTGCCCCAGGTCCCGTCCGGTACGCCCGCGACCAGCGCGTCGTACACGTCCGGGTGCGCCTTCAGCGCCTGTTCGACCTCTTCCGGGTAGACCTTCTCGCCCCCGGTGTTGATGCACTGTGAGCCGCGGCCGAGTACGGTCACGACCCCGTCAGCGTCCACCGTCGCCATGTCGCCGAGCAGCACCCACCGGGCGCCGTCCAGTTCGAAGAACGTCTCGGCGGTCTTCGCCGGGTCGTTGTAGTAGCCGAGCGGCACATGGCCGCACTGCGCGATCCTGCCCGGCTCGCCGGCCGCCACCGGCTCCAGCGTGGCCGGGTCCACCACGGTCGTACGGTGGTTGACCTGGACCCGGAAACCCTTGGCGGGGCCGGAGTCGTCGGTCGCCGTGCCGTTGAATCCGGACTCCGACGAGCCGAAGTTGTTCAGCAGCATCGTGTGCGGTACGAGCTCGCGGAACCGGTCCCGTATCGCCTCGGAGAGGATCGCGCCCGAGCTGCTGACGCTGAACAGCGAGGAGGTGTCGGTCCCCTTCATCGGGCCCGCAAGGGCGTCGACCAGCGGCCGCAGCATCGCGTCGCCGACGAGCGAGATGCTGCTCACTCTCTCGCGCTCGACGGTCCGGAGCACCTCCTCCGGCACGTACTTGCGGTGCAGCACCACCTTCTGCCCGAAGTGGAAGCCGATGAACGCGGTGAGGGTGGAGGTGCCGTGCATCAGCGGCGGAGTGGGGAAGAAGACGAGGCCCTCGCCGGCCGCGGCCACCCGCTCCGCCAGCTCCTCGGGCCGCGTGACCGGTGCGCCGGTCGGCGCGCCGCCGCCCATGCCGGCGAAGAACAGGTCCTCCTGGCGCCACATCACGCCCTTGGGCATGCCGGTGGT
This sequence comes from Streptomyces sp. 7N604, assembly GCF_052245475.1. NCBI lineage: Bacteria > Bacillati > Actinomycetota > Actinomycetes > Kitasatosporales > Streptomycetaceae > Streptomyces > Streptomyces sp. 7N604. The sequence continues at coordinate 85,428 of NZ_JBQQBX010000035.1, read as the reverse complement.
GCCGCCGGTGTAGATGATGAACTGGTCGTCGGCGGAGCGCGGTCCGAAGTCTCGCGCGCTGGAACCGGACGCCTCGGCCTCGGCGAAGTCCACTGGGGCGATGTGTGGTTCGGGGTCACCGGCAGGGGGCGTGCCGACGCGGACGAGGTGGCGCAGCCTCGTCGTCCGCGGCAGCGCCGCCGCGACGCGGCCCGTGAACTCGGCGTCGAAGACCAGCGCGGCCAGGTCGGCGTCCCGGTAGAGGTGGACCAGTTCGTCCTCCACGTACCGGTAGTTGACGTTGACCGGCACGGCCCGGATCTTCAGGCAGGCCAGCAGGGTCTGGAGGTACTCGACGCCGTTGTAGAGGTGCAGGCCGACGTGCTCGCCCGTGCCGATGCCGCTGTCCGCGAGGTGGTGGGCGATCCGGTTGGCCGCCGCGTCGAGTTCGGCGTACGTGAGCCGACGCTCGGCGCCGGTTCCCGGGTGGTCGATGTACACCAGCGCCTCGCGGTCGGGGACCGCGTCGGCGATCGACTCGAACAGGTCGGCAAGGTTGAACTCCACCGCTCCTCCTGATCCCGCCGGGGCTCTGGGGCGTCCCCCGGAAGCGCGTCACTGGCCTGGGCGGTCATTAGAGCGCCAGTGGCCTCAGGGGGGAAGAGACCTCGCCAAAGAAATCTGACTGAGAGTCAGAAAACTCTTGAACTGGCCCTCCGCCTCCTGCAACCTGTTCTAGGTCTCGAGACGGGAGGACTGTCATGGGCGGGACCAAGCACCTCACCGTGCAGCGCGAAGGCGCCACGCTGGTGCTCACCCTCAACCGGCCGGAGGCGAAGAACGCGCTCTCGCTGCCGATGCTCGTCGGACTGTACGACGGCTGGCTGGAGGCCGACGAGGACGACGCCATCCGATCGGTCGTGCTCACCGGCGCGGGAGGCGCCTTCTGCGCGGGCATGGACCTCAAAGCCCTCGCGGGCCAGGGGATGGACGGCCGGCAGTACCGGGACCGGATGAAAGCCGACCCCGACCTCCACTGGAAGGCCATGCTCCGGCACCACCGCCCCCGGAAACCCGTGATCGCCGCCGTCGAGGGCCACTGCGTCGCGGGCGGCACCGAGATCCTCCAGGGCACCGACATCCGTATCGCGGGCGAAAGCGCCACCTTCGGCCTCTTCGAGGTCAGGCGCGGCCTCTTCCCGATCGGCGGCTCCACCGTCCGCCTCCAGCGCCAGATCCCCCGCACGCACGCCCTGGAAATGCTGCTCACCGGCCGTCCGTACAGCGCCGCGGAGGCCGAGCGCATCGGCCTCGTCGGCCAGGTTGTCCCCGACTGCACCGCGCTGGACAAGGCGCTGGAGACCGCCGAGCTGATCAACGCCAACGGGCCGCTCGCCGTCGAGGCCGTCAAGGCCAGCGTGTACGAGAGCGCGGACCTCACCGAGGAGGAGGGCCTGAAACGCGAACTCGAGCGCGGCTGGCCCATCTTCGACACCGCCGACGCGAAGGAGGGCTCCAAGGCCTTCGCGGAGAAGCGCCCGCCCGCCTTCCGGCGGGCGTAGTCCCACCGACCCGCGACGGAGGACACAAACCCATGACAGCCACCCCCGCACCGGAGGTGCTCCGCGCACCGCTGGTCGTGGAATTCCCCTTCACCCGCTCCCTCGGGCCGGTCCAGAGCGCCTTCCTCACCGGGCTGCGCGAGCGCACCGTACTCGGCGTGCGGACCAGCGCAGGCCGGGTGCTCGTACCGCCCGTCGAGTACGACCCGGTCACCGCGGACGAGTTGCGCGAACTCGTCGAGGTCGGCACCACGGGCACCGTCACCACCTGGGCCTGGAACCCGGCACCCCGCCCGGACCAGCCGCTGGCCACCCCGTTCGCCTGGGTCCTCGTCCGCCTCGACGGCGCCGACACCGCCCTCCTGCACGCCCTCGACGCGCCGGGCCCGGAGGCCGTAAGGACCGGGCTCCGGGTGCGCATCCGGTGGGCCGCCGAGCGTACGGGTGCCATCACCGACATCGCCTGCTTCGAGCCGTACGAGGGCCTGCACGGGAACGGAACGGCCGCCGAAGCCGCCCCGCACAGCGGCGAATTCGCCGACCCCGTCAGCGGCATCGTCGCCCCCGCCCGGCTCGAGTACAGCTACTCGCCCGGCCGCGCCCAGACCCGCTATCTCGCCGCTCTGGCCGACCGCCGCATGGTGGGCGAGCGCTGCCCCTCCTGCCGGAAGGTCTACGTGCCGCCGCGCGGCGCCTGCCCCACCTGCGGCGTCGCCACGGCCGAGCAGGTCGGGACCGGGCCGCGCGGCACGGTCACCACCTTCTGCATCGTCAACATCAAGGCCAAGAACCTCGACATCGAAGTGCCCTACGTCTACGCCCACATCGCGCTGGACGGCGCCGACCTCGCGCTGCACGGCCGCATCGCGGGCATCCCGTACGACCAGGTGCGCATGGGGCTGCGCGTCGAACCCGTATGGACCGAGGGCGGCCGCTACCCCGACCACTACCGCCCCACCGGCGAGCCCGACGCGGACTACGACACGTACAAGGAGCTGCTGTGACGCGGGACTCCAGCGAAGACAGGGATGACAGGGGCGTTGCCATCGTCGCGTTCGCCCAGACCGGCCACCGCGCCGACACGGCCGAGGTGTCCGAGGTCGAGATGCTGATCCCCGTCCTCCAGGACGTACTGGGCCAGGTCGGCCTCAAGGCGGGCGAAATCGGCTTCACCTGCTCCGGTTCGAGCGACTATCTCGCGGGCCGGGCCTTCTCGTTCACCATGGCCCTCGACGGCGTCGGCGCCTGGCCGCCGATCTCCGAGTCCCATGTCGAGATGGACGGTGCCTGGGCGCTCTACGAGGCCTGGGTCAAACTCCTCACGGGCGAGGCAGATACGGCGCTCGTCTACGCCTACGGCAAGTCCTCGCCCGGGCGGCTGCGCGACGTGCTGACCCGCCAGCTCGACCCGTACTACGTAGCCCCGCTGTGGCCCGACTCCGTCTCCCTCGCGGCGCTCCAGGCCCAGGCGCTGATCGACGCGGGGGACACGGACGAGCGGGAGCTCGCCGGGGTCGCCGCGCGCAGCCGTACGTCCGCCGCGGACAACCCGCACGCGCAGCTCCGCGGCTCGGCCGAGCCCGGTCAACTCCTCGGCGGCGACTACCTCGTACAGCCGCTGCGCACGCACGATGCGCCGCCCGTCGGCGACGGCGCGGCCGCCGTCGTCCTCGCCGCCGGGGACGCGGCGCGCAGGCTGTGCTCCCGGCCCGCCTGGATCCGCGGCATGGACCACCGCATCGAGGCCCACAGCCTCGGCGTACGGGACCTCACCGACTCGCCCTCCACCCGCCTCGCCGCCGAGCGGGCCGGCGCCTTCCAACGGCCCCTGGACACCGCCGAACTGCATGCTCCCTTCACCTCCCAGGAGATCGTGCTGCGCAAGGCGCTGCGGCTCGAACCCAGCGTGAACGTCAACCCGTCGGGCGGGGCGCTCGCCGCCAACCCGGTCATGGCGGCCGGGCTCATCCGCCTCGGCGAGGCCGCCGCCCGCATCCACCGCGGCGCCTCCGACCGCGCCCTCGCCCACGCCACCTCCGGCCCCTGCCTCCAGCAGAACCTGGTCGCTGTCCTGGAAGGGGAACCGGCATGAGCAAGGAGCCCGTCGCCGTCGTCGGCATCGGCCAGACCAAACACGTCGCCGCGCGCCGCGACGTGTCCATCGCCGGGCTCGTACGGGAAGCCGCCGTGACAGCCCTCGAGGACGCCCAGTTGACCTGGGCGGACATCGACGCCGTCGTCATCGGCAAGGCCCCCGACTTCTTCGAGGGCGTGATGATGCCGGAGCTCTACCTCGCCGACGCGCTCGGCGCGGTGGGCAAGCCGATGCTGCGCGTGCACACGGCCGGATCCGTCGGCGGCTCCACGGCGCTCGTCGCCGCCAACCTGGTCGCCGCACGCGTCCACCCCACCGTCCTCACCCTCGCCTTCGAGAAGCAGTCCGAGTCCAACGCCATGTGGGGCCTGTCCCTGCCCATCCCCTTCCAGCAGCCGCTGCTCGCGGGCGCGGGCGGCTTCTTCGCCCCGCACATCCGGGCGTACATGCGCCGCACCGGCGCACCCGACACCATCGGCTCGCTGGTCGCCTACAAGGACCGCCGCAACGCCCTCAAGAACGCCTTCGCCCACCTCCACGAGCACGACATCACCCTGGAGAAGGTCCAGTCCTCGCCCATGCTCTGGGACCCCATCCGCTACTCCGAGACCTGCCCGTCCTCCGACGGCGCCTGTGCGATGGTCCTCACCGGCCGGGCGGGCGCCGCCCGGGCCCCGTATCCGCCCGCATGGGTGCACGGCGGGGCGATGCGCAGCGAGCCGACGATGTTCGCAGGCAAGGACTACGTCTCCCCGCGCGCCGGGAAGGATTGCGCCGCCGACGTCTACCGGCAGGCCGGGATCACCGACCCGCGCCGCGAGATCGACGCGGTCGAGATGTACGTGCCCTTCTCCTGGTACGAGCCGATGTGGCTGGAGAACCTGGGCTTCGCGGCCGAGGGCGAGGGCTGGAAACTCACCGAATCGGGTGTCACGGAAATCGACGGTGACCTGCCCGTCAACCCCTCTGGCGGAGTCCTGTCCACCAACCCCATCGGCGCGTCCGGAATGATCCGTTTCGCCGAGGCGGTGCTGCAGGTCCGGGGGCGCGCGGGCGAGCACCAGGTGGAGGGCGCACACCGGGCGCTCGGACACGCGTACGGCGGCGGCTCGCAGTTCTTCTCCATGTGGCTGGTCGGCGCCGAACCGCCCGGTGCGTAATGTGCTCGCGGCCTGTGCTGCACCCGTCACGATCGCTAGGCTGACCGGGGTAGACGAACCGGGAGGAGCACGGACGTGGCCGACAGCACCACACAACAGCCGCCGGCGGGGTTCAAGAAGCCCAAGCTCGACCTGAGCAACGCCGAGTGGCAGTCCAGCAGCCAGGGCACGGGCGATGTCCAGATCGCCTTCGTCGAGGGCTATATCGCGATGCGGGACGGCCGCAACCCGGAAGGACCAGCACTCATCTTCACGCCCGGGGAGTGGCGCGCCTTCGTCCTCGGCGCGCGCGACGGCGAATTCGACCTCACCTGACGCGCGCGGAGAACCTCAGGTCAGGACCACGCACCCGCGCCGCGCCAGCTCATCGAGCAGGCGGGGCGCGGGTGCGATGTCGTTCCAGCGCAGATCCAGTTTCTCGAGAGCCGGCAGCCCGGCGAGCCAGTCCGGCAGCGCGCGGATGCGGTTGCTCCGCAGATCGATATGGCGGAGCAGGGGGAGACCCGCCATCGCATCGGGCAGTCCGGTCAGCGAGTTCTCCCGCAGGTCCAGATGCCGGAGCTCGGTCAGCCCGCCGGCGCTGTCCGGCAGCCGCACGAGCCCGTTGCCGCGCAGCCACAGTTCGCGCAGTCCGCCCAGCGACCCGACCGACTCCGGCAGGTTCTTCAACCGGTTGTGCTGCGCCCGCAGTTCGACGAGTCCCGACATTCCGCCGACGGTGTCCGGGAGCCGGGTGAGGGCGTTCTCGCCGATGTTGAGGTAGCGCAGCCGCGTCAGCCGCCCCAGCGACCGCGGCAGCTCCGCCAGCCGGTTGTCGTGCAGATACAGATACCGGTCCAGGCCGGTCAGCTCGCCCAGCTCATCGGGGACGGCGGTCAGCGCGTTGTGCCCCAGATCGAGGGTGTGCAGCCGGCGCAGCCGGCCGATTCGCGGCGAGATCTCCGTCAGCCCGTTCTCCGCCAGGATCAGCACCCGCAGTTCGGTCCGCAGCCATACGGAGTCGGGCACGGTGCCGAGTCCGCGCCGCCAGTGGTTCAGCTCCTGCGATGTCACCGCCACAGCGCCATCCCCCTCTGTCCCGCGGAAGAGATCCACGGTCTTCATGGCCGACGGCGAGGCTAGCACCGGCTGCTAGCGCCCGCCGTGGCGCCGCGGCCGCCCCAGGGACCGCGGCAGGCGCGGCCGGGCAGGCCTAGGGTGGGGGACCGTGACGGGTGAACGAAATCTGGCGCAGCTGCTCAGCGGCATGCGGCCGCGCCTCAACCCCGGGCGGTACGTCTTCACGTCCGTGCAGGACGGGCCCCCGGAAGGCACCGCGCCCATCGTGTCCGTCGCCGAGGACGAAGGGCTGACCCTGGTCGTACGGCAGGAGGAGGCCGATGCGGCAGGGCTGCCCTATGACTATGTGGCGGGCTGGATCACCCTGCGCGTTCACTCGGCGCTGGACGCCGTCGGGCTGACCGCCGCCGTCGCGGCCGAGCTGGCCGAGGCGGGCCTCAGCTGCAACGTCGTGGCGGGCTTCCACCACGACCACCTGTTCGTGCCGTACGACCGTGTCACGCAGGCGGTCGAGCTGCTGGACGCCCTCGCGGCCCGCTCCGTCTAGCCCTGCAACCCCAGGTCCGCGCCCAGGTCCGCGCCCGGATACGCCCTGCCGGCCGGACACGTCCGGGGCCGCCCGCCCGGGAACGCGTGCGGCCTGCGGGCACGTACCATGTCCGCATGTCGTTCCTCCGCCGCCGCAGCGCTGCCACGCCCACCGGGCCGGACTTCGACGTCCTGGCGATGGACCCCAGCGACTGGCCGGGCAATCTCGGCGCGGGCCTGCTACCCGCCCCTGACGGCAGCTGCCAGGGCGTCTTCCTCCGCTACGACCTGTTCGGCGGGCGCGGCCCGGCGATGATCATCGGAAATCTCCCCGAGGAATCCCCTGCCCGGGAACTCGGCGAGGGTCAGGCGCCGTTCGAGGTGGCGCAGCTGCTCGCCGCGCTCGGCAACGACGAGCCGGTGCATGTGGTCGAGACCGAGGACACGCCGGTGATGCAGGAGGACAACCTCCTCATCGTGAAGCGCATCAAGCTGTCGGAGGAGCGGATCTCCTGCGTGCAGTTCGACCGCAGCGACGGCGTGCTCGTCACCATCGCCAGCTGGGACCGGCCGATCACGGAGGATCTGTACGCCCTGCTCAAGCCGTTGCCCGCGGAGATGTTCCAGCAGCGCTGAAGCGGCCGGAATCAGCCGTGAACAGCGGCGAGCCGCCGCCCGGCACCCCGGACGGCGGCGTGTGTCCACGTGCATCTGTCAGCTGGAATAGCGCAGGGTCACGTCCTCGGCCTTCACGAACGCCACCCGGTGCCCGAGCTGGATCTGGTAGTACTGCTGCTTGCCCCGCACCACCTTGTGACCCGACGGGTCGAAGGTGACGGCCCAGTAGTACTCGCCCCGCGTCTTCAGCCCCATGGCGTACGTCTGGCCCGCCAGGACCTTGTACGGCAGCGGGTCGTGCGGCTGCACGGGGATGCCCTCCGGGTAGGCCTCCTTCTCCGGGTAGGCCCTCCCGTACACCGGGACCTCCTTCGTCCCGGCCTTCGGGGTCACGACCCACCCCCGGGACGGCACGGCCACCGGCTGCGTCCGCGGATTGTGGAACCACGCCTTCTGGCCGAGGTACCAGATCGCCGTCCAGTCGCCCTTGCTGCCCGCGACCGCGTACTGCTGGCCCGTGGACGCCCGGGCTCCCGTGTCGTTGACCCCGGTCGTCGAGGCCGAACCGTCCGGCCGCAGCCCCGCGTCCTTCACCAGCGGCGCGTCCTTCCGCGGCTCGGTGTGCAGCCGGACGGCGCCAGAGCCGTGTGCCGGACAGGTCTCGCCCGCCTTGGTGCAGCCGGTGTAGACGGGCTTGTTCTCCTCGTACTCCGGCAGGATGGTCACCAGGCCGCTGCGCGCGCCCGCGGTGGCCCGCACCGGCGCGTCGATCAGCTGGAAGTAGTGGGCCCAGTCCCAGTACGGCCCGGGGTCGGTGTGCATCGCCGGGATCGTCATCCTGGTCGGACCCGGGACGTTGTCGTGGCCCAGGATGTGCTGGCGGTCCAGCGGGATCCGGTACTTCCCCGCCAGGTAGCGCACCAGCCGCGCCGACGTCCGGTACATCGCCTCCGTGTACCAGGCGTCGGGCCGCGTCAGGAAGCCCTCGTGCTCCAGGCCGATGGACTTCGAGTTCACGAACCAGTTGCCCGCGTGCCAGGCGACGTCCTTGTTGGCCACGTGCTGCGCGATGTGTCCGTCGGAGGAGCGCAGCGAGTACTGCCAGGAGACGTAGGTCGGGTCCTGGACGAGCTTGAGCGTCGTCTCCCAGGTCGCCTCGGTGTCGTGGATGATGATGTAGTCGATCTTCTGGCTGCGGGGGCGGTCGGCCTTGTCGTGGTTGCCGTAGTCCCGCTCGTCTCCCTCCCCGAACTCCTCGTACGGCGCCGGGATCCACTCGCAGGACACCGTCCTCGGGCAGTCCGCCTTCCCGGCGTCCGCGCCCGCGGACCGCAGGTCGAGCCCCCTGGTCTGCGCGGTGTCGGGGGCCAGGCCGGGCGAGGCAGGGAGGACGATGCGCTGCCCGCTGTCGGTGGTCCGCGATTCGCCGCCGCGGATGACGTCGAAGACGTCGGTCGCGTACCGGGACGCGGTGGCCCGGTCGTCGGCGCCCGAGTAGCGCGCCACCGCGCCGTACCACCGCGCCGGGTCGCCGCCCAGCGGCAGGCCGAGCTTCTTCTGGGCGGAGGCGAGCAGCGCGGCACCGCCCCGGATGTTCGCGGCCGGGTCTTCGCGCAGCTCGCTCGGGGCGATGCCGGTCAGAGAGGCGGCCCGGTCCACGGTATGCAGCCGGGCCGGGAGCTCGGAGGGTTCGGGTACGTCCTCGGGCAGCGCCCTGATGGGGCGGGAGCCGTCGCCGCGCGGGTCCTCGGCGCCGTGGCTGTGGTGGGGTGCCTCGGCCAGGGCCGTGTATGCGTCGGTGAGATGCATCGGGCCGTAACCGCCGGAGACGCTGGGCGCGCCGCCGTGCGTGTCCCAGCGGGACTGCAGATACGAGACGCCGAGCAGCACGCTCTGCGGCACCCGGTACTGCTCGGCCGCCGCGGCGAACGCCCGCTGCAGGGAGCCGGGCGCACCGGGAGAACCGGAGACGGCGAGGGTGGACGTCGCGGGCGGTGCGGCGGAGATCAGGGGGAACAGCAGGGCGGCGGTCGCCATGGCGCCCGCCGCCCGCGGCATACGGCGGCGCTCGGTTCTCGCGCTGTCGGGAGCGGATCCTCGCATGCAGCCTCCTCGGGCCGGGCTGCCAGTGATGCGCAGACAGATGGGTGGGGTGAACCCGACTAGAGCTATCGGTTGCCCGACGATCCGTCAATCGTGCCGCGCGGATGGAACATCGCACGTCACGCACTATCCCGAGGGTTTGCGAAAGGGGTTGCTCCGACCTGCGGCGCTTCAGTGGAGTGGACCACTAGCGCTACGGCGTCATGGTCCGGACAGCACCGTGCGGCGCGCCCGGTCCACGGGCACGCCGCACTGGTGCTGCCGTCCTCTGCCCCAGCGCGCTGCTTCCTTCAGCGGGTGCCGACGGCTGCCCTGACGGCCCGGCGGGCCATGGCACAGTCGTCGTACAGCCTGCGCAGCAGCAGCCGTTGCTCCTCGCCCGAAGAGCCGGGCGCACCGGGCACCGCCGGAGCCGGGTCGTGCATCGTGCGCTGCACGGCCGTCTCGTAGGTGCGGATCTCCCGGGTGAGCACCAGCATCAGGTTCACCAGGAAGGCGTCCCGCGCCGCCGGTCCCGGGGCCTGGGCCAGCTGGCTGATCTGGCGGCGGGCCAACGGCGCGTCCCCGAGGACCGCCCAGAGGGTGGCCAGGTCGTAGCCCGGCAGATACCAGCCCGCGTGCTCCCAGTCGACCAGCACCGCCCCTGCGGGGGACAGCAGGAAGTTCGACAACTGGGCGTCGCCGTGGCAGAACTGGCCCTGGTTCTGCTTGCCCGACGCGTGCGCCACCCCGTGCAGCAGCTTCTGCAGGTCGCCCATGTCACGGTCGGTGAGCAGACCGAGCTCGTGATAGCGCGTCAGCCGACTGGCGTAGTCGATCGGCGCGTCGAACATGCCGGGCGGCGGCCGCCACTGGTTCACGCGGCAGATCGCGCCCAGCGCCGCCCGCACATCGGCACGCGGCGGAGGCTCCGCCGGATGCCGCTGCAGCGAAGCCACTCGCCCCGCCATCCGCTCGATCACCAGGGTGCAGTTGTCCGGATCCGCGGCGATCAACCGGGGCACCCGCACGGGCGGGCGGTGCCGGACGAACGTGCGGTATGCCGCTATTTCGTGGCGGAACCGTTCTGCCCAGGCCGGGGAGTGGTCCACCAGGCACTTCGCGACGGCGGTGGCCCGGCCTGTCGTGCCGACGAGCAGCACTGAGCGGCCACTTCGCCGGAGCACCTGCACGGGGTTGAACTCCGGGCAGATCCGGTGCACCGACGCGATCACGGTGCGCAGCTGTGCGCCCTGGGAGCCTGACAAGTCGATTCTCCCGCTGAGCGGCCCAGGCCCGAGCCCCGGTGCCCGCCGAGTGCGCCCGCCGATCGCCGCCCCCGCGGCGTGTGTGGGGTCGAGATACGGGCCACCGCCGGTCTGCTGCGGGCGGTAGGGCCGGGTCGGGGCGGACACGGAGGACGATGCTGCGTACATGGGAGATACAGATCCCTTCGCGTGCCGACGAGGTGTACGCGCCCCCGGCACCGGAGGACGGACCGCACCCTGGGGAATGCGGTCCGACCGCCGGGGCGGGGAGGCGCGTTTCTAACAGACACCCGGCCGCGGGTGGCACACCATCTGGCGGACCCTGGCGAACCCTGGCGAATAGTCGCCTGGCCCGTGACTGGCCGTTACTGTCAACTCAGCCGAGGAACCTGGGGGCTTGACGTGACCAAGGAACCCAACACCCGACTCTCGGACCTGTTCGGCCTCGCCGGCTGGTCCAAGGGCGAACTCGCGCGGTTGGTCAACCGGCAGGCGGCAGCCATGGGTTACCCGCAGCTGGCGACCGACACCTCGCGGGTGCGGCGTTGGATCGACACCGGCGAAGTGCCGCGCGATCCCGTGCCGAAGGTACTGGCGTCCCTGTTCACCGAGCGACTCGGCCGTGTCGTGACCATCGAGGACCTCGGGTTCGCCAGGCACGGGCGCGCAGGGAAACGGCAGTCCGCCGACGGACTGCCGTGGGCACCCGACCGGACTGCCGCGGTCCTCACCGAATTCACGGGAATGGACCTCATGCTCAACCGACGCGGCTTGGTGGGCGCGGGCGCCGCGCTCGCCGCAGGCTCAGCACTCACCAGCGCCATGTACGACTGGCTTCACACCGACCCCGCCCTGGCAGCCGACGGCCCCCGCATCGGCGACCCCCTGAGCGCGGATCCCGCAACCTTCGACCGTTACGAGGCGGCCCCCGTGGGCTCGCAGGAGATCGAGGCGCTCGAGCGCTCGGTCGAGGTCTTCCGCGCCTGGGACGCGGCCCGCGGCGGCGGACTGCAGCGCAAGGCCGTGGTCGGCCAGCTCAACGAGGTGGGCGGCATGCTCGCCTACCGGCACCCGGACCACCTCCAGCGCAGGCTGTGGGGCGTGGCGGCCAACCTCGCCGTGCTCGCAGGCTGGATGTCCCACGACGTGGGCATGGAGCCGACCGCGCAGAAGTACTTCGTGATCGCGGCCCACGCGGCACGGGAGGGCGGCGACCGGCCGCGCGCCGCGGAGGCGCTCTCCCGCGCCGCCCGCCAGATGGTGCACCTCGGCCGCCCCGACGACGCCCTGGACCTGATGAAGCTGGCCAAGTCCGGTGCCGGCGAGGAGACCCTGCCGCGGACCCGCGCCATGTTCCACACCATCGAGGCCTGGGCGCAGGCGTCGAAGGGACAGGGCCAGGCGGTGCGCCGCACGCTGGGCGAGGCGGAGGAGCTCTTCGTCTCGGACAAGCGCGATGTGCCGCCGCCCAGTTGGATGCAGCTGTTCAACGAGGCGGATCTGCACGGGATGCAGGGGCTGGTCTACCGTACGCTCGCGGAGCACGAGCCGACGGCCGCGGCCATCGCGCAGAACCACGCCAAACAGGCCCTGGACATGCGGGAGAACGGCCGTCAGCGTTCGCAGATCTTCGATCACATTTCGATCGCCTCGGCGTGCTTCATCGCCGACGATCCGGAACAGGCGGACAGGTATGCCCGGATGGCACTGCTGAGCATCGGGGACACCTCTTCGCACCGCACATGGGACCGGCTGCGCGAGATGTACCGGCTGACCGGGCGCTACGGCAGCTACGACAAGATCGACGACCTGCGCGAGGAGATCCAGCAGGCGCTCCCGAAGGCCCCCGGCAAGGGCGCCAGGGGCAGGATCACGGGCGTATGACGGGGTTATCCACCGCACTCATCGGTGGATAACCCCGCCGGTGCACACGTCGAGTTCGTGCCCGTACGAGTATTGGTGCGCCTGCACGTTGGTGCTGCGCATATCCCGAGTCGGCGCTAGGAACCGACCCGGGCGACCAGCACGCACGCGTCGTACTCACGCTCTGCGTCGCCGAACTCCTCGGCCATGATCCGTACGCACTCCTGGGCACTGCGGGCCGCCGACAGCCGCGGTGCGAGGCCCAGCAACCGCTGCGCCCCCGAGGAGTTCTCGTCCGAGCCGGTGAGTTCTGTGCTGGGCGGCAGTTCCGTGCTGGGCGGCACGAGTCCGTCGGTGTGCAGCACCAGTACGTCGCCGGGGTGCAGTTGCTCCTCGGCCTGGCCGTACGCCGCACCGGATGCCGCACCGAGCAGCACCCCTTCCGGCGCCGGCAGCGCGCGTCCCGTCCCGTCGCGGAACAGCAGCGGGCCCGGGTGGCCCGCCTGCGACCAGGTCAGCGAGCCGGTCCGCGGGTCGTACCGGCAGCAGACGGCGGTGCCGAGCGCCGGCTGGGAGGCGGCGTCGAGCAGGTGGTTGAGGCAGCCCATCACCTGTCCGGGCGCCACGCCGGCGACGGCCATGCCGCGCAGCGCGCCGAGCAGCATCGCCATGCCGGAGGTGGCGGTCACGCCGTGCCCGGTGAGGTCGCCGACGCTGAGCAGCGTCCGGCCGTCGGGCAGCGGCATCGCGTCGTACCAGTCGCCGCCGATGTGAGCGCTGCTCGCGGACGGCAGATAGTGGGCGGCCACGTCGAGACTCGTGGGGCCGGTGCGCGGGAACCGCAGGGAGCCGCGCCACGGGGGGAGTACGGCCTCCTGCAGCTCCACCGCGAGCCGGCGCTCGGTCTGTGCGAAGTGCCGCAGGCGCTGCAGTGAGTCACGGGTCTCGTGCACCGCCTGCTGGCTGCGCCGCAGCTCGCTGACGTCCCGCAGAACGGCCCACATCGAGGCCGTACAGCCGTCGGCGTCGAGCACCGGCTCGCCCATCATGTGCACCGTGCACTCGGCGCCGTCGGGGCGGACGATCCTGAACTCCCCGTCGATCGGCTTCCCTTCCACCAGGCAGTCGGTGACCATCGTGGTCAGCTGCGGATGGTCGGCGGGGAGCACGACCGACGGCAGCTCGTCCAGGGAGAGTGCCCCGTCCTCCGGGGCGCGGCCGAAGATCCGGAACAGCTCGTCCGACCAGTCGACCTCATCCGTGAGGAAGTTCCACTCGGCGCTGCCGACCCGGCTGAGCAGCGAGCCGCGGTCGGGCTGCTGGGGCACACCGGGCAGCGGAATGGCCGCGGCGACCGCGCTGTCCGGCACTTCGGGCTCGGGCGGAAGCCCTTCGCGCAGCTGCCCGAGCTGCTGGCCCAGGTCGTCGAGGTGGTGGACGGCGAGATCGCAGAGCGCGCGCTGCCAGCGGAGCCGGGGGTCGTCCTCGTCGGACCAGGTGTCCCGGCGCACGGCGTCGACACCGCCGCGCAGTTGGCGGGTCTGCGAGATCAGTGCATCGACCGAGCCGCGCTCGGGCGGCTCGGCGGCGGAACTGTCCGCAAAAGTGGGGGACGGCATCGCGTACTCCGATACATGCACGGCCGACTCTGACGGAAAGGGCCGGTTACGACTCTTGCACAGGGAGCGACAGCCCGTAAGGGATTTGGCAACACCCGTTTCGGTGGTGCTTCCGGCATATGTCTCAGGCCTCCCTGGCCCGGGTCCGCCCACGGGTCCGCCCCGGGTCCTCGGGACTCCGCGGAAGCCTTCCTTCCGGGTAGGCTGCGGCCCTCGGAGGCCCCGGAAATCCGCACCGTTCACCAGGCGTGGACCCCGTGGTCACCGGCAAGGATGCCGGTCACGGGAAATCCCGTTGCCAGCGAACCCACCGCACCGGATGCTGACCTCATGTTCGATCCAGACATAGCGCCCAGTGGCACCCTGCTCGGCCTCCTGCAGCGAGGCCGCGGCGACGGGACCCTGCACGCCCTCGCCGCCCCGCGGGCCGAGGCGCTCGCCGCGCTGCACCACTGCGTGCTGCACGACCCCCGGCGCGACTGGCAGATCGAGAACCGCTCCCTCTATTACGCCCGGCTCTTCCTCGACCTGGACGGCGGTCTCGACGCGATCGAAACGCACCTCTTCGACCCCGACGACCTGGTGGCCACCGGGGAGGAGCGCACCGGCCTCGCCCTCGCCGTCCTCGGCCACCTCGCCTCGTACGGCCGCGAGGACGCCCTGTTGCTGCTCCGCCGCTACGCCGCCACCGGCTCCAACTGGACCTGGGCGCTCGACGAGCTGGCCCTCCGCGACGACGACGCGGCGCTGCGGGCCCTCGGCGGTCCGGTCCTCTCCCGGTTCCCCGGTACGCGTGAGGGGGAGGCCGAGCTCGCCGCCGCCGTGCGGGACGCCTTCGAGCCCCGTCCGTGGCGGCTGTGGGCGGAGAACCCGGACGACCCGGCCGGCGCCGCCCGGGTGCGCGCCGCCGGGGAGCAGGGGTGCTTCGACCGCTGGCAGCGCCAGCTCCGGCCGAGCGGGCCGCGCCCCGGCTGGAGCGTCCGCGAGGTCCTGGACTGGGCCCAGCAGGGCCTCGACCAGTACCCCGCCCAGCCCCGCCATGTCGCCGCCGCCCGCTGCCTGGCCGCCGTGGCGTCACCGGACGACCGCCCTGAGATCGTCGAGGCCGCCCGCGGCGGTCCCGACGGCGCCCGCTGCACCGCCCTGCGCTTCCTCGCCGAGCAGCAGGATCCCGAGGCCCTCGACCTGCTCGACGCGGCCGCCGCGAGCCCGTCGGCCGTCGTCGCCGACGCCGCCGTGACCTCCTTCGAACGCATGCGCAGCCTGGCGGCCCTGGAGCGGGCCCGCGGCTGGGCCCGCCACAGGGACGCGCTGGGCAGAGCCGCCGCCGCCATGCTCGCCTGCCGGGGCGGCCACAAGGACGCCGACCTCGTCCTCACCGCGCTGCGCAGGACCGTACGGACCGAGGGCGCGGACGCCGACCACCTGTGCGCGCTGATCGACGGCACCGGGCGGCTGTCGATCGCCTGCGCCGCGCCCGTGCTGCGCCATATCTACCGCGAGACCGCCTCCTCGCATCTGCGCGGCCGCGCCGCCCGCGCCCTCGCCGCCACCGACCCGTCCTTCGCATCCGGCTTCGCCGTCGAGTGCCTGTGGGACTGCGAGGAGACCACCCGGGAGCTGGCCGCGCGCCACGCGGCGACCGGCGACAAGCGGGTCGTCGAGCAGCTGCGGCGGCTGGCGGCCGATCCTGCCGAGGAAGCGGAGGTCCAGACGGCCGTCCGGAGCCGTATCGGGCCCGATATGCCCGCCGTTTGACGACACCGGCAGGGGGCGTGGTGAAAACGCTCATGGGACGTTTCACCGGGGGAAAGATCCACGACGCCCGGTAAACGCTCCAGACGTCGACAACACCCGTATGCGTGTCGTCATCGTCACCGAATCCTTTCCGCCCGACGTCAACGGCGTGGCCCACTGCGCCGTACAGACCGCCCGGCATCTCGTCCGGCGCGGTCACGAACCCCTGGTGATTGCTCCCGCCGTGCCCGCTGCCATGCAGGAGGCACCGGCGGGACCCGATGGCCTGTCCATCGACCCGTGCCCCGTCGTCCGGGTGCCCTCGATTCCGCTCCCCGGCTACCCGCAGGTGCGGGTGGCGCTGCCGAGCCGGCGGCTCGCCGCGTCGCTGGCCGCGCACCGCGCCGACGTCGTCCACCTCGCGAGCCCCTTCGTCCTCGGCATCCGCGGCATGGCCGCCGCCGCCAAGCTCCGCATCCCCGCCGTCGCCGTCTACCAGACCGACCTGGGCGGCTACGCCCGTACGTACGTGGGTGCGGGCGAGGCGGCGGCCTGGCGGCGGATCCGCTCCGTGCACAAGGCCGCCGACCGCACTCTGGCCCCGTCCTCCGCCGCCGTCCGCGACCTGGTCGGGCACGGGGTGCCCCGCGTCCAGCTCTGGCCGCGCGGGGTGGACACCGAGCGCTTCCGGCCGGACCTGCGCGACCACGAGCTGCGCAGCTCGCTCGCCCCCGGCGGGGAGCTGCTCGTCGGGTACATCGGCCGGCTGGCGCCCGAGAAGCACGTCGACCTGCTGGCCGCGGCCGGGGAGATCCCGGGCGTACGGCTGGTGGTCGTCGGCGACGGGCCCAGCGAACCCGGGCTCCGCACGGCCCTGCCGGGCACCACGCACTTCCTGGGCCGCCGCACCGGCGACGAACTCGCCCGCATCTTCGCCTCGCTGGACATGTTCGTGCACACCGGTCCCTACGAGACCTTCTGCCAGACCGTGCAGGAGGCCATGGCCAGTGGGGTGCCGGTCGTCGCACCGGCGGCGGGCGGACCGCTCGACCTGGTCGACCACGGCCGTACGGGCCTGCTGGTCGCGCCGCGCGACGCCGGCGCCGTACGGGACGCGGTGCGGTCGCTCGTGGCCGACCCCGCGCTCAGGGCCGAGTACGGGAAGGCAGGCCGCACGGCGGTCGAAGGGCGGACGTGGGAGGCCGTCGGGGACCGACTCCTGCGGCACTACGCCGAGGTCATCGCGGCGCGTACGGCGGTGGCGGCATGAGCGGGCCGACCACGCGTATGGAGACCGGGACGGCGGCGCGGCCGGGCAACGAGCCGGTGACGCAGCCCGGCGGCGGGCCCATGGCGCTTACGACCGGGCTGCGCATCGTCCGGGTCGCGAACTTCGTCACCCCGGCGTCGGGTGGTCTGCGGACCGCACTGCGGGAGCTCGGCGCGGGCTACAGGGCGGCTGGGCACGAGCCCGTGCTCGTCATCCCCGGTGAGCGGGAGAGCGACGAACTCACCGAGCAGGGACGGGTGATCACGCTGCCGGGACCTGTCGTTCCCGGCACCGGCGGCTACCGGGTCCTGACCGACCGCCGGAGCGTGGCGCGGCGGCTGGAGGAACTCGTCCCGGACCGGCTGGAGGTGTCCGACCGCACCACGCTGCGGTGGACGGGGGAGTGGGCGCGCCGCGCGCGCGTGCCCGCCGTGATGGTCTCCCACGAGTCCGTGGACGGGGTCCTCGGCACGTGGGGTCTGCCCGAGGGGCCGGCCCAGCGGGTGGCCGACCGGCTCAACCGGCGCAGCGCGCGGGCCTATTCGCGCATCGTCTGCACGACGGCATGGGCGGAGCGCGAGTTCAGCAGGATCGGCGCACGCAATGTCGTACGCGCTCCCCTCGGCGTCGACCTGGAGGCGCGGCGGCCGGACGCGGGCAGCGCCGCGCTGCGCGCCCGGTACGCGGCTTCCGGTGAGACGCTGCTCGTGCTGTGCTCGCGGCTGTCGGTCGAGAAGCGGCCGGGCATCGCGCTCGACGCGCTCGCCGAGCTGCGCGGGCGGGGGGTGCGCGCGGTCCTGGTGGTGGCCGGGGACGGGCCGCTCCGGTCCCGTCTGGCCGAGCGCGCCCACGCGGAGCGGCTCACGGTGACCTTCCTCGGGCACGTGGGGGAGGTGGCCGAGGTGGCGGCCCTCCAGGCGTCGGCCGATGTGTGCCTGGCGCCGGGGCCGGTCGAGACCTTCGGGCTCGCCGCACTCGAAGCGCTGGCCTGCGGCACGCCGGTGGTCGCGAACGCGGCCTCCGCCCTGCCCGCGATCATCGGCTCGGCCGGCGCCGTCGCGCCCGGCGAGGGGGCCGCCTTCGCCGACGCGGTGCAGCGGCTTCTCGACCTCCCGGAGGCGGACCGCCGCGCGGCGGCCCGCGCTCGGGCGGAACGGTTCGGCTGGGCCGAGGCGGCGGAGGCGTTCCTCGCCGCCCACGACGCCGAGTTCCGGCCCCTGCGCGAGGCGGACGACAGGGGCGCGGACGCGGGGGCGGACGTCGCGGGGGGCGCGGATGTCGCGGATGTCGCGGGGGCGGACGTTGCGGAGGTCGCGGAGGTCGCGGACGTCGCGGGGGCTGCGGACGTTGCTGACGTTGCGGCGGCGCGCTGCACGCCCGGCACCTGGGGCGCCCCGGCGGCGGGAACCGGCACGGGGCCCGGCACTGGGAGCAGCACGGGGACGAGCACTGGGACCGGAACGGGGACCGTGGGCGACGCGACAACCGAGGGAGCCGCCGCATGACCCGCCACGCCCGCGCCCAGCCGCAGCAACCCGCGGCCGCGCAGAGCCCGGCAGCCCCCGTACCGACCGCGGCCGAGGCGCACGCAGTCCGGGCGACGAACGGGCCCGCTCCGGCGGGTGCCTGCGATCAGCTGCTCCGGGAGGCCGTGCCTCACGACGCGCCGCCCGACCCTGGCGATCACGCCTCCGCCCCTGCGAGCGCGTGTACCTGTGTCGGTGCCTCACGAGCGGCGTTTGAGTCCGCGCCGCGGGCCGACTCAGCGCCCCATCAGGCCGCCGCCCCACGCGCGCGTGGTGCTGATGCCGCGTTCCGCGCGGCCGCGGGTGGCTCGTCGCAGGCGTTCGGGCAGGCCGTGGCGAACGGGTCACCGGCAGGTGGGGTTGTCGATTCCGGCTTTGGCGACGATCGGGCGGGCTGTGGGGAGGGTTCATGCGCCGCCCCCGCACGCGCCCGGGCTGCTGTCGGTGCCCCGCAGCAGGCGGTTGCGCCTGCGGCGTGGGCTGATTCTGCGGCCGATGAGGCTGCCGCCCCACGCGCGCGTGGTGCTGACGCCGTGTCCCGCGCGGCCGCGGGTGGCTCGCCGCAGGCGGCTCGGGGTGCGGCGGCGGATGGTGAGTCGGCCGGTGGAGGGGACTTCGTGCCGGGCGGGCAGCGGGCCGTACCGCGCGCGCGTGTGGCGGCCCAAGCGACACGCGCGCGTGTCGCCGACGAGCGCTCGCCGCAGGCGATCCGGTACGCCGCGCTCGGGGATTCGCTCACCGAAGGGGTCGGAGACCCCGTCCCCGGCGGCGGTTGGCGCGGGTGGGCCGCGCTGTTGGCCGACGGGCTGGGGGAACGGGCCGAGTTCGTCAACGCCGCGCGCAGCGGGGCCCTCACCGCCGATGTGGCGACGGAGCAACTGACGCTCGCCCTCGACCACCGCCCCCACGTCGCGTCCGTCATCGCCGGCGGCAACGACACTCTGCGTGCCAGCTTCGATATCGACCGGGTCGCCGACCACCTCGACACCGTCCTGCGCACATTCCACGCCAACGGCACCGTCGTCCTCACCGCCTGCCTGCCCGACCCGGGCCGGTTGCTGCGCCTGCCCGCGCTGCTGGCCCACCCGCTCGCCCGGCGCATGCAGGCGGTCAACACCGTGGTCCACGCGCTCTCCCACCGCTACGGCGCCCTGCACCTGCACGCAGCCGCACAGCCGTGGTTCGCCGAGCGCGCCGCCCTGAGCGTCGACCGCCTGCACCCCAGCGAGTTCGGCCACCGCGCTCTCGCCCGCCAGTTCCACGCCCTGCTCATCGAGGCGGGCCTCACCGACAGCCCGCCGCCGTCCGCCGAATCCGACACCCCCGCCCCCGGCCGTCTGGCACAGGCCCTGTGGATGGCCACCAAGGGCACCCAGTGGGTGGTGGCCCGCTGTCAGGACCTGCTGCCCGACCTGATGCGGCTCGCGGCCGCGGAGGGCAGGCACCGGCTCGCCGGGACGGCCGCGGTCCTGGACCTCCGTTCCCACCGCGCGGCCCTCCATGCCCTCGCCGCCCTCGCCCCCGCCCAGCCCCTCGACACCTCGGCGAGCGAAGGGGCGTACAGCCTCCGTGCGTGATGTCCGGAACCTGCACGACAGGTGAGAGGTGACAGGTGCATGGCGGCCCGCAGTTCCGTGGCGGGGCGGCCCGCAAATCCATGGCGGCCGATCCCCACCCGCCGCTGCGACAATGGACGGATGACAGGACGCTGGGAGTTCTGGATCGACCGCGGCGGCACGTTCACCGATGTGGTCGGAAGGCGGCCGGACGGCCGCCTCGTCACCCGCAAGCTGCTGTCGCACAACCCCGGCCGGTACGAGGACGCGGCCGTCGCCGGAGTGCGGCTCATGCTGGAGCTCCGGCCCGGCGAACCCGTGCCGGCCGAGCGGATCGCCGTCGTCAAGATGGGCACGACCGTCGCCACCAACGCGCTCCTCGAGCGCAAGGGCGAGCCGACGGTCCTGGTCGTCACCGCGGGTTTCCGCGACGCGCTGCGCATCGCGTACCAGAACCGGCCGCGGCTCTTCGACCGCCGGATCGTCCTGCCCGAGGCGCTGTACGAGCGGGTCGTCGAGGCGCCGGAGCGGGTCGACGCGCACGGCGGGGTCGTACGGGAGCCGGATCTGGACGCCGTCGCGGAAGCGCTCCGCGGCGCACGGGACGACGGCTTCCGCAGCGCGGCCGTCGTCTTCCTGCACGGCTACCGCCATGCCGCGCACGAGCGGGCGGTCGGCGAGCTGGCCAGACAGCTCGGCTTCACACAGGTGAGCTGCTCCCACGAGGTCAGCCCGCTGATGAAGCTCGTGTCGCGCGGTGACACCACGGTCGTGGACGCGTATCTGTCGCCGATCCTGCGCCGCTACGTCGACGGCGTGGCCAAGGAACTGCAGGGCACCCGGCTGATGTTCATGCAGTCCAACGGCGGGCTGCGCGAAGCCGCGCACTTCAGGGGCAAGGACGCGGTCCTGTCGGGCCCCGCGGGCGGTGTCGTCGGCATGGTGCGGTCCGCCGCCGAGGCGGGGCACGACCGCGTCATCGGCTTCGACATGGGCGGCACCTCGACGGATGTCTCGCACTACGCGGGCGAGTTCGAGCGGGTCTTCGGCACCGAGGTCGCGGGCGTGCGCATGCGCGCCCCCATGATGAACATCCACACCGTCGCAGCGGGCGGCGGCTCCATCCTGCACTTCGACGGGCGGCGCTACCGCGTGGGACCCGACTCCGCGGGCGCGGTCCCAGGACCCGCCTGCTACCGAGGCGGCGGCCCGCTGACCGTGACCGACGCCAATGTGATGCTCGGCCGCGTCCAACCTGCCCATTTCCCGGCCGTGTTCGGCCCCGACGGCGACCAGCCGCTCGACGCGGACACCGTCCGCCGGAAGTTCGCCGAGCTCGCGCGGGAGGCCGCGGACGCGACCGGCGACCGGCGCAGCCCCGAGGAAGTCGCCGCCGGGTACCTCGACATCGCCGTGCTCAACATGGCCAACGCCGTCAAGAAGATCTCCGTGCAGCGCGGCCACGACGTCACCCGCTACGCCCTCACCAGCTTCGGCGGCGCGGGCGGCCAGCACGCGTGCGCGGTCGCCGACGCCCTCGGCATCGGCACCGTGATCGTCCCGCCCCTCGCCGGACTGCTGTCCGCGTACGGGATCGGGGTCGCCGACGCCACCGCCATGCGCGAACAGGCCGTCGAGACCGAGCTCGGCGAGGACGCCATGCCCCGCATCCGCGAGGTGTGCGACGGGCTCGCCGAGCAGACCCGCGCCGAACTGCTCGCGGACGGCGTCCCGGAGGACACCGTCGCCACCTCGGCCCGGGTCCACCTGCGCTATGCGGGCACCGACTCCAGCATCCCCGTACCGCTCGGCACCGCGGCCGCGATGCGCGAGGACTTCGTCACCGCCCACCGCACCCGGTACGCGTTCACCATGGACAAGCCGCTCGTCGCCGAGGCCGTGTCGGTCGAGGCCGTCGGCTCCTCGGGCGAGACCGCCGGACACGCGGTCGATCTGCCGCGGCGCGAGGGGGACTTGGGCCCGGCCGCTGTGGTGCGCATGTTCACCGAGGGCCGCTGGCAGGACACGGAGCTCTACGAGCGGGACGACCTGCGCCGCGGGGACGGCGTCACCGGGCCCGCGATCATCGCCGAGGCGGACGCCACCACCGTCGTCGACCCCGGCTGGCGGGCCACCGCGGGCGAGCACGGACACCTCCTCCTCACCCGCGTCCGGCCCCGGCCCCGCACGGTCGCGGTCGGCACCGACGTCGACCCGGTCATGCTCGAGGTCTTCAACAGCCTCTTCATGGCCATCGCCGAGCAGATGGGCCTGCGTCTGGAGAACACCGCCCACTCCGTCAACATCAAGGAGCGCCTGGACTTCTCCTGCGCACTGTTCGACGCCGAGGGCAACCTCATCGCGAACGCCCCCCATATTCCCGTGCACTTGGGGTCCATGGGCGAGTCCATCAAGGAGGTGCTGCGGCGCAGGCGCCGCGAGGGCGCGATGCGGCCGGGCGACGTGTACGCGATCAACGACCCGTACCACGGGGGCACGCACCTGCCCGATGTCACGGTCGTCACCCCGGTGTTCGACGAGCCTGGACGTGACCTGCTCTTTCTCGTCGCCTCGCGTGGCCACCACGCCGAGATCGGCGGCATCACCCCCGGCTCCATGCCCGCTTTCAGCCGCACCATCCAGGAGGAGGGCGTCCTCTTCGACAACTGGCTCCTGGTACGGGACGGCCGTCTGAGGGAGGACGAGACCCGCGAGCTGCTGGCCAAGGGCCCGTACCCTTCCCGCGCCCCGGACGCCAACCTCGCCGACCTCCGTGCCCAGATCGCCGCCAACGAGAAGGGCATCCACGAACTCCGCCGGATGATCGAGCAGTTCGGGCTCGACGTGGTGCAGGCGTACATGCGGCACGTCCAGGACAACGCCGAGGAGTCCGTCCGCCGGATCCTCGCCGGGCTCGCCGACGGCTCGTACCGCTACGAGACCGACAGCGGCGCCGTCATCCAGCTGTCCCTGCGCGTCGACCGCGAGGCCCGCAGCGCCGTCCTGGACTTCACCGGGACCTCGCCGCAGCAGCCGGGCAACGCCAACGCGCCCAGCTCGGTGGTGATGGCCGCCGTCCTCTACGTCTTCCGGACGCTGGTCGCCGAGGACATCCCGCTCAACAGCGGCTGCCTCAAACCCCTGGAGGTCCGCATCCCGGAGGGCTCGATGCTCGCGCCCGCCTACCCGGCCGCGACCGTCGCGGGCAACGTCGAGACCTCGCAGGCGGTGACCGGCACGCTCTACGCGGCGCTGGGCGTCCAGGCCGAGGGCTCCGGCACCATGAACAACGTCACCTTCGGCAACGCGCGCGTGCAGTACTACGAGACGGTGGCGAGCGGCTCGGGCGCGGGGGACGGCTTCGACGGGGCCGACGCCGTACAGACCCACATGACCAACTCGCGGCTCACCGACCCCGAAGTCCTGGAGTGGCGCTACCCGGTGCGGGTGGAGAGCTTCGCCGTGCGCGAGGGCAGCGGTGGGCGCGGGCGGTGGCGCGGCGGCTGCGGTGTCATCCGGCGGATCCGCTTCCTGGAGCCGATGACCGTCGCGCTGCTCACCGGACACCGCCGGGTGCCGCCGTACGGGATGGCGGGCGGCGAGCCGGGCGCGCTCGGCGAGAACCTGATCGAGCGCGCCGACGGGACGGCGGAGGCGCTGGCCGGGTGCGATGTCGCCGACGTGGCGGCCGGCGACGTCCTGGTCGTCCGCACGCCGGGCGGCGGGGGTTACGGAGCGCCTCCGGCGGGGTGAGGGTTGTGGGCATTCGTTCCGCAGGGCGGAACGGGTGGGCACAACAGGGCCACCGGCGTGCAGCCGTGTACGAGACGGCAACCCCGGGCGGCCGGTTGCGCGCCGTCGCCGTGTGTGGGCCGGTTGTGGGTATGCGTTCCGCCCCAGCGGAACGCATGCCCACAACCTAGGCTCGACGCGGGAGGAAGCGTACCGGCGTCCCCGGGACGGCCTGGGCCGCGGCGGCCAGGTGCCGCTCCGGGACGACGCCGACGACCGGGTAGCCGCCTGTCGTCGGGTGGTCGGCGAGAAAGAGCAGGGGACGGCCGTCCGGCGGCACCTGCACCGCCCCCAGCACCATGCCCTCACTGGGCAGTTCGCCGTCCTTCGCCCGCTCCAGAGGCGGGCCCTCGGTGCGCAGGCCGATGCGGTTGCTCGCGGACGATACGACGTAGCCGCCGGTCGCCAGGGTGCGTACGGCCCCGGTGGTGAACCAGTCGTCACGCGGGCCCAGCACCACGGGCAGCACCAGCTCGCGCGGCGGGCCGGGACAGGGAAGCACATCGGTGCCGGACGGCGGGGCGTACGGCACGCCGAGCGGCAGCACGGCGCCGTCCGCGAGCGGTGCGGGACCGATGCCCGAGAGCAGGTCGGCCGAGCGGCTGCCGAGCACGGGCTCGACGGCGACGCCGCCCGCGAACGCCACGTAGCTGCGCACCCCGTGGGAGGCGGCTCCGACCGCGAGCACCGACCCGGCCCGCACCCGTACCGGCGCGCCCCACGGGGCCGGACGGCGGTCGACGGTGACCGGGCAGGGCGCGCCCGTGACGGCGGCGGTCACCGCGCGCCGGACGCGTATGGCGCAGCCGTCGAGCGTCGTCTCGAGGGCCGCCGCCGAGGCGGGGTTGCCGACGAGGCGGTTGGCGAGCCGGTGCGCGGGCTGGTCCAGGGCGCCGGCCCGCGGTACGCCCAGGTGCGCGTGGCCGGTGCGGCCCAGGTCCTGGATGGTGGTGAGCGCGCCCGCCCGCACGACCGCGATGGCTCGGTCCGTCACGCCGCCCCCTCCGGCCTGAACCGCACCCGCGTTCCGGGCGCGAGCAGCGCCGCGGGCTGACGCGAGGTGTCCCACAGCACGGCGTCCGTGGTGCCGATGAGCTGCCAGCCGCCCGGCGAGGAGCGCGGGTAGACGCCGGTGTACGGCCCGGCGAGCGCGACCGAGCCGCTGGGCACGCTGGTCCTGGGCGTGGCCCTGCGGGGCACGTGGTAGCGCTCGGGCAGGCCCGTCAGATAGCCGAAGCCGGGCGCGAACCCGCAGAAGGCGACGCGGAAAAGGGTGCCGGAGTGGATGCGTACGACGTCCTGCGGGGTGACGCCCCACAGCTCCGCGACATCGGCGAGGTCGGGGCCGTCGTACCGCACCGGGATCTCGACGGCGTCCCGGCTCCCGGCGGCGAGTGGCGGGACCTGCCAGCCGCCCAACTCCTGGGCGAACCACCGGGGATCGCGGAGACCGGCCAGCAGGAGGGTGCGCGCGGCGGGCACGATCTCGCGCACCGCGGGCAGTTCGCCCGCCTCTGCCCGCCGCAGCACCTCGGCGTGCAGGGCCTCGACGGCCTCGCCGCTGCCGAGCTCGACGAGCAGCCCGTCGTCGCCCACCGGCAGGCTCCTCACGCGAACGCCTTCCTCAACGCTCGCGTCATGCGAAAGCCCCCCTCATACGAAAGCCCCCTCATGCGAACGGCCCCTCATGCGAAAGCCCCCTCATGCGAACGGCCCCTCATGCGAAAGCCCCCTCATGCGAACGCCTCCACGCGCACGCCCGCGGCCTCCAGTCCGGCCCGTACGCGTCGGGCGAGGGCGGCGGCCCCCGGGGTGTCGCCGTGCAGGCACAGCGAGCGGACCTCCACCTCGACACGGCGGCCGCAGACCGAGGTCACGGCCCTGTCCTGGGCGAAGCCCAGGGCGCGTGCCACGACGGCGCCGGGGTCGGTGAGGACGGCGCCGGGCTCGCGGCGCGGTACGAGCGTGCCCGCGGCGGTGTACGCGCGGTCCGCGAACGCCTCGGCCACGACCGGCAGTCCGGCCTCTGCGGCCGCTTCGTGGAGCCGGGATCCGGGCAGCCCGAGGACGGGGAGCGAGTCCCCGGCGAGCCGCACTCCCCGGATCACGGCCGCTGCCTGCTCCTCGTCGTGGACGGTGCGGTTGTAGAGCGCGCCGTGGGGCTTGACGTACCGGACGCGCGCCCCCGCCGAGCGGGCGAAGACCTCCAGCGCGCCGATCTGGTAGGCGATCTCGTCGGCCAGCTCGTCGGGCGGCACGTCCATCGCGCGGCGCCCGAAGCCCGCCAGGTCGCGGTACGAGACCTGGGCACCGATGCCCACGCCGCGCTCGGCGGCCAGCTCGCAGACCCGGCGCATCGTCGACGGGTCGCCGCCGTGGAAGCCGCAGGCCACGTTGGCGCTGGTGACGACGGACAGCAGGGCCTCGTCGTCGGTGAGCGTCCAGCGGCCGAAGCCCTCGCCGAGGTCGGCGTTGAGGTCGAGGACGGGCGGGGATGCGGTGGCCGTGGCCGGAGCGGGGGATGCGGCGGGAGCGGGGGAGGCGGCGGTGGCTGGGGCGGTCGCGGTCACGTATCGGCCTTCATCATGATGTCGAGGATCATCTGCTGGGCGTCGCCGAGGTAGCGCTCCAACTCGGCTTCCGCCCGGTCGGTTTCGCCTGATTCGAGCAGGGCGGCGATGAGCCGGTTACGGCGCAGGAACGGCTCGTGCAGGTCGCGCGGCGAGGGCATCGCCAGGAAGGCGAGCCGCAGTTCGGCCATCAGCCGGGTCAGGTACTCGTCGATGCGGGGGCTTCCTGCCAGGCCGCCGAGCGCCTGGTGGAAGTGGAGGTCGGCGGTGCCGACCGTGGACCAGTCGCCCGCCTCGGCCGCGGCCCCCGCGGCCGAGACGGACTGGCGGAGTGCGCCGAAACGCTCAGGGGGCGCGTTGGGGGCGGCGCGCACCCCAGCCGTCTCCAGGGCGCGCCGGGTCGTGTAGATGTCGATCACGTCGCCGGGGCCGAGCACCCGGACGAACACGCCGCGGTTGAGTTCGTGCACGACCAGGCGGCCGTCGGCCAGCAGCCGGAAGGCCTCGCGCAGCGTGTTCCGCGAGACACCGAGCCCTGAGCCGAGCGACTCCTCGGAGAGGCGGGTGCCGGGCGGCAGCGTGCCGCGCGCGATGCGCTCGCGCAGCACGTCGGCGACGCGCTGCGCGGCACCGGTGGCGGTGCCGGCGGTCTCCATGGAACCTCCCGGGTTGTGGGGACCGAGCAGGGCCGTACAGATGTACGCATCGGATTGTTGAACAATAGCCTAGCGTCCGTGTCGCCGGGCGTCGCGGTGACGCCGGTCACGGGCCGCCGCGGCCGCGCCCCATCCGCTGCCCCATCCGTGCCGTTTCGGTCGTTGTCAGTGCGAGGACCTAATCTGTGCGTCGTGACTTCGCACGCCTCGGACCTCGCTCCGCCCCAGTTCAGCGGGGCACAGCCCGGCTCGGCGGCCCGGCCCGCACCCGGCCCGGCCGCCGACGAGGGGCTGGCCCGGCGGCTGCGCGCCCTCGCCTGCACCGCGCCGCTGCACGATCTGGACGCGCGCAAGGCCAATCTCGCGGGCGAGTACTCGGTCTACGCGATGGCGGAGCTCGCGCTCGCCGCCATCGATCTCGTCACGCTCCACATGGACTTCGACACCGGCGCCGACCACGAGCAGATAGTGGCCAGGCTGCTGCCGCGCGCCGCCGCCCAGGCGCCCGCCAGGCCCGCCGCGGAACACGAACGGGTGGCCCGCTGGGTGCTGGAGAACCTCATCAACGTCGGCAGCGTGGACCGCGGATTCCGCGCCGTCTACGGCACGTTCGGGCCCGACGGCGCTTATGTGCGGCGCGACTACGACTTCAAGCTCATCGAGGAAGTGCCGGGCCCCGGCGGCGGCGTGTATCTGCGGACGACCGACGAGGCGGTCAACGTCCTGGTCGGCGCGCTCGACACGGATGTGACCAGCGCTCAGATCGCCGCCGAGGTGAAGCTGGAGGTGCTCATCAGCCGCGGCCGCCTCGCCGACGCCCAACTGGCCGCGGAACAGGCCCGCTACCGCACGGTCCAGTACGCGGAGACGCTCCGCAGGACTCTCGACGCGACCCGGCGCAACGTGCGCGCCGTCGACTGGCTGTCCGCGGTCCCCGACATGATCGCCGAGGCTCTCGACCACGTCGCGGACCGCTACCGCCATGAGAACGCGATCCTCACCAACATCCGCCGGGCGCGGGACGAGGCGGAGGACGCTGAACACAAGCGGCGCGCCGCCGAGCTGGTCGACATCGTCAAGGACTGCATCCGCCGCCACACCCAGCTGCAGTCCCGGCTGCTGGAGGCGGGGCCGCTGTTCCGGGCCGAGCAGGACCGGCAGGCGTTCGCCGGCGCCGCTGCCGCCGGTGCCGGAATCGACCTCTACGGGCAGCTGGTGGCGCCGGTTCTGCCGCTGCCGGTCGAGCGGGCGACCCGGGTCACCGACGCGTTCTTCGCGCGCGGCACGGGCCTGCGTACCCCGTCGGCGGTACGGGTCGGGGACCTGGTGGACCTGCTGCTGACCCCGCCGGTCGAGCGCGAGCACCTCGGCGCGGAGATGCCCGAGCCCGATCTCGTCGCCACGCCGGACGACAGCCGGTTCAGCGAGGAGCAGCTGGCGGCCGCCCTGGAGCTTCTCGACCTCCCGGCGGATGCGCCGCGCCGCCTCTCCGGGCTGCTCGCCGACGCGCGCCGACGCGACCCCGAACTCCCGTACCTCGTCGCGCTCCTCGCGGTCCACGCGGCGAGCCCGGCGGTGGGCACCGCCTACCGGCAGGGCGAGCAGCAGCTGCTGTTCGCCGTCGACGACGGCACGGAGCTGGACGACGCCGAGTTCGGCGGCGCCGACCTCATCGTCGGCACGGCCTTGCTGGACGCGGCGGGCATGGCCGCGGAACGGGCGGAGGTGGCGTAGGTGTTGAGCTACGACCCGTCGAAGGAGCCACAGCTGTGACCGCCGAGTACGACGCCGACGACGTCCCGTACTCCGCAGGGGAGCGGGAGTCGGGCGCCCTGCCCGTGGCCGGGCCGTATGCCACGGGCGGTCCCGGGAGCGATCCATCGCACCCCGGGTCCGCCGGATCCGGCGGACCCGTCACGCCCGCCGACGCGGCCGACGCCGCCCGGCTCGTCGCCTTCGGCCTCCAGCCCAGGCTCATCCCCGCGCGCGACGCCGAGTACGCCGAGCTGCTGCGGCGGCACCGCGAGGACCCCGCCTTCGCTCGGCTCGCCGACGCCGTGGCCGCCGGGCTCGGCCTCGTCGTCCTCGAGGTGTCCACGCGCGCCGGCATGGCCGTGGCCGCCGCCGAGGACTCCGTCTTCGCGGTCCGCATGGGCGACTACGCGCGTCGCGCCTCCTCCGACTCCGCAGACCGCTTTCTGCACGGACTCGCCCATCTCGCCATCGCCGCCCTGGCGTTCCCCCGCCCCGACGACCTCGCCGACGACGGCTACATCGGACGGATCACGGTCAACGGCGTCGATGCGTTCGTACGCCAGGCCTGCCGGCGCCTGGAGGAGCGGGCCGAGGCGGCGGGTGAGAACACCGACCCCACCACCGACGCCCCCGGCCTGGAGGCGGCCTGGCGGGTGTGGGCCCGCCGCAGTGCCACCGGTGCCACCAAGGACGCGCGGCGGCTGGCCGGTTCGACCACCGGGATCGTCGGCAAGGCCGTCGCCTTCCTCACCGACTCCGGTTTCCTGCAGCGCACCGGAGACGAAGCCGGAGGCGCGTACCGCACGACCGCGCGCTATCAGCTGCAGGTCCGCGACATGGCGGGCAGCGCCGCCATGGCCGAGCTCCTCGAGCTCGGGATCGTGCCCGTCAGCGACGGCACCGCGACGCTCCTCCCGCCCGACGACACCGACGACCTCGGCCTGGTCGCGGACGCCGGTCTGCCGTTCCACAGCTGATCCTTCCGAAGCTCCTCCTTTCCGAATTCACGACCACAACACGACCACAACACGACCACAACGAGAGTCCGCCGCCATGTACGAGCTGTCCCGGGTCCGCCTCTACTCCATCGGGCCTGCCGGTGCGCGTTACGCCGACACCGTGCTCGACCTGCGGGGCGTGGGCGAGCCCGTGGCCAGCCCCGCCCCCACGCAGGCGGACTTCTTCGAGGACGAGCCCACGGGACCGCCGCGCAGGCCCGCGCCCGCGGGCGTGCTCTTCCTGGAGAACGGCGGCGGAAAGTCCGTACTCCTCAAGTTGATCTTCTCGGTCATGCTGCCGGGTCACCGCAACACTCTCGGCGGCGCAAGCTCCGGCGTACTGCGCAAGTTCCTGCTGGCCGACGACTGCGGGCACGTCGCTCTGGAGTGGCAGCACACCGTCACCGGCGAGTGCGTGGTCGTCGGCAAGGTCAGCGAGTGGCGGGGCCGGCAGGTCTCGGGCGACCCGCGGAAGTTCGCCGAGGCGTGGTACTCCTTCCGGCCCGGTCCCGGGATGTCCCTCGACTCACTGCCGGTCGCCGAGGCCACGGCCGTACGGCCCCCCGTAGAGGGCGTGTCCGGGGCGCGGGGCCGCCGCCGCACCATGAAGGGGTTCCGGGACGCCATCGCCGAGGCCGGCAAGGCGTATCCGAACCTCGACGTCGTCTGGGAGGAGATCCACGAGCGCTGGAACGAGCACCTCGGCGACCTCGGCCTCGACCCGGAACTCTTCCGCT
The DNA here is from genome assembly GCF_052245475.1 of Streptomyces sp. 7N604. Lineage (NCBI taxonomy): Bacteria > Bacillati > Actinomycetota > Actinomycetes > Kitasatosporales > Streptomycetaceae > Streptomyces > Streptomyces sp. 7N604. The sequence continues at coordinate 54,998 of NZ_JBQQBX010000035.1, read as the reverse complement.
ACCAGCGGGAGATGAACGCCGATGAGGGCGAGGCGGCCGGCCTCTTCGCCGTCAAGAACGACTCCGACTTCACCGATCTGCTGCTGCGGGCCGTCACCGACACCCGGGACACGGACGGGCTCGCCGACCTCGTGCACGGGTTCGCGCACAAGCTGGGCCGACGGGCGGAGCTGACCGCGGAGCGGGACTTCACGGCGGGTTCGCTGGACCTGCTGTCCCGTATCGCCGAGGCCGCGGAGCAGCGCGAGCGGGCCCGCGGGGTGCACGCCGGGGCGGAGCGCCGCACCCGTACGCTCGCCCGCAGGCTCTCCGCCCGCGGCGCGGAGGAGCGCGGGCGTGCCGCCGAGCTCGCCCAGCAGGTGACCGCGGCCGCGGACGCCGCCGGTGAGGCCGAGGAAGCCAGGGGCCGCAGCCGCCTCGTCGCGGCCGAACTCGCCTACCGGCACGCCTCGCTGGCGCTCGCCGCGGGTGAGAAGGCCGCCGCGGCGCAGCGCCGCGAGTTGGCCGACGCGCGGACGCTGCACGCCGCATGGCAGGCCGCCGAAGTCGTGCTGCGGCACCGGGCCGCCGCCGACCGCTCCGCGCGCGTGGCCGCGGCGATCCGCGAGGCCGAGCGGGACGCGGCCCCGGCGCTGGCCGCCCGCGCGAAGGCCGCGTCCGACCTCGTACGGGCGCTGCACGCCGCGGCCGCGGACGGCGAGCGGCTCGCCAACGAGGAGGAGGAGCGCTCCGCCGCCCTTCAGGAAGCGGGCGAGGCGGCGCACCGCGACGCGACGGCCGCGGCCACCGAGGCCCAGCGCGCCCGCAGCGAGGCGGAGCACCTGCGGCAGCGGCTCGCCGAGGTCGAGCAGGAGACCGCGGAGGCGGTACGTGCGGGCTGGCTCGACGTCCCCCAGCCACCGCCCGGTGGTGCCCCCACCGCGCCTGACGCGGACCCGGCCCGCGTGGCGCTCGCGGCGAGCGACGCCGAGAAGTCGGCGGTCGCCACGTGGGACAGCGCGCGCGAGACGGCCCGTCAGACCGCGGACCGCGCCAGTGAGGCGGCCGCGGACCAGACCCGGGCAGAACTGGCCGCGGCCCGTGCCGCGGACGCCGCCGAGGCGGCGGAGTCCGCCTACGCGGCGGAGCGGCGCGCCGCGGAGTCCCTCGGCGCGGAGGAGCGCCTGGCGGAACTGCTGAGCCTCCCGAACACCCCGCTGCGCCCTGTGCCCCCGCCCCGCCGCGGCGGGGCTCCGGGCGAAGGCCAGGGCATGGTGACCCCACCTCGCCGACGCACAGCCGAAGGCACTGACGGCCAGGACGGCAGGCCGACCCACGCGTCCACGGACGGCACGTCACGACGCGTCGCACGCGCCGAGGCTCCCGCCGCCGCCGACCGGACCGACGCGCGGGCTGTGGCGCCCTCGACCGCCGGCACGCCCTCGGACGTGGCGCCCGCCGACGCCAACGGACGCGCTGCAGACGGCGGGGGCGCGCAGACGCCTGACGGCTACTCAGCCGATGGCGATCGAATGCCGACGGGTGAGGCTCACGGCGGCCGTGTCATCGCGTCCGAAGCCGCGGGCACCGGGACCCCGGGCACCGCGGACGCCTCCGGCGCGGACCCGTCGAGCGCCGAGACATCGCCGCGCGCGGCCGAACCCGGGGCCGCTGGCGGCCGAGCACCGGGGGTGCCCGAGGCTGACGGCCCCTCAGCCGAGGACGGCCACCGCGCGCGGGCGGACCAGCTTCTCGGAGCCCGGGACGGGCAGCCGGGCAGCGCAGGTTCGCCCGGCACGGGCACCTCCCCGCACGGGGCGGATGCGGGCGCCGGTGGGGGCGCCGCGGGCTCTGGAATCGGTGCGTCCCCAGGCGGGGCCGGGGTTGACCCCGATGACCCTGATGACCCCGACCCCGATGACCCCGACCCCGATGACTCCGATGTCCGAGCAATCAGCGGCGCGGACGCCGATGAGACAGGGAGTTCGCCAGGGGTTGACGGCTGCTCAGCCGAGGACAGCGTCCGCATGGGGGCAGGACGGCCGCATGAGGCGCGGGGCGGGCATCGCGGCACGGAGGGTTCCGGCGCGGGGGTATTGGACAGCGGCGCGGCCTCTCGCGAGGCCGGCGCTCACGGCGGTGGGCGCGCTGCTGATGGCCGCGCTGGGGCCGGGGAGGGGGTCGGTGCCCCCCCAACTCCGGGAGCTCACACGGCCGGTGCTGCCGACGGCCGGTTCCGGGGCGCCGGGGGCGGGGGAACGGACGCCCGTGGTGCCGACTCGTCCGACAGCGGCGCGTCCTCCCGCCCAGGCGGGCTCGGCGCCGACGAGTTCACAGCCCGCGGCGCGGAAGGCGGTGGCGGGCGTTCCGGCGCCGGGGAGGTGCCCGCTGGTCCGGGCCGGCCGCCCGCGGGTGCAGGCCCTCGCGCCACGGACGCCGACTTCGGCCCTCTCGGCGCCGAGGAGCTCGACCGGAGTGCCGAGGCGCTCCGTGACATGCTCGAGGAGACCGTCGCGGCCGCCGAGCGGCAGCTCTTCGAGCTGCGCACCGCCGCCGCCGACGACGCCCGGATTCTCGGGGCGCTCGGCGACGGCGGGCTGCTTCCGCCGGGGCCGGACGTGCTGGCCGCGGTGGAGTACCTCGGCGAGCACGGCATCCCCGCCCTGCCCGGCTGGCGGTATCTCGCCCAGGCCGTCGACCCGGCCGACCACGCCGCGGTCATGGCCGCCCGCCCCGAGCTCGTCGACGGCGTGGTCATCACCGATCCCGAAACGCACGCGCGCGCCCGTGAAGTCCTTGTCGGCGCGGCCCTCCTGCCGCGGTCCACCGTCGCCGTCGGAACCGCCGCCGCGCTGCTCGCGCCGACCCCGGGACCCGGTGTGCAGGACAGCGGAGTGTTCCTCGTACCGCCGAACCCGGCGATGCACGACGAGCGCGCGGCCGACGACGAGCGGCTGGCCCTGCGCGCCCGCGCCACCGCGCGCGACGAGGAGATCCGGGCGCTGGCCGCCCGGCTCGCGACCGACCGTGCGCTCGCGGCGCGGCTCGCCTCCTGGCGTACGGGCTGCCCGCCCGGCCGCCTGGCCGAGCTCGCCGATGCGGCCGGTACGGCACGCGCGGCCGCGGAGAGCGCCGAGCGGGAGCTGGCGGAGGCGCGTACGGCGCGTGCCGAGGCGGACGAGGTCGCCGCCGAGGCGGCGAGGGTCCGCGACGAGCGGCAGGAGGCCGCACAGCGGGCCCGCCGCGCGGCCGACGCCCTGGCCGGGCTGGCCTTCCGGCTCCGCGAGCGCGCGTCCTGGCAGCCGAGGCTGCGCGAACTGGCCGACGAGGCCGCCGAGTCGGAGGCCAGGGCCGCCGCCTGCCTGGAGCGGGCCAGGGCGGCGGACGAGGACCGCAGGGCCGCGCAGCGCGCGGCCGACGATGCGCGCCGCACCGCCCGCGCCCTGCGCGCCGAGCGCGCCGAGATCGCGGGCGCCCCCGAGGACACCCCTGCCGACGCGGCCCCGACGGGCGCCGCGCTGCCCGCGCTGCGCGAGGCGTACCGCGCGGCCTCGCAGCTGTACGAGAAGGTGGGCGTCGGCGCTGACCTGCGCGCCGAGCAGGCCAGGGCCGAGAGTGACGAGAGCGCGGCCCTCGCCGAACTCGACCGGCTCACCAACAAGGTCCGCACCCGCGCCGCCCAGCTCCTCGAAGGTACCGACGGCGCAGACGGCCCGTCCCGCCAGGCCGCCGCAGCCCGCGCCGAGTCCCTCGTACAGATGCTGGAGTCCAGGGCCTCCACCGCCAGCGAGCAGCTCGGCCGCCTCCGCGGCGAGGCCGAACGGCACGCGCCGGCCGAAGGGGACGCCCACACCGAACTGCCGGAGACGATGGTCCCGAGCGACGCCGAGCACGCGAAGGATCTCCTGCGGGTCGCCACCGCCGAGCTCGCGGCCCGTGCGGACGACCTGGAGACGGCCCGCGCCGCGCACGCCGCACTGCTGCGCGAGCACCGGGCGGCCGAGGACGCGGCGGGCGGCTTCGACGAACTGGCCGCGCTGCTGCGCGATCTGCTGCGGGATGGCCACCAGGCCCAAGCCCAAGCCCAGGCTCAGGCCGGGGACCAGGACGCCGGGACGCCGGAGCCGTACCGGGGCGGCCTCGAGGAGGCGCGGCAGGCCGCTGCCGAGGCCCGCCGCTCGCTGCGCGGCTGCGCGGCCGACCTCTCGTCCGCCGAGTCGGCCGTGCGCGACGCGAGCGACGTGCTCGTACGGCACGCCAACTCCACCCGCTACGAGCAGGTCCGCACCCCCGCCCGGCAGCAGATCCGCGAGCTGCCCGCCTCCGCCCTGCCCGAGCACGCGGCGGCCTGGGCCGAGGCGTTCGCGCCCCGGCTGCGCGTCCTCACCGACGAGCTGGTGCAGCTGGAGCGGAACCGGGACAGCATCGTCGACCGGCTCCGGGGCCTGGTGGAGTCCTCGCTCGCCACGCTCCGTTCGGCGCAGCGGCTCTCCCGGCTCCCCGAAGGGCTGGGGGAGTGGTCGGGGCAGGAGTTCCTGCGGATCCGCTTCGACGACCCGGATCAGGCCACGCTCACCGAGCGGCTCGGCGAGGTCATCGACGAGGCGACCCGGGCCGCCGTACGCAAGAACTCCGACCTGCGCAGGGACGGCATGTCCCTGCTGCTGCGCGGCGTCGCGGCGGCCCTCGCACCCAAGGGCGTGTCCGTCGAGATCCTCAAGCCGGACGCCGTACTGCGCGCCGAGCGGGTCCCGGTCGGGCAGATGGGCGACGTCTTCTCGGGCGGGCAGCTGCTGACCGCGGCCATCGCGCTGTACTGCACGATGGCGGCGCTGCGCAGCAACGACCGCGGCCGCGACAAGCACCGCCACGCGGGCACCCTCTTCCTGGACAACCCCATCGGCCGCGCCAACGCCACGTATCTGCTGGAGCTGCAGCGGGCCGTCGCGGATGCGCTCGGCGTCCAGCTGCTCTACACGACGGGCCTGTTCGACACCACGGCGCTGGCGGAGTTCCCGCTGGTCATCCGACTGCGGAACGACGCGGACCTGCGGGCGGGGCTGAAGTACATCAGCGTCGAGGAGCATCTGCGCCCCGGGCTGCCACAGCGGGCCGAGGGCGAGGAGACGGTGCACGGCGAGATCACCGCGACCCGGATGTTCAAGCGCCCGCCGGTCCCCGCGGACTGACGAGGGGCGGGGCGTCGAGGACTGGCCGGGGACTGGCCGGACGCGACCCTTGACCCGTGGGCGTTTCCTCCTCAATGTTGCCCTTGCGGTTGCGGCCTAAGAGACGCGTACCGCATGAGGAAACACCATAGGAATACCAGAAGCCCAGGGATCCGCCCACGACGAGGAGTACCCATGGCTCACGAGGTCCGCGCAGTCGTCGCCCGGCAGAAGGGCGAGCCCGTCTCGGTCGAAACGATCTCCGTACCCGAACCCGGCCCGGGCGAGGCGCTGGTGAAGGTCGAGGCGTGCGGCGTCTGCCACACCGATCTGCACTACCGCGAAGGCGGCATCAACGACGACTTCCCCTTCCTCCTCGGGCACGAGGCGGCGGGCCGGGTCGAGGCAGTCGGGGAGGGCGTCACCCACGTCGCGCCCGGCGACTTCGTCATCCTGAACTGGCGTGCCGTATGCGGCCAGTGCCGGGCCTGCCGCAAGGGCAAGCCCTGGTACTGCTTCGCGACGCACAACGCGACCCAGCCCATGACGCTGCTCGACGGCACGCCGCTCGCCCCCGCGCTCGGCATCGGCGCGTTCGCCGAGAAGACCCTGGTCGCCGCCGGGCAGTGCACCAAGGTCGACCCCCGGGCCCCCGCCACGGCCGCCGGCCTGCTCGGCTGCGGCGTCATGGCCGGCTTCGGGGCCGCGGTCAACACCGGCGCCGTGGGCCGTGGCGACTCGGTCGCCGTCATCGGGTGCGGCGGCGTCGGGATGGCCGCGGTCGCCGGATCGAGGATCGCCGGTGCGACCACCGTCATCGCCGTCGACATCGACGAGCGCAAGCTCGAACGGGCCCGGAGCATGGGCGCCACCCACACCGTCAACGGTTCCACGGCCGATGTGGTGGAGTCCGTACGCGAGCTGACCGGAGGGTTCGGCGCGGACGTGGTCGTCGAGGCCGTCGGCCGCCCGGAGACCTACCGCCAGGCGTTCTACGCCCGTGACCTGGCGGGCACGGTCGTGCTCGTCGGCGTCCCGACCCCCGAGATGAAGATCGAGCTGCCGCTCCTCGAGGTCTTCGGGCGCGGCGGCGCGCTCAAATCCAGCTGGTACGGCGACTGCCTGCCCTCGCGCGACTTCCCGACGCTCGTCGATCTCCATCTGCAGGGGCGCTTCGACCTCGACGCCTTCGTCTCCGAGACGATCGGGCTCGGGGACGTCGAGAAGGCCTTCGAGAAGATGCACCACGGCGATGTGCTGCGCTCGGTGGTGGTGCTGTAGTGGTCGGCGCGCTGCGCATCGAGCACCTCGTCACCAGCGGGACCTTCCGGTTCGACGGCGGCACGTGGGAGGTCGACAACAATGTGTGGCTCGTCGGAGACGACGATCAGGTCCTCGTCATCGACCCCGCACACGACGCCGACGCGATCCGGACTGCCGTCGGCGACCGCCGCCTGGCCGCCATCGTGTGCACCCACGCGCACAACGACCATGTGAACGCGGCCCCCGCCCTCGCCGACCGTACGGGAGCGCCCGTACTCCTCCACCCGGACGACCAGGTGCTGTGGAAGCTGGTGCACCCGCACCGGCAGCCCGACCGCGCCCTGGCCGACGGCGACGTCCTCGAGGTCGCGGGGACTGCGCTGCGTGTCCTCCACACGCCCGGGCACGCGCCGGGCGCGGTGTGCCTGTACGCGCCGGAGCTGGGCGTGCTGTTCAGCGGTGACACGCTCTTCGCGGGAGGGCCCGGGGCTACGGGGCGCTCGTTCAGCGACTTCGGCACGATCATCGCCTCGATCCGCGACCGGCTGCTCACGCTCCCGGGCGAGACCGTCGTGCACACCGGCCACGGCGAGACGACCAGCATCGGCGCCGAGGTCCCGTATCTCGAGGACTGGGTCGCCCGCGGCCGGTGACCCGCGGCTGACAGAGGCCCCGCGGCCGTCGGCTGACGGGGCCTCGCGGCCGTCCCGGCGCATCCCAGCGCGTCGGCGCCCCGGGACGCCGACCGCGAGGCCCCGCGCAGTACGGGCTCCCCACGGCCCGCATCCGGCCGTGACGAGGGAGAAGACCCCGATCGTCACGGCGAGTTCCCGCGCGACAGGGCTGTTTCCTGCTGCGCAAAAAGTTGCGTGAAAGCAAACGCCGCGCGTGCCGTTCCGCGTCGATTTCGGCTCCTTGACAAGGCATAGGGGCACCCTCACACTGGCGTTGCGTTCTTCGCATCTTGTTTCGCTATACGCACCGAGGTGGTCATGATGATTCCCGTGTGCCGTCTCGCTGATCTGCCGCGAGGCGAGGCCTACCGGCTCGAGACCGACCCCCCTGTCGCGGTGTTCCACACCGAGGACGGCGAGGTCTACGCGATCGACGACACCTGCACCCACCAGGACGCCGCTCTCTCCGACGGCTGGCTCGAGGGGTGCGAGGTCGAATGCCCGCTGCACGCCTCGAAGTTCGACCTGCGCACCGGCAGCGTGGACGCACCCCCGGCCAGGTTTCCGGTCCGCACGCACCAGGTCCTCGTCGAGGACGGCGTGATCTACGTCCTGCTGTCCGACGCCGTGCCGAACCTCCCGCCCTGCGCCGTCGCCCGCCTCAGCGGAGGCGTCGCGTGAGGAGCGTGGCCGTCGTCGGCGCCTCGCTCGCCGGTCTCTCGGCCGCCCGCTCGCTGCGCAAGCAGGGATACGACGGGCGGCTCGTCATCATCGGCGACGAGGCCCACCGCCCGTACGACAGGCCGCCGTTGTCGAAGGAGTTCCTCGCCGGAAAGGTCGACGAGGACGGCCTCGGGCTCGAGGCGGACGGCGAGGACCTCGGCGCCGAGTGGCTGCTCGGCGCGCGGGCCGCCGGGCTCGCCCGCGGCGACCGCTCGGTGCGGCTCGCGGACGGCCGCGAGGTCAGGGCTGACGGGGTCGTGATCGCCACCGGGGCGGCGGCGCGGACCCTGCCGGGGAGCGACGGTCTCGCGGGGGTGCATGTGCTGCGCACCGTCGAGGACGCCCGCGCGCTCCGCGACGACCTGGCGCGCGGCGGCAGCCTGGTCGTCATCGGCGGCGGGTTCATCGGCGCCGAGGTGGCCTCGACCGCGTACGGACTCGGGCTCGACGTGACGGTCGTCGAGGCGGCGCCGACGCCGCTCGCGGGCCCGCTGGGACCGGAGATGGGCGGCGTCGTCTCCGCGCTCCACGCGGACCACGGCGTCCGGCTGCTGTGCGGCACCGGGGTCCAGGGCCTCGTCGGCAACGGGCGCGTGGGCGCGGTCCTGCTCCGGGACGGCCGCCGCATCCCGGCCGACACCGTCGTCGTCGGGGTCGGTGCCCGCCCCTGCACCGACTGGCTCGAGGGAACCGGCGTGCCGCTGGAGAACGGCGTGCGGTGCGACGCGGCCGGTGCCACAGGCGTCCCCGGCGTCGTCGCGGTCGGCGACTGTGCGGCCTGGTACGACCCCGCCGTCGGGGCCCACCGCCGGGTGGAGCACTGGACCGGCGCGCGAGAACGCCCGGCGGCGGCCGTGGCGGCCCTGCTCTCCGGCGGCACGGCCGCGCCCGCCCCGACCCGCCCGCCGTACTTCTGGTCGGACCAGTACGGCGTACGGATCCAGTTCGCGGGGCACGCCGCGCAGGCCGACAGCGTCGCCGTCGAGGAGGGCGCGGCGTCCGACCGCAGCTTCCTCGCGGTCTACCGGCGCGCGGGCCGACCGGTGGCCGTGCTCGGCGTCGACCAGGCACGGCAGTTCACCCGCTGGCGCCGGCAGCTCACCGCCCCCTGACGACCCGACCCGACGACGTCTTCTGCGAGGAGTGCACTGTGACAACAACCGGCCTGCCCGAGAGCCTGATCACCACTCTTCCGGGCGGCTTCTACACGGACGCGGACATCTTCCGCCTCGAGCAGGAGCACATCTTCGAGTCGATGTGGTTCTGCGTGGCCCGCGCCTCCGAGCTGGCCGGGCCGGGGGCGTTCCGGACCGTGGACGTGGGGCGCGAGAGCATCCTGCTGACCCGCTCGCGGGACAACGCCGTGCGCGCCTTCTTCAACGTGTGCCGGCACCGCGGCGCGAAGCTGTGCACGCAGGAGTCCGGCGAGGTGAAGCGGGCGTTCCAGTGCCCGTACCACGCGTGGACGTACGACCTCCAGGGCAAGCTCGTCGCCGCCCCCAACCTCACGAAGATGCCGGACGTCGGCCGTACGGAATACGGGCTTGCGACGGTGGCGGTCCGGGAGTGGCTCGGCTACGTCTGGGTCTGCCTCGCGGACGCCCCGCCCTCCTTCGAGGAGCAGGTGGTCGGCGACGTCGTCGCGCGGCTCGGCGACACCGGGGCGATCGACCGGTACAACATCGCCGGTCTCGAGCTCGGGCGGCGCATCGTCTACGACGTCAGGGCGAACTGGAAGCTGATCGTCGAGAACTTCATGGAGTGCTACCACTGCGCGACGATCCACCCCGAACTCACCGAAGTGCTCCCCGAGTTCGCCGACGGCTATGCGGCGCAGTACTTCGTCGGGCACGGCGCCGCGTTCGGCGCGGAGGTCAAGGGGTTCACCGTCGACGGCTCCGAAGGGCTCGACCGCATCCCCACGGTCTCCGACGACCAGGACCGCCGGTACTACGCGATGACCGTCAAGCCGCAGGTCTTCATCAACCTGGTGCCGGACCACGTGATCTTCCACCGGATGTTCCCGGTCGCCGCCGACCGCACGGTCGTCGAGTGCGACTGGCTGTACCTCAAGGACGTGGTGGACAGCGGCAGGGACGTCAGCCGCTCCGTCGAGCTCTTCGACCGCGTGAACCGGCAGGACTTCGCTGCCTGCGAGCGTTGCCAGCCGGCCATGAGCTCCCGCCTGTACGCCAAGGGCGGCGTCCTGGTGCCCAGCGAGCACCACATCGGCGCGTTCCACACCTGGGTGCTCACCCGGCTCGGCAGGCGCTGACCCGGGCAACGCCCGTGCTGCCGACGGGTCTTCGGCTGAGGGGCAGGGGCCCGCCGACGCCGAGCGTCGTGGGCGGCGGCTCCATGGGGCGGCTCAGCCGAGGTAGCCGAGGCGGTGGCTGATCTCCTCCGCGCCCTCGAGCAGCAGCGGGGCGAGCTCGTGCATGCGCTCCTCGGTGAAGCGGTAGCCGGGCCCGGACGCGCTGATGGCGGCGACGACATCGCCGTACCGGGAGCGGATGGGCGCGGCCATGGCGTGCAGCCCCACCTCGAACTCCCCCAGCGTGAGCGAGTACCCGCGCTCGCGCGCCTCGGCGAGGGACTTCTCGAGCCGGGTCTTGGCGGTCACGGTGCGTGGTGTCACCTTCTTCATGCCGGTCTTCGCGAGCAGTTCCGCACGCTCCTTGGCCGGCAGATAGGCCAGCAGGATCTTGCCGCTGGAGGTGGCGTGCGGCGGCGTCAGCTGCCCCACCCAGTTGTGCGCGGTGACCGCCCCGGGGCCGCGCACCTGGTACAGGTTGATCGCATAGTGCTCCTGGAGGATGGCGATGTTCACCGTCTCGCCGATCTCCTCCGCAAGGCGTTCGCAGACCGGCCGGCCCTGCTGGGTGATGTCGATACGGTCGGTGACCGCACCGGCCAGGCGCACGATGCCGAAGCCGAGGCGGTACTTGCCGCGCTCCGCCGCCTGCTCGACGAGTCCGCGTGACTCCAGCGCCCCGAGCAGGCGGAACGCGGTCGATTTATGGACGTCGATCTCCGCCGCAACCTCGCTGACACCGGCCTCGCCGCGCTGGGCGAGGATCTCCAGGACGCTGACCGCGCGATCGACGGACTGCACCCCTCCGGCAGGCTGGGCTGCGTTGTCGACAGCTGCACTGTGGTTGCTCATGGTGCAACTATACGCGCGGTAACGAACAGGCCATGGGTGGTACTGCCGGAGGACCCTTGAGTGCAGGTTGCGCTGTTCGCAACTTAGTGCGTATGACGCTACTCGCGCTAGCATGCCCGGCGTATCGACGGCTCGGGGCACCCGGCCGAAGTCCCCCTGGGCCCGGCTCGGGCGGCCCGGGTGGGTCCCCCAGCGGTAGCCGGGGAGTGCCCCAAGGGAGAGACGAGGCAGCAATGGTGGCCACGCAGTACGACTTCGTCATCGTCGGCGGCGGCTCGGCGGGCAGTGCTCTGGCGAACCGGCTCTCCGCGGATCCGGGCAACCGCGTGCTGGTCCTGGAAGCCGGCAGGACCGACTACCGCTGGGACGTCTTCATCCACATGCCGGCCGCGCTGCCGTTCCCCATCGGCAGCCGCTTCTACGACTGGAAGTACGAGTCAGAGCCGGAGCGGCACATGCAGGGCCGGCGGATCTTCCACGCCCGCGGCAAGGTGCTCGGCGGGTCCAGCAGCATCAACGGGATGATCTTCCAGCGCGGAAACCCCATGGACTACGAGCGCTGGGCGTCCGACCCCGGAATGGAGACCTGGGACTACGCGCACTGCCTGCCGTACTTCAACCGGATGGAGACCTGTCTCGCCGCCGGCCCCGAGGACGCGTTCCGCGGTCACTCCGGACCCCTGGTCCTCGAGCGCGGCCCGGCCACCAATCCGCTCTTCCCGGCCTTCCTCGAGGCGGCGCAGCAGGCCGGATACCCGCTGACCGACGACGTCAACGGCTACCGCCAGGAGGGCTTCGCGCCCTTCGACCGCAACGTCCACCGCGGCCGCAGGCTGTCCGCCGCGCGCGCCTACCTCCACCCGGTCATGAACCGGCCCAACCTGGAGGTGCGGACCCGGGCCTTCGTCACGCGCGTGCTCTTCGAAGGCAAGCGCGCCGTGGGCGTCGAATACCGCCGCGGCCGCGGCGCGCCACGGCAGGTGCGCGCGGGCGAGGTCATCCTGTGCGGCGGCGCGATCAACTCGCCGCAGCTGCTCCAGCTGTCGGGCGTCGGCAACGCCGGTGAACTGCGGGCGCTGGACGTCGATGTGGTGCACGACCTGCCGGGGGTGGGGGAGAACCTGCAGGACCACCTGGAGGTCTACGTCCAGTACGCCTGCAAGCAGCCCGTATCGATGCAGCCGTATCTGAAGTGGCGGCACCGGCCGTGGATCGGGCTCCAGTGGCTGCTGCGCAAGGGGCCCGGGGCGACCAACCACTTCGAGGCGGGCGGCTTCGCCCGCAGCAACGAGGACGTCGCGTACCCCAACCTGATGTTCCACTTCCTGCCCATTGCGGTCCGCTACGACGGCTCTGCGCCGTCCGGCGGGCACGGATACCAGGTGCACGTCGGACCGATGTACTCCGACGCCATCGGCTCGGTGAAGATCAGGAGCAAGGATCCGTACGTCCACCCGGCGCTGCGGTTCAACTACCTGTCCACGGAGCAGGACCGCCGCGAGTGGGTCGAGGCGGTCCGGGTCGCCCGCCACATCCTCGGGCAGGCCGCGCTGGACCCCTACAACGGCGGAGAGATCTCCCCGGGGCCGGATGTGGACACCGACGAGGAGATCCTCGACTGGGTCGCGAAGGAGGGCGAGACGGCCCTGCACCCGTCCTGCACCTGCAAGATGGGCACCGGCGAGACGGCCGTGGTGGACCCGGGGACGCTGCGCGTTCACGGCCTGGACGGACTGCGCGTCGTGGACGCCTCGGTCATGCCGTATGTCACCAACGGCAATATCTACGCGCCGGTGATGATGGTCGCCGAGAAAGCGGCCGACCTCATTCTGGGCAACGAGCCGCTGCCGCCCTCGACGGCGGAGTTCTACCGGCACCGGCCCGGCGAGCAGCCGCCCGCCGGCCAGGAGCCCGCCGGCCAGGAGTCCGCCCAGCAGACGCCCGCCGAGCGCGGGCAGCGCCCCGGACCCGCCTGAGAAGGCGAGGCCATCTCGCATGCGGCCTGTGCCGTATCCCCGACGCGCCGTGCAGGTCCCCCTCGCCGGGGGCCTGCCGGAGCTGCTGCGCAGGGTCCGCTACGAGGTCCTGCCCACGCGGTCCGCCGAGGACAAGGTGGTCGGCTGCGTCCTGGCCGACGTTCCGGTCGCCGTCACGGCCTCGCCCGCCAGGGGCCTCGGCCCGACCCTGGATCTGGCGGTCGCGCTGGCCGGGCACGGCTACCGCGTCGTGCCGCACCTGCCCGCCCGGCAGCTCGTCGACGACGCGCACCTCGCGGACGTCGTCGACCGGCTCCTGGCGGCCGGCATCGACGATGTGTCGGGCCATGCTGGACCGCCTCGGCGGATGAGCGCCTCCGGCAGGCGCGGGACCCTTCACCGGAAGACGACGGTCCGACCCCCTCAGCGGAGGACGACGGTCCGACCCCTCAGCGGAGGACGACGGTCCGGCTGCCGTTGAGCATGACCCGGCTCTCGCTGTGCCACTGCACCGCGCGGGCGAGGACCTGCGCCTCGACGTCCCGGCCGATGGTGACCAGATCGTCGGGGTCGCGTGAGTGGTCGACGCGGACGACGTCCTGCTCGATGATCGGGCCCTCGTCCAGGTCGGGGGTCACGTAGTGCGCGGTGGCTCCGACGAGCTTGACGCCGCGTTCGTGCGCCTGCACGTACGGCCGTGCGCCCTTGAAGCCCGGCAGGAACGAGTGGTGGATGTTGATGGCCCGCCCTTCGAGCCGCTTGCACAGATCGTCCGAGAGGATCTGCATGTACCGGGCGAGCACCACGAGGCCGATGTCCAGCTCCTCGACGAGCGCCATCAGACGCGACTCCGCCTCGGCCTTCGTCTGCGCCGTCACCGGGATGTGGTGGAAGGGGACGCCGTAACTCTCCGCGAGCGGCCCGGCGTCGCGGTGGTTGGAGACGATCGCCGGGACATCGATGGTGAGCGCGCCGGTGCTCCGGCGGAACAGCAGGTCGTTGAGGCAGTGGCCGAACTTGGACACCATGATCAGAGTACGGGTCGGGGCCGATGCGTCGTACAGCTGCCAGGAGATCCGGTACGCCTCGGCCACCGGGACGAAACCGCGGCGCAACTCCTCCAGCGCAGTGTTCGGGTCCGAGACGCCGAAGTGCACCCGCATGAAGAAGCGGTCCTGCAGCCGGTCGTCGAACTGCCTGCTCTCCAGGATGTTCCCGGAGTGCCGTACCAGGAAGCCGGTCACCGCATGGACGAGCCCAGCCCGGTCGGGACACGAGAGCGTGAGGACGAACTCGCGGCCCGGGAGCGGTCGAGGGGACATCTCTCCTCCTCCGTTGATGCGTATTGCACAACAGGGTGGGTAATACGCAACATGGTCGGGGCCGTGGCGCGGCGGGTCAAGGCCTGCCGGGCAACTGCCCGGGGATACAAATCCACAGCTCACCCCCTTGACGTACGCCCGAGCGGTGGGTGAGGGTGTTCCGACTCCAGAAAACCGATGCGTGATACGCAACGAGACCCCCTCCGCGGACGCCGGAGGGGGAGCGCGGCGCGCCGCCGCTGCGTGCAGCCGATCAGAGGAAGAGGTCGATCGTGACTGCCACCGAGACACAAGGCCCGCCGCAGCGGGGCGCGTCCGAGGGCACCACCCCGGTCATATCCGTGCGCGGGCTGTGGAAGGTCTTCGGACCGAAGACCGCCGCACAGGTGCCGGGCTCGCCCGAGCTCCGCGGTCTCTCCCGCCGCGAGCTCATGGAAAGGACCGGCTGCACCGCGGCCGTCCGGGACGTCACGTTCGACGTCTCGCCCGGCGAGGTCTTCGTCGTCATGGGTCTGTCCGGCTCGGGTAAGTCGACGCTGGTCCGGTGTCTCACCCGGCTGATCGAGCCGACGGCGGGCGAGGTGGTCTTCGAGGGCGAGGACATCCGCGGCGCGGACGAGAAGCGGCTGCGCGAGCTGCGGCGGCGCAAGTTCTCGATGGTCTTCCAGCACTTCGGACTGCTGCCGCACCGCCGGGTCCTGGACAACGTCGCCTACGGCCTCGAAATCCGCGGGGTAAACAGGGCGGAACGGACAAAGCGGGCCATGGATGTCATCGAGCTCGTCGGTCTCGCCGGGAACGAGAACTCCTACCCCGACCAGCTCTCCGGCGGCATGCAGCAGCGGGTCGGACTGGCCCGCGCCCTCGCGGTCGACCCCGATGTCCTGCTCTTCGACGAGCCGTTCTCCGCGCTCGACCCGCTCATCCGCCGCGACATGCAGAACGAGGTCATCAGGCTCCACCGCGAGGTGGGCAAGACCATGGTGTTCATCACCCACGACCTGTCGGAGGCGCTCAAGCTGGGCGACCGGATCCTGATCATGCGGGACGGCCAGATGGTCCAGTGCGGCACGGGTGACGAGCTGGTCGGCGCACCCGCCGACGACTACGTCCGGGATTTCGTCTCGGACGTACCGCGCTCGCGGGTGCTCACACTCCGCTGGATCATGCGCCCCGCCGAGCCTGACGACCCGCTCGACGGGCCGGAGCTCGGCCCGGACGTGGTGGTCCGCGAGGCGACGCGTGCCGTGCTCGCCGCCGACAAGCCCGTGAAAGTCGTCGAGGACGGGAAGCTGCTGGGCATCGTCGGCGACGAGGAGATCCTCGCGGTCGTCGCGGGTGCGGAGGGCGGGGAGTAGTGGCTGCCCTCGCCGAGACGACGGCGCGCCTGACCGCGCCGCTGAGAGGGGGCCGCAAGCTCGCCGTGGCCGCCGTCCTCGCGGGCTGGGTCGTGCTGTGGCTCCTGCTGCGCGGGACCCACACGCTCCCCCTCGGTACCGCGGAACTGACCCCGCTGCACCGCGAGTTCAACGAGATCAACGACGCCATCGGCGCGAACCGCAACAGCAACCCGGTCTTCCTCTACTTCTTCAACGAGATCCGGCTGGTCATCGACAATCTCGTGACCTTCATCCAAGCCCTGATCTCGCAGCCCGGATACGGCCGGCCGGTCCCCGTCGTCGGCTGGCTGGGCGTCGTCGCCGTCGCGGGGTACGTCTCGTGGGCCTTCGGCAATCTGCGCGTCGCGGCGCTCGCCGTCGCCGGGTTCGTCCTCCTCGGCCTTCAGGGGCTGTGGCAGGAGAGCATGGACACCCTCGCCCTCACGGTGGCGGCGGTGCTCGTCTCCCTCCTCATCGGCATCCCGCTCGGCGTGTGGGCCGGACTGTCCGACCGGGTCAACCGCCTCATCACGCCGGTGCTCGACTTCATGCAGACGATGCCGACCTTCGTCTACCTGGCCCCGCTGACGCTGTTCTTCCTCATCGGCCCGGCCTCCGCCACCATCGCCACGCTCATCTACGCGACGCCCCCGGCCATACGCCTCACCGCGCACGCGATCCGCGGGGTTCCCGAGACGACGGTCGAGGCGGCGGAGTCGATGGGCTCGACGCGGCGGCAGACGCTCCTCAAAGTGCTGCTGCCCATGTCGAAGCGCACCATCGTGCTGGGCGTGAACCAGACCATCATGGCGGCGCTGTCCATGGTCACCATCGCGGCGCTGATCGACGCGCCGGGGCTCGGCAAGACGGTCATCAAGGCCCTCGAGACCCTCGACGTGGGCGTCGCCTTCAACGCCGGACTCGCCATCGTCGTCATGGCCATCGTGCTCGACCGGGTGACAACCGCGGCGAGCGTCCGCGTCGAGGAAGCCCGGCGCAAGGGCGGCCGCTTCCGGACGTGGCGGCGCCCACTGCTGCTGGCCGGCGGTGCGGCCACCGCGGTCTGCGTATGGCTGTCCCACACCTACGTCTGGGCGGCGGAGTTCCCCGGCGGCGCCGACCTGGGCGGCGCCATCGCCCGTACGGCGGACTCCGTGACCGCGTGGGCGCAGGACACACTCGCCGGGGTGACGGAAGCCCTGCGGGATGTCATCACCACGCTGCTGCTCAATCCGTTCGAGGAGCTGCTGACCGGCTCCCCGTGGTGGCTGGTCGGAGCGGTGCTGGTGGCCGTCGGCGGGCTGCTGGGCGGGTGGCGCGCGGGCGTCACCGCTGCCGTGTGCGTGGGGCTGATCGTCGCCTCCGGCCTGTGGCGGGACGGCATGACGACGCTGGCCTCCAGCCTGGCGGCTACGGTGATCGTGCTGGCCCTCGGCGTCGTCGTGGGCGTGTGGATGGGGCGCAGCACCCTGGTGGACCGGCTGGTCAGGCCCGTCCTCGACGCCGGCCAGACCATGCCCCCCTTCGTCTATCTCGTGCCGTTCCTCGCCCTGTTCGGCGCCAGCCGCTTCACGGCGATCGTCGCCGCGATCGTCTACGCGGCCCCGGTAACGATCAAGATCATCGCGGATGGGGTGCGCGCGGTGCCGCCGACCACGGTGGAGGCGGCGACAGCGGCCGGCTCGAGCAGCTGGCAGATCATCACCAAGGTGCAGCTGCCGATGGCCCGCACGTCCCTGACGCTCGCGACCAACCAGGGCCTGATCTATGTGCTGTCGATGGTCGTGGTGGGCGGTCTCGTCGGGGCCGGCGCCCTCGGTTACGACGTCGTCGCCGGATTCTCGCAGGGGCAGCTGTACGGCAAGGGCCTGGCGGCAGGCCTGGCCATCGTGCTGCTCGGTGTCATGTTCGACCGCATCACGCAGGCGGCGGCGCACCGGGCCGGAAGAGCGCCGCACGGGCGCTGACGCAAGAAGGGCAGGACATACGTGGTGAGGAACGTCATGACAGCAGGGCCGGCGGCGGCGGTGCGGCGCGGCGGACTGGCAGGCCTGGCGGCGCTGGCCCTCGTGCTCAGCGGCTGCGGCGGAGCCAAGGTCGGCGAGTCCGGCTCCGGAGGCGGCAAGGCCGGAGAGTGCGGCACCTTCAATCTGGCCATCAATCCCTGGGTCGGGTATGAGGCCAATGCGGCCGTCATCGCCTATGTCGCGAAGAAGGACCTCGGGTGCACGGTGGAGAAGAAGGATCTCAAGGAAGAGGTCGCCTGGCAGGGATTCGGGACGGGTGAGGTCGACGCGATCGTCGAGAACTGGGGCCACCCCGACCTGAAGAAGAAATACATGGAGCAGCAGAAGACGGCCGTATCCGCGGGAGAGACGGGCAACAAGGGAGTCATCGGCTGGTACGTGCCGCCGTGGATGGCCAAGAAGTACCCGGACATCACCGAATGGAAGAACCTCGACAAGTACGCCAAGCTGTTCCGGACCTCGGAGTCCGGCGGCAAGGGGCAGCTGCTGGACGGGGATCCGTCGTTCGTCACCAACGACGGCGCTCTCGTGAAGAATCTGAAGCTCGACTACAAGGTGGTGTACGCGGGCAGCGAGGCCGCGCTCATCCAGGCGTTCCGTAAGGCCGAGGCCCAGAAGACTCCGGTCCTCGGGTACTTCTACGAACCCCAGTGGCTCTTCTCGGAGCTGAAGCTCGTCAAGGTGAATCTGCCGGAGTACAAGGACGGGTGCGACGCCGACCCGGAGAAGGTCGCCTGCGACTACCCCGAATACGCCCTGGACAAGATCGTCAGCAAGAAGTTCGCCGACTCCGGCAGCCCCGCTTACGACTTGGTCAAGAATTTCACCTGGACCAACGAGGACCAGAATCTCGTGGCGCAGTACATCGCGCAGGACAAGATGTCGCCCGAGAAGGCCGCGGAGAAGTGGGTCGAGGCCAACCGCGAAAAGGTCGACTCCTGGCTCGGAAAGGGCTGATCAGGGAGGTCGGCGGAAGTTTTTTCCGTGCCCGGCGGGCTGCTGTGTCAGCCCGCCGGGCACTGCTGTTTTCCGGCCCGTGGCAGGCCTGTGACAGGCCGCCGTTCCCGGCGCAACGCTCCCTCTTGACACCACCTGGGGCGACCGGCACTGTGAGTTGCGCAACCTGATGCATGTTGCGCTCACAGCAACCAGACCGGTGTGGTGTTGGAGGGGTGGCGATGGCGGGACCGCGAGTGGTCATCATCGGCGCCGGCGTCGTGGGAGCGGCGCTGGCCGACGAACTGTCCTCCCGGGGCTGGACCGAGGTGACGGTCGTCGACCAGGGCCCGCTGCCCGCCACCGGCGGCTCGTCGTCCCACGCCCCGGGCCTGGTCTTCCAGACCAACCCCTCGAAGACGATGACCGAGCTGGCCCGCTACACCGTGGAGAAGCTCTGCTCCCTCGACGTCGACGGAGAACCCTGCTTCCTGCAGGTGGGCGGTCTCGAGATCGCCACCACGCCCGAGCGCCTGGCCGAACTCCGGCGCCGGCACGGCTGGGTCACCGCATGGGGCGTCGAGGCCCGGCTGCTGGGCCCGGACGAGTGCGTCGCGCGCCACCCGCTCGTCGATCGGGAGCGGGTGCTCGGCGGGCTGCTCGTCCCCACCGACGGCCTGGCCAAGGCCGTGCTCGCGGTCGAGGCCCAGATCCGCGCCGCCACGGCCCGCGGCGTACGGTTCCTCGCCCGCCACGAGGTCCTCGACATCCGTACGGACGGCGGGGACGAGAGCGGTGACCGCGTCAGCGCGGTCGTCAGCGACCAGGGCGACATCCCCGCCGACATCGTCGTGTGCTGTGCCGGCATCTGGGGCCCCAAGGTCGCCCGCATGGCCGGAATGAACCTTCCGCTGACGCCCCTCGCCCACCAGCTTGCGTGGACGGGACCGGTCCCCGCGCTGGCCGGGCAGGCACAGGAGGCGGTCCGCCCGATCCTGCGCCACCAGGACGCCGATCTGTACTACCGCGACTGCTTCGACCGGCTCGGCATCGGCTCCTACGGCCACCGCCCCATGCCCGTCGCCGCCGACGACATCGCCTCCGTTGACTCCGCCGGGCCGATGCCCTCCGTACTGCGGTTCACCGAGGACGACTTCGCCGATGCCTGGACCGAGACCCAGTCGCTGCTGCCCGCGACCCGGGAGGCCAAGGTCGAGGAGGGCATCAACGGGCTCTTCTCCTTCACCACCGACGGTCTTCCGCTCCTTGGCGAATCCCCGGAGGTGAAGGGCTTCTGGGTGGCCGAGGCCGTCTGGGTCACCCACTCCGCGGGCGTCGGCCGCGCCATGGCCGAGTGGCTCGTCGACGGCCACTGCTCCTCGTTCGACCTGCACGCGTGCGACGTCAACCGCTTCGAGCCGCACCAGCTCGCCCCCGACTACGTCCTGGCGCGCGACTGCCAGAACTTCGCCGAGGTCTACGACATCATCCACCCGCTCCAGCCGCCCGGCGCCCCGCGGCCGCTGCGCACCAGCCCGTTCCACGTCCGCCAGCGGGAACTGAACGCGTACTTCCTCGAGGCGTCCGGCTGGGAGCGGCCCCAGTGGTACTCCGCCAACGAGCCCCTCCTGGCCCGCTGGGACATCCCGGTGCCGAACGACTGGGCCGCACGGATGTGGTCGCCCGTCGTCGGCGCCGAGGCCCTGGCCACCCGCGAGGGCGTCGCGATGTACGACATGACGGCCCTCAAGCGGCTCGAGGTCACCGGCCGCGGAGCGGCGGCGTTCCTGCAGCGCATGACCACGGCCAACGTCGCCAAGTCCGTCGGCTCCGTCACGTATGCCCTGATGCTCGATCAGGACGGCGGCATCCGGAGCGACATCACCGTCGCCCGCCTCGGCCGCGACCGCTTCCAGGTCGGCGCCAACGGCAACCTCGACCTGGACTGGCTCACCCGGCACCTGCCCGCCGACGGCTCCGTCGCCGTCCGCGACATCACCCCGGGCACCTGCTGCATCGGCCTGTGGGGACCCAAGGCGCGCGAGGTCCTCCAGCCGCTCGCCGACGAGGACTTCTCGAACGACGGCCTGAGCTACTTCCGCGCCAAGCGCGCCCATATCGGCGCCGTCCCCGTCACGGCGATGCGCCTGAGCTACGTCGGCGAGCTCGGCTGGGAGCTCTACACGACCGCCGACATGGGGCTGAAGCTGTGGGACACGCTCTGGGACGCGGCGCGGCCTCACGGCGGCATCGCGGCCGGGCGCGGCGCCTTCAACAGCCTCCGCCTGGAGAAGGGTTACCGCTCCTTCGGTACCGACATGACCTACGAACACGACCCCTACGAGGCCGGACTCGGCTTCGCGGTCAGGCTCGACAAGGGCGACTTCATCGGCAAGGCCGCCCTGGAGCAGCGCAAGGCCGACGTACGCCGCCGGCTCACCTGCCTCACCATCGACGACCCGCGGGCCGTGGTGATGGGCAAGGAGCCGGTGTACGACGGCGACGCCTGCGCCGGCTACGTCACCAGCGCCGCGTACGGCTACACGATCGGCAAGGGCATCGCCTACGCCTGGCTGCCGGCCGGGCTCGCCACGCCCGGCCGCACGCTGCACATCGGCTACTTCGACCAGCGCATCCCCGCGGTCGTCGCCGAAGAGCCGCTGTTCGACTCGTCGATGACCCGCCTGCGCGGCTGACCAGGGGAGGCACAAGCGCATGGAGACACCTGCCCCGGGGGCCGCCCTTCCCGAGCACCCCGACTGGCTGTGGCGCACACCCGAGCCCAGGCGTTCGTACGACGTCGTCATCGTGGGCGGAGGCGGACACGGCCTCGCCACCGCCCACTACCTCGCGAAGAACCACGGGATCACCGACGTCGCGGTCCTCGAGCGTGGCTGGCTCGCGGGCGGCAACATGGCCCGCAACACCACCATCATCCGGTCCAACTACCTGTGGGACGAGAGCTCAGGCATCTACGAGCACGCGCTGAAGCTGTGGGAGGGGCTCGAGGACGATCTCGACTACCCCGTCCTGTTCTCCCAGCGCGGTGTGCTGAACCTCGCGCACAGCCTGCAGGACGTACGGGACAGCGTGCGCCGCGTGGAGGCCAACCGCCTCAACGGAGTCGATGCGGAATGGCTCGACCCGCGGCAGGTCAAGGACGTCTGCCCGATCGTCAACATCTCGCCGGACGTGCGCTACCCGGTGATGGGGGCGACGTACCAGCCGCGCGCGGGGATCGCCAAACACGACCATGTCGCCTGGGGCCTCGCCCGCGCCGCCGACGCCGCCGGAGTCGACCTCATCCAGAACTGCGAGGTCACGGGCATCGACGTGCGGGGTGGCCGGGTGACAGGGGTGCGCACCTCGCTCGGCCCGATCGCGGCGGGCAGGGTGGCGCTGTGCGCGGCGGGACACTCCTCGGTGCTGGCCGGGATGGCGGGCTTCGACCTGCCCCTCCAGAGCCACCCGCTGCAGGCTCTGGTCTCCGAACTGCTGGAGCCCGTACACCCCACGGTCGTCATGTCGAACGCGGTGCACGTGTACGTCAGTCAGGCCCACAAGGGCGAACTGGTCATGGGAGCGGGCATCGACGCGTACAACGCCTACACGCAGCGCGGCGCGTTCCACATCATCGAACGCCAGATGGCCGCGGCGCTGGAGCTGTTCCCGGCCTTCGCCCGCGCCCACGTCCTGCGTACCTGGGGCGGGATCGTCGATGTCAGCCCCGATGCCTCACCCATCGTCGGGCTGACCCCCGTGGACCACCTGTACCTCAACTGCGGCTGGGGGACCGGCGGTTTCAAGGCCACGCCGGGGGCCGGGTGGGCCTACGCCCACACCATCGCCCACGACGAGCCGCACCCGCTGAACGCCCCCTTCTCGCTGAGGCGCTTCACCACCGGCGCGCTCGTCGACGAGCACGGCGCGGCCGCGGTCGCCCACTGAACCGCACCGCCGAGGCGAGCGAAGAACAACACCGAGGAGCCCTGCGAATGCTGCTCATCCCATGCCCCTGGTGCGGGCCTCGCGACGAGGCCGAGTTCCACTACGGCGGTCAGGCGCACGTGCCCTACCCCGAGGACCCCGCGGCCCTCACCGACGAGGAGTGGGCCCGCTACCTGTTCTTCCGCGACAACCCCAAGGGGCCCTTCCCCGAGCGGTGGAGCCATGCGGCCGGCTGCCGCCGCTGGTTCAACGCCGTCCGGGACACGGCGACCAACGAGATCCTCGCCGTCTACCGCATCGGCGAGCCGAGGCCGGTGATCTCATGACCGCCCAGGAGTTCCGGCTGCCGGCCGGCGGGCGGGTCGCGCGCCATGAGCCGCTGACCTTCCTCTTCGACGGTGTGCGCTACGAGGGCTACCGGGGCGACACGCTCGCCTCCGCGCTGCTCGCGAACGGTGTCCACACCACCGGCACGAGCGTCAGACTCGGCCGCCCGCGCGGGATCTTCGCCGCCGGGAGCGAGGAGCCGAACGCCGTCGTCCAGATCGAGGCCCCCTTCCCCGAGCCGATGCTGCCCGCGACGACGGTCGAGCTGTACGACGGGCTCGAGGCGAGCAGCCTGCCGGGGCAGGGACGGCTGGCCACGGAGCCGGACCCGGCCAGGTACGACTCCGTGCACGCCCACTGCGACCTGCTCGTCGTCGGCGCCGGGCCCACCGGTCTCGCCGCAGCGGCAGCGGCCGCCCGCAGCGGCGCCCGGGTGATCCTCGCCGACGAGCAGCCCGAGCCCGGCGGCAGCCTGCTCGGCGCCGCCGATACCTCCCAACTGCTCGGCTGGGCCGCGGAGGTGAGCGCCGAGCTCCACGCCGCGGCCGAGGTACGGGTGCTGCGCCGCACCACGGTCGTCGGCCACTACGACGACAACTACGCGCTCGCCGTCGAGCGCCGCACCAACCACCTCGGCGGACTGGCCTCCGCTCATGTCTCGCGCGAGCGCGTATGGCGGATCCGCGCCCGCCGCGTCGTCCTGGCGACCGGCGCCCACGAGCGGTCCCTCGCCTTCGCGGGCAACGACCTGCCCGGCGTCATGCTGGCCGGAGCCGCCCGTACGTACGCGGTCCGGTACGGCGTGCTCCCCGGCCGCCGCGCGGTCGTCTTCACCACGAACGACAGCGCGTACGCCGCCGCACTCGACCTCGCCGCCGCCGGCGTGGACATCGCGGCGGTCGTCGACACCCGCCCGGAGGCGGGGGAGTGGGCCCGTCGCGCCGCACGGGCGGGCATCGAGGTGCTGCACGGGCACGCCGTCACCGGCTCCGCGGGCGAGCCGCGGGTCTCATCGCTCACCGTCGCTCCACCCGGCCAAAGCCCCGCGGCGGCCCGCGAGTTCGCCGCAGACCTCCTCCTCGTCTCCGGTGGCTGGAACCCCGTCGTCCACCTCTTCAGCCAGGCGGGCGGGCGGCTTCGGTACGACGAGACACTCGGCTCGTTCGTGCCGGACACCTGCCGCCAGGCTGTGGAGGCCGCCGGTGCCGCACGCGGTGTCCTCGACCTTCCGGGGTGCCTGGCCGACGGCGCGGCCGCCGGGTCCCGCGCCATCGAGGCCGAGGGCTTCACCACCCCCGGATCGCTTCCGCTCCCCCAGGTCCCCGAAGAGCCGTCCTCGCCCGCCGGGCACCTGTGGCTCGTCCCCGGAGCGGACCCCGGCCGCTCCTTCGTCGACCTCCAGCGCGATGTCACCGCCGCCGACCTCGCCCGCGCGACGGGTGCGGGGATGCGGTCGGTCGAGCACGTCAAGCGCTACACCACCGCCGGCACGGCCCACGACCAGGGCAAGACCTCGGGCGTGCTCGCGAGCGGCGTCGTCGCGCAGCTGCTCGGCGTCGGCGTCCCCGAGCTCGGTACGACGACCTTCCGCGCCCCGTACGCCCCGGTCGCCTTCGCCACGCTGGCCGGCCGGGACCGCGGTGCGCTGCACGACCCCGTACGTGTCACCGCGCTGCACGACTGGCACCTCGCGCACGGGGCGCTGTTCGAGAACGTCGGGCAGTGGAAGCGGCCGTGGTACTACCCGCTGGACGGCGAGGACATGGCGGCGGCGGTGGAGCGCGAGTGCCGTGCCGCCCGCGAAGGCGTCGCCTTCATGGACGCCTCGACGCTCGGCAAGATCGACGTTCAGGGACCGGACGCGGGTGTCTTCCTGGACCGGCTCTACACCAACATGGTGAGCACCCTGAAGGTGGGCATGATCCGCTACGGCGTGCTGTGCCGCGCCGACGGCATGGTCTTCGACGACGGCACCGTCATGCGGCTCGCCGAGGACCGCTTCGTGGCCACGACCACGACGGGCAACGCCGCGGCCGTCCTCGACTGGATGGAGGAGTGGCTCCAGACGGAGTGGCCGGACCTGCGCGTGCACTGCACCTCCGTCACCGAGCAGTGGGCCACCGTCGCCCTGGTCGGCCCCCGCTCCCGCGACGTGCTCGGCGGCCTCGCCCCCGGACTGGCCGTGGACGCCGAGAGCTTCCCGTTCATGGCCTGGCGCGAGGCGGCCGTCGCCGGAATCCCGGCACGGGTGTGCCGGATCAGCTTCTCCGGCGAGCTGGCGTACGAGATCAACGTGCTGCCGTGGGACGCGCTGGCGCTGTGGGAGGCCCTGTACGAGGCGGGGCGCCCGCTCGGCATCACGCCGTACGGCACCGAGACCATGCACGTCCTGCGGGCCGAGAAGGGCTACCCGATCGTCGGCCAGGACACCGACGGCACCGTCACCCCGCAGGACCTCGGGATGAGCTGGGTGGTGTCGAAGAAGAAGCGCGACTTCATCGGCAAGCGTTCGTACGCCCGCGCCGACACTCGCAGGCCCGACCGCAAGCACCTCGTCGGCCTCCTCCCGGACGACCCCGGCACCCTGCTGCCCGAAGGCGCGCATCTGATCGCCGGAGAACGTCCCCCAGCTACCTCCCCCTGGCGAAGCCAGGGGGAGGGCCCCCACCCCGAGCCGCCGGTGCCCATGCTCGGACACGTCACCTCCAGCTATCGCAGCGCGGCGCTCGGCCGGACCTTCGCCCTCGCCCTCATCAAGAGCGGCCGGGACCGGATCGGCGACCGGCTGTACGCGCCGGTCGGGGGCGAGCTGGTCCCCGTGACGGTCGCAAGCCCTGTTCTCCACGACCCCGAGGGGGCACGCCGCGATGGTTGAGACCGCTGCCCGGGCTGACATGGCTGCCCGCGCTGGAAGCACTGCCCGCGCTCGATCCGCCGGCCGCCGCAGCCCGTTGGTGCACGCTGCCGGACGGTTCGCCGCCGCGACACGCGCCTCCGGCGGAGCACTGCGCCTGGCGGAGTTCCCCTTCCTCACCCAGATGTCCGTGCGTCTCGACCCCAAGGGCCCCGCAGCGGACGCCGTCGGGCTCTCGCTGGGACTCCAGCTCCCGGTGGAGCCCAACACCGTTGTGCACGGTGGCGGGTTGGCGGCTCTGTGGCTGGGGCCCGACGAGTGGCTCGTCGTGGGACGCCCGGGGTCGCGGCACGACCTCGAGGCGCGGCTGCGCGCGGCAGTCGCGGCCGGGGAAGAGGCCGGGGAAGAAGGGGGCGCTGTCGTGGACGTCTCGGCGCAGCGCACCACCCTGCTCGTCGCCGGTCCCCGGTCCCGGGAACTGCTGGCCCACGGCTGCTCCCTCGACCTGCACCCCCGGTCCTTCGGAGCGGACCGTTGCGCGCAGACCACGCTGGCCCGCGCGCAGGTGGTGCTGGTAGCACGCGACCCGCACAAGCCGGGCTTCTGGGTGCTGGTGCGCTCCTCCTTCGCCGGCTACCTGGCCGACTGGCTGCTCGACGCCGCGGCGGAGTACACCGCGCGCCGATGACTACACGGCCGCCGCGGAGCGTACCGGCGCCTCGGATGACACCGGTGCGTCAGGCCTCTGACAACCGCCGCCCCGGTGGCCGCGACCGCTCGGCCCGGCGGGCCTCCCGCCGGGCCCTGCGCCGCTCGCGCCGCAGCGCCCGCGCCGTGCTGCTGGGCTCCGACACCACGCCGTTCCGCTGGTTCCACACCTGCCGGGTCACCCACACGTCCAGCACGCTCCACGTGGCCACGACGGTGCTCGCGACCGTACTGAGCACGGCGGGGAAGGCGAACCACGAGCCCGCCAGCGTGCAGAGAAACGCGACCATGGCCTCAATCAGCGTCACGGCGACGATGATCCAGGCCCGGACCGCGGCCGCGCGCACCGGATCCGGCATCCGCGGCCGTACAGCGGGCTCCTCGGTCCACAGCCCCCTGTGCCTCTCCCTGCACCTCTCGTCACCGCTGCCCCCGCGACCGGTCATGTCCGGTGCCCCGATGTCCGGTTCGGTGTCCATCCACCCTCACTCCCCTCACCAGGATCACGAATGGGAGGAGACCCGAAGTTCCCGGCGGACGTGTCTTTCCGGCCAACGTGGGGTCGAACGCGAAGACCGGCCGGACGGTATGGCCCACGAGCAAGGATGCGATGTCCGGTCATCATCGGACAACTCCGGATGAGGCCTCTGCGATGCTCGGGCGAACGGCCGGACGGGTCTTAGAGATGACAGGTGAGCAGTAGTAGGCTCGCGCCGTTTATGGAAACGGAATCGGAATCGGAACACCGCCCCCGCGCGCCGGGGTTGACGTAGGGGAGGCCATGCGCTTTCGCGGGAAGTCCATCCGCAGGAAGATCGTGGGGCTGCTTCTGGTGCCGTTGGTGTCCCTCACCTCCATCTGGGCCTTCGCGACAGTGATCACGGGCCGCGAAGCGAAGCAGCTTCTGGACACCGCCCAGATCGCGGACCAGGTCGGACTTCCGGCCGAGGACACCGTCCAGGCTCTCCAGCAGGAGCGCCGGCAGACCCTGGTCTACCTCGCGGACCCCCGGAGGTCGGACGGACTGCCCCGGCTCCACACCCAGGAGCGCGCCACCGACAGGGCCGTGGAGCTGCTGCGCGCCAACTCCCGCGAGGACGACGTACGCGACGGCATGGGATCCGACTCGGACTCCCGCCTCGACAACCTCCTCGACGGGCTGGCCGGCCTCGACACCCTGCGCCGCAAGGTCGAGGAGGGCACGGTCACCCGCCCGTACGCCTTCGCCGCGTACAACTCGCTCATCGACCCCGCCTTCGACTTCCTCAGCGCCCTGCACGCCCTCGACGACGCCGACATGGACAAGCAGGGCCGCGCGCTGGTCGGCATCACCCGCGCCCGCGAGGTGCTGGCCCGCGAGGATGCCCTGCTCGCCTCGGGACTCGCGGCCGGCCGGATGAGCAAGCGCGATCTGCGGTCCTTCTCCGACCTCGTCGCCAACCGCAAACTCCTCTACACCACCAACCTGCCGGTGCTCCCCACCACGGACAGCGCCGAGTTCGAGAAGTACTGGAACGGCCCCGACACCCTCGACCTGAGATCCACCGAGGACCGGGTCATCGACGCGGGTCCCCAGCACGCCCTGGACGACGTCAACGCCGAGCGGTGGAACGCCACCGCGGGCACCGTCCTCAAGGATCTCGACCGGATGGGCACCGAAGCGGGCGAGAGCTACCGCGACCGCGCGCAGCCGGTCGCCATCGACGTCCTGATCCAGGCGGCCGTCGCGGGCGTCCTCGGCTTCGCCGCCGTGCTGGTCTCACTCATCGTCTCCGCACGCATCGGCCGCGCCCTGGTCCGCGACCTCACCCAGCTGCGCAAGGAGGCCCACGAGGTCTCCGGCGTACGGCTGCCCAGCGTGATGCGCCGCCTCGCCGCCGGTGAGGAGGTCGACGTCGAGACCGAGGCTCCGCGCCTGGAGTACGGCCAGGACGAGATGGGCCAGGTCGGCAAGGCGCTCAACACGCTGCAGCGCGCCGCGCTCGAGGCCGCCGTCAAGCAGTCGGAGCTGCGGCGCGGCGTCTCCGAGGTCTTCGTCAACCTCGCCCGCCGCAGCCAGGTCCTGCTGCACCGCCAGCTCACCCTCCTCGACGCCATGGAACGGCGCACCGAGGACACCGAGGAACTCGCCGACCTGTTCAAGCTCGACCACCTCACCACCCGCATGCGGCGGCACGCTGAGGGCCTGGTCATCCTCTCCGGGGCCGCCCCCTCCCGGCAGTGGCGCAGACCGATCCAGCTGATGGACGTCGTCCGCGCCGCCGTCGCCGAAGTCGAGGACTACGAGCGGGTCGAGGTGCGCCGGCTGCCGCGGATGGCCGTGGCCGGGCCCGCCGTCGCCGACCTCACCCACCTCATCGCCGAACTCCTCGAGAACGCCACCGTCTTCTCGCCCCCGCACACCGGCGTCCAGGTGGTCGGAGAGCGCGTCGCCAACGGCTTCACCCTCGAAATCCACGACCGCGGCCTGGGCATGCCCCCCGAGGCCCTGCTGGACGCCAACCTCCGGCTCGCCGAGACCCCCGAGTTCGAGCTCTCCGACACCGACCGGCTCGGTCTGTTCGTCGTCAGCAGGCTCGCCCGGCGCCAGGGCGTACGCGTCTCGCTGCAGACCTCCCCCTACGGCGGCACCACCGCGGTCGTCTTCATCCCCGCGGCTCTCCTCACCGACTTCCCGGCCGACCAGTCGCCCGACGGCCGGGAACCGGGCGAGGAGACGGGGGAACGGGAGCCGGCCGGAGGCAGGCTCGCCGCGCTCGCCCAGGTCCCCGTACCCATGGCCGGGGGGAGCGGCCCCGCGCCCGTGATCGACGGCCCCGTGGAGCTGGAAGCGCCCGTCTCCGCCCTCGACGGGGACGACGACGAGGGCCTCATTTTCCGCGGCGGGCCGGGCGAGCGCGACTTGTGGCGGGGACGAAGGCCCGGCAGGAGCGACGCATGGCGCGAACGGCCCGCCGAGGTCGAGCCGTGGCGCGGCCCGGCCGCCCCCGTCCCCGGCGAGCAGCACCAGCAGGCCCGCGACGGCGCAGGACACGAGCAGACCCGCGAGACGGGCGGGCCCGAGGAGGTGCGCCCCGACGGCCTGGTGCCGCTGCCCCGCCGCCGCTCGCCGGTCCTGGTGTCCGACCACGGCCGGCCGGTCGGAGGACGGGACCGAAGGGGCCCCAGGGGCCGGAGCGAGCAGCAACGACCCGAGCCCGCGGAGACCACCGGAACGTCCGGGGAAGGGCTGCCCCGCCGGGTACGGCAAGCCAGCCTCGCCCCGCAGCTCAAGGCCCATCCCGCACCGCCGGCCGGGCAGGACACCCGGCCCGCGGACATCGAACCCGAGCGCGATGCCGAGGAGGTGAGGTCCCGTATGGCCTCCCTCCAGCGCGGCTGGCAGCGCGGCAGGGCCCACACAGGCGAGGACACCGGGTCCGCCGGGGACTCCGGATCAGGAACGACATCTGAGGGGGACGGTCGATGACCACACCGCACGCTGCTACGGCACACAACGGCCCGACGGGCGCGGCAGGTGAGCTGAACTGGCTCCTCGACGAACTGGTCGACCGCGTGGGCAGCATCCGCAAAGCACTGGTGCTGTCCGGCGACGGCCTGGCCAAAGGCACGTCGAAGGACCTGACGCGGGAGGACGGCGAGCACCTGGCCGCCGTCGCCTCGGGGTTCCACAGCCTCGCCAAGGGCGTGGGACGCCACTTCGAGGCGGGCACCGTCCGGCAGACCGTCGTGGAGCTCGACGAGGCCTTCCTGTTCGTCACCGCGGCCGGAGACGGCAGCTGCCTCGCCGTGCTCGCCGACGCCGACTCCGACGTCGGGCAGATCGCGTACGAGATGACGCTGATGGTCAGGCGGGTCGGCGTTCACCTGGGCACGGCGCCGAGGTCGGGACCCGTATCCGCTGCCGGGGGGTGACGGAGCGCCATGACAAGGAACGGGGGTGTCATGAGCGGGGACGGCCGGAACGACAGCGGAACCGACGGCCGGAACGGCAGTGGCAACGACGGCCGGGACCACGGCTCCAACGCGGCGCACTGGTTCGACGACGCGGCCGGGCCGGTCGTACGCCCCTACGCGATGACGCGCGGCAGAACCCGCAGCGCGGCCGAGGACCGGCTCGACCTCATCGCGGTGGTGGTCGCCGAGTCCAGGAGCGGCGAGCCGGGCGACTCCACCGCACCGGGCGGTGCCGACCACACGCTGTCCCCCGAGCACCTGGACATCGTGAACCTCTGCCGGGAGGCCCCGCAGTCGGTCGCGGAGCTCGCGACCGACCTGGACCTCCCGGTGGGGGTCGTACGGGTGCTCATCGGCGATCTCCTCGACGCGGAGCTCGTCCGGGTCTCCCGGCCGGTGCCTCCGGCGGAACTGCCCGACGAGAGCATTCTGCGTGAGGTGATCGACGGGCTCAGGGCGCTCTGACCCCGGGGCGCCCGCCCGGAGCGCCCCTTCCGGGCTCTGGAATGCCGCTAGCCGACGGGGCGGGCCTGAACCGCGGAGCGGTGCTCCTGGTGCCCGCCGCTGGCGATCATCCGTACCTCGGCGCGGTCGCTGATCTCCGCCCGGACGATCCCGGTGTCGTCCGCGTACACCGGGTGACCACCGGGGCCGCTCCGGTCCGTGCGGTGCACCACCACGACGTCCTCGGTCGCGGGCGCCGGTTGACCGGAACTCGCGAACACAAGTTCGTATTCCTCCGCCTGCCGCATGACGCCCTCCTCTGCCGTGAACCCCCATTCGGTGCATAGCCCTGGTTGCCCAAAATGGGGCATTCAACACCTAATGTCGCCTACTTCGGACAGTTCCGGACACGGAGGGTGTACGGGCATCCACGCGGCGCGCACGGAGGCCCGCACTGCGATCCGCGGCCCGGCCCCGCCGATTCTTCGGGACCTGGGACGCGCGGGGGAGCCGGTCGCCGCTACAGTCCTTCCGGAAGGATCCCCGTACGGCGAATCGGAAGAGAGAGCCATGGTCTTCGGGCGCTCCGAGCGGCGTCGCAAGTCCTCCGTCGAACCGGTGACGCTCAAGATCCTGGTCGCGGGCGGCTTCGGTGTCGGCAAGACGACGCTGGTCGGTGCGGTGAGCGAGATCAGACCGCTGCGCACCGAGGAACTGCTCACCGAAGCGGGCCGTCCCGTGGACCCCACCGACGGGATCGAGGCGAAGCGCACCACCACCGTCGCCATGGACTTCGGGCGGATCTCGCTCCGCGACGACCTGGTGCTCTATCTCTTCGGCACGCCGGGTCAGGACCGCTTCTGGTTCCTGTGGGACGAGTTGGCGCAGGGAGCGCTCGGCGCGGTCGTGCTCGCGGACACCCGCCGCCTCAGCGACTGCTTCGCCGCCATCGACTACTTCGAGCGGCGCGGCATCTCCTTCACGGTCGCCGTCAACTGCTTCGACGGGGCCAAGCGTTACCCGCCCGACGCGGTGCGCGACGCGCTCGACCTCGACCCGGGCGTGCCCGTCCTGCTGTGCGACGCGCGGGAGCGGGCGTCCGCCAAGGACGTGCTGATCTCCGTGGTCCAGCACGCGCTGGAATCCGGCTCCGACCACCGCCAGCCCGCCGCCACCTGACGGCGCGTCACGAGAGTACGGACGTCAGGAGAGTACGGAGGTCACGAGAGTACGGGCCCGCGCTCCACCGTCCGGAACGCGGGCCGTACCCGTGCGGCCCGCGGCCTCGCCGGGCTGGCGCCTCGACGGGCCGTCAGGCCTCTTCCGTGGCCGCGGCTACACCCCGTCCTCCTCCACCCAGCCGAAGCTGCGCTCGACGGCCTTCCGCCAGTTGCCGTACTCGCGCTCGCGTGCCTGCGGCTCCATGTGCGGCTCCCACAACTGGTCGCGCTTCCAGTGCGCCCGCAGCTCGTCGAGGTCCTGCCACACCCCGGTGGCGAGCCCGGCCGCGTACGCCGCGCCCAGGCACGTCGTCTCGGAGATCACCGGCCGGATGACGGGCACGCCCAGCACATCCGACTGATGCTGCATCAGCAGACCGTTGGCGGTCATGCCGCCGTCCACCTTCAGCGAGGTGATCTGCACGCCAGAGTCCTGGTACATCGCGTCCACGACCTCGCGGGTCTGCCAGCTGGTCGCCTCCAGCACGGCCCGCGCCAGGTGCGCCTTGGTCACGTAGCGGGTCAGGCCCGTGACCACACCGCGCGCGTCGGAGCGCCAGTACGGGGCGAACAGGCCGGAGAAGGCCGGGACGATGTACGCCCCGCCGTTGTCCTCGACGCTCGCCGCCAGGGTCTCGATCTCGTCGGCCGAGCTGATGATGCCGAGCTGGTCGCGGAACCACTGCACCAGAGCGCCGGTGATCGCGATGGCGCCTTCGAGGCAGTAGACCGGCTGTTCGCCGCCGAGCTGGTAGCCCATGGTCGTGAGCAGCCCGCTCTTGGACGGTACGGGCCGGTTGCCGGTGTTGAGCAGCAGGAAACTGCCGGTGCCGTAGGTGTTCTTGGCCTCGCCGACGCCGTAGCAGGTCTGGCCGAACACGGCCGCCTGCTGGTCGCCGAGCGCGGAGGCCACCGGCACACCCGCCAGCTGGCCGACAGCGGTGCCGTACACCTCGGCCGAGGAGCGGATCTCCGGCAGGATCGCCTCGGGCAGGTTCATCGTGGCCAGAATGGCCGGGTCCCACTGCAGGGTCTCGAGGTTCATCAGCAGCGTCCGGCCGGCGTTCGTGACGTCGGTGACGTGCACCCCGCCGTCCGTACCGCCCGTCAGATTCCAGATGAGCCAGGAGTCGATGGTGCCGAAGGCGATCTCGCCGTTCTCGGCGCGGGCGCGCAGCCCCGGCACGTTGTCCAGCAGCCAGGCGGCCTTCGGCCCGGAGAAGTAGCTGGCGAGCGGCAGCCCGGTGGCGTCGCGGAAACGGTCCTGCCCGTCCGCGCCGCCGAGTTCGTTGCACAGCGCTGCCGTTCTGGTGTCCTGCCACACGATGGCGTTGTGCACCGGCTTGCCGGTCGAGCGGTCCCACAGCACCGTCGTCTCGCGCTGGTTGGTGATGCCCAGCGCGCTGAGCTGGTCGGCGCGCAGCCCCGCCTTGGCGAGTGAACCCGCCACGACGGCCTGCACCTTGGACCAGATCTCGGTGGCGTCGTGCTCGACCCAGCCGGGCTTGGGGAATATCTGCCGGTGCTCGCGCTGGTCGACGGCGACGATCGCGCCGTCCTGATTGAAGATGATGCAGCGACTTGAAGTGGTGCCTTGGTCAATCGCGGCGACGTACGTGTCCGTCATGGACGTCTCCTGACTGCGAGGCTCAGAAAGCTGCGTTGAAGATCAGGCCGGAGAGCACCGCGCCGATCAGGGGGCCCGCCACGGGTACCCACGAGTATCCCCAGTCGGACGTGCCCTTGTGCGGGATGGGCAGCAGGGCGTGGACGATACGGGGACCGAGATCGCGCGCCGGGTTGATGGCGTAGCCCGTGGGCCCGCCGAGCGAGAGGCCGATGCCGACGACGAGGAAGGACACGATGAGGATCGTGGTGCCGGATTCGCCGAGGCCCTTCGTGAGGCCGAGGGCCAGGATCGGCAGCACCAGCCCCACCGTCGCGATGGTTTCGGTGAGAAGGTTCGCGACCGGGTTCCGGATCTCCGGGACGGTCGAGAAGATGCCCAGCGTAGGCTGTTCGTTGGCGCCGAACTGGGCGAAGTACACGAGCCAGGTGAGCGCCGCCCCGATGGCCGCGCCGACCATTTGGCCGAGGATGTAGAGCGGCACCTTGTCCCAGTCGCCGGTGTCGGTGGCGATGCCGACGGTCACCGCCGGGTTGAGATGCGCACCGGACAGCGGCGCCGCGGTGTAGGCACCGGCCATGACGCCGAAGCCCCAGCCGAAGGCGATGACGATCCACCCGGCTGCCTTCGCCTTCGAGTGGTTGAGTGTGACGGCGGCGCAGACACCCGCGCCGAAGAGGATCAGGATCGCGGTGCCGATGACCTCACCGACGAATATGTCCCCATTGGAAAATTGCATTACGGCTCCCAGTCCCTCGCCCGGGTGTGCTCGTTGCCCCGGTCCTCCGTGCTGCAGGGTGCGTCTTTCCCAACCCGCTTCGGAGCCTGCGGCAGGGGTGTGCTCACGCCCCGCCCGGGCGTCCGCGACGAGCGTGCCAACACAGCGGAATCGCCCGTGGGGAGAGGGGCCGACGGCCACTGGGCCGACGGCCGGCGTGCGGCGATGCCGACTGACATCCGGAAGTGTTCACCGGTGCTGTTGGGGCGTCAAGGTCGCCGACAGCAACCCCTCAGCCCGTGGCGTGCACACCCCTCTGGGCCCGCGCGGAGCCGGCAGGACCGGGTACCCGCAGGGCCGTACCCCGCCGCACTTCCTGCCGTAGGGAGCCCGGTCGGCCCAGCACCCAACTGGCCCCCAACAGCGCCTTGGCCGTCTTCTTCAGCGGGGCCAGGCAGGCCGCTGCCTGGTGGTGGTCGGCCACGCTGCCCGGCGGGCACAGCACGGTCGCGAGCGACATGGTGACGGGCATTCCGCCCGCCGACCAGGGCGCATCGAGGACCGCGCGGGCCAGCGGCTCCATCCCCTCGGGGTCGGCCAGCAGCAGGAAGTCGTCTCCGCCGATGTGTCCGACGCGGGCGGCAGGACGGAGGGCCGCCGCCTCGGCGAGCCTGCGGCCCACCGCCCGGATCAGCTCGTCGCCGGCCGCGAACCCGGCCCCGTCGTTGACCTGCTTGAAGCCGTCCACGTCCAGCCAGCTCAGCCCGAACTCCCGGCCGTCGGCGATCCGCCGGTCCACTTCGGAGTTGATCGCGTCCGAACCGGGCAGCCGGGTCAGCGGGTTGAGCCCGGCCGCCTCCTCCACCCGGCTCTCGGCCAGCGCGCGCACGATGTCGGCCAGGTGCACCACGCCCACGCAGCGGCCCTTCGCGTCGACGACCGCCACGTCGTCGGCCGTGCGGCTGCGCTCGTCGGCCGCCACCACGTCCAGCACCTCCCACGCCGTCGCGTGCGCGCCGACCGTGCGCGGCAGGTCGCCGAGGCGCGCCGCCGGCCGGTCGGCGTACAGCGCGTGCCCGTACCGCCCGGAGAGCGACAGCAGGAAGCGGTCCCGGTCCACGGCCCGTACGGGCACTCCGTCGGCGTCGACCAGCATGACGCCGGACACCTGGGGCGATCCGGTGAGCAGGGCCCGCACCTGACCGGAGGAGGCGTCCACCGGGAGCAGCGCCGCGGGCTGAAGGAACTCCCGCACGAGCGGCCCCGCGAGACCCTGTTGAGGACCGGCGGGTGCGAGCGGCGGCCGGGCCGGGCGGTACACGTCGGCGACCGGCAGCCGCGAGGGCGGCGCGAAGAGGTCGCCCTGAGCGAGCTGTGCACCGGTGTCGCGCGCCGCGGCGCACTGCAGCTCGGTCTCCACGCCCTCGACGGCCAGTTGACCGCCCGCGTCGTCGCAGAACCGACGCAGCCCGGCGACGACCGCCCGGCAGCCGCGGTCCTCGGGCAGCCGCGCCACGACCGAGGCGTCGATTTTGACCAGGTCCGGTGCCAGGTCCGCCAGCAGCCGCAGCGGCACGTCCCCGTCGCCCACCCCGTCGGCGCAGATCCGGAAGCCCTCGTCGCGCAGCCGCTCCACCGCCGTCAGCAGGGCGCGCTGCGGAACGTGGGTGAAGGGGGCGCCGAGGTCGACGGTCACTTCCCAGGGGCGCCGGCCCACGCCGCTGACGGCCATCTCGAGGGACGCGAGTCCGCCGAGGTCGGCGGCCGTTCCGGCGAAGACGTTCACATGCAGCGGCAGGAGCGTCTCCTGCCGTGTCGCCGACAGGACGGCGAGCGCGGCGAGTTCCCCGTCGACATCCGCGTTGCGACGGGCCTGGGCGAGCACATCGCCCCGCTCAGGGCGGGCGAGTATCTCCAACGCCGCCACCGACCCGGTCGCGAGATTCACGACGGGCTGGAAGGCGAAGCGAAGCTGGTCCGTCCATGAAGGCACCCAAGCATGATGTCCACAACTCCCCTGTATGGACGTCCGATTCACGCAGAGTTCACGAGCCTGTCCGGAGCGTACGCCGCCGTTCGCGCTGCTGTTCGCGCCGCAGTGCGGACCGAGCCCCACCGGCCTCGGACGGCCCCGACCGAGCCCCCACCGGCCCCCGACCGGACCCGGGCCGCCCTCGGACCGGCCCGGACGATCCTTGAGGAGCGCGATGCGTCAGCGGACGGCGATCACCGCCGAGCCGTGTCCGAACAGCCCCTGGTTCGCGGTGATCCCGGCCCGCGCCCCCGGCACCTGTCGGTCTCCCGCCTGTCCGCGCAACTGCCAGGTCAGCTCACAGACCTGCGCGATGGCCTGGGCGGGCACGGCCTCGCCGAAGGAGGCGAGTCCGCCGCTCGGGTTGACCGGGATGCGTCCGCCGAGCGCCGTGGCCCCCTCGCGCAGCAACGCGGCGCCCTTTCCGGCGGCGCACAGCCCCAGGTCCTCGTACCACTGCAGCTCCAGGGCGGTGGACAGGTCGTACACCTCTGCGAGCGACAGGTCCCCGGGGCCGATGCCCGCCTCCTCGTACGCGGCCTGCGCGATCGAGGCGCGGAAGCTCCCGGGCGCGGGCTCCACGGCCGCCGCCGAGTCGGTGGCGATGTCGGGCAGGTCCGGCACGGTCCTCGGGTAGCGCGGCGTCACCGTAGAGACGGCACGTATACGAACCGGGTCCGCGACCCCGTGCCGCCGCGCGAAGCCGATGCTCGAGAGCACCAGCGCCGCCGCCCCGTCGGAGGTCGCGCAGATGTCGAGCAGCCGTAGCGGATCGGCGACGACCGCGGACGCGGTCACCTCCTCGGCGCTGACGGCCTTGCGGTAGCGGGCGTTCGGGTTGAGCGCGCCCGCGGCCGCGTTCTTCACCTTGACCTGGGCGAAGTCCTCGGGCGTGTCGCCGTGCAGCGCCATGCGGCGGCGGGCGTACAGCGCGAAGTAGGCCGGATTCGTGGCTCCGAGGATGCGGAAGCGCAGCCAGTCCGGGTCGTCGGGGCGGCTCCCGCCCGCCGGGGCGAAGAAGCCCTTCGGCGCCGCGTCCGCCCCGACCACCAGGACCACGTCCGCCATGCCCGAAAGGATCTGCGCGCGGGCCGTGTTCACCGCCTGGGCACCGGACGCGCAGGCGGCGTACACACTGGTCACGCGCGCTCCCTGCCAGCCCAGCGCCTGGGCGAACGTCGCCCCCGCGACATAGCCGGGGTAGCCGCCGCGCACGGTGTCCGCGCCGACCACCGACCGCACGTCCGCCCAGCCGATCCCGGCGTCGGCCAGCGCCGCGCGGGCGGCCACGGTGCCGTACTCGACGAAGCCGCGCCCCCACTTGCCCCACGGGTGCATCCCGGCGCCGAGCACCGCCACGTCGCCGGTCATCCGCGCAGCTCCGCCACAGGCCGCCAGTTCCAGGTCGTCCAGATGTGCTCGTCGTCCTCGCCCAGCACGCCGGGCACGACCTCGACCTCCATGCCGACCGCCAGATCGGCCACGGTCACTCCGGGCGCGGCCTGCCCGAGCACGATCATGCGCTCGGCCGCCAGCTCCACCGCGACGAGCGTGTACGGCTCCCACGCGCGGCCGGGATCGGAAACGTACGGCGCGGGCGGGCGGTAGCGGCCGTCCGTGTACGACCAGACCCTGCCCCGCCGGGACAGCGGCACCTCGGCCAGCTCGCTGCTCCCGCAGGCGGGGTTGCGGCAGAAGCGGTCCTCGCGGGGGAAGAAGACCGAGGCGCAGGCCGTGCAGCGGGTGCCGAGGAGCCGGAAGCCCCCGCCGCCCTTGCCGTCCGCCCCGTCCTCGCGGTCCTCACTGAACCAGCCGGCCACCACGGGCGTACGAGCGCGTGCCACGAGCCCTCCCGGAAAACGATCGCTGACAACGAACTGACGGTTCGTCAGAAGTGTGCCATGCCCCGCCGGGGGAGAGGAATCCCCGGTACAGTGCCGGCGCACCACCAGGGCACCGGCGGTCTCGGGAGGCGTGCGCATGGCGACGGCTGAACCAGCGGCACCGGCAGAGGCGCGGGCACCGGCCGCTCCGGTGGCGCTGCGACTGGCAGGCGTCCGCAAGCAGTTCGGCGACGTAACCGCCGTGGCCGGTGTCGACCTCGACATCAGGGACGGCGAGTTCTTCTCCCTCCTCGGCCCCTCCGGCTCCGGGAAGACCACCCTCCTGCGGCTCGTCGCCGGGTTCGAGCGCCCCACCGCGGGCCGTATCGAGCTGGCGGGCCGCGACGTCACCGCCCTGCCCCCGCATCGCCGCGACGTGCACACGGTCTTCCAGGACTACGCGCTGTTCCCGCACATGAACGTCGAGCAGAACGTCGCCTACGCCCTCACGGTGCGCGGCGTCCGCAGAGCCGAGCGACTGGCCCGTGCCCGTGAGGCGCTCGAGACCGTACGCCTCGCCGGATACGGACCGCGCCGCCCCGCACAGCTCTCCGGCGGCCAGCGCCAGCGGGTCGCCCTCGCCCGCGCCCTCGTCGACCGCCCCCGCGTGCTGCTCCTCGACGAGCCGCTCGGCGCCCTGGACCTCAAACTGCGGCAGCGGATGCAGACCGAGCTGGGGGAGGTGCAACGCACCACCGGCATCACCTTCCTCCTGGTCACCCACGACCAGGAGGAGGCCCTGACGATGAGCGACCGGATCGCGGTCGTCGAGGGCGGCCGGATCGAGCAGGTCGGCACCCCCGCCGAGGTGTACGAGCGGCCCGCCACCGCCTTCGTGGCGGGCTTCGTCGGCGACACCAACCTGCTGCGCGGCCCCGACGCCTTACGCCTCGTCGGCCGCCCCGGCACGTACAGCATCCGCCCTGAGCGGATCCGGCTGGCCGCCCCGGACGGGAAGCCAGGACCCGGTGAGCGCTCTGCGCCCGGGCGGATCGCCGACGTCGTCTACGCGGGGGCGCACACGCGCGTGCGCATGGACCTCGACGGCGGCGGGCGGATCACCGCCGTACTGCGCAGCGGGGACCGGGCTCCGGGCGGCACCGGATCCGAGGTCCTCGCCCTGTGGCCCGACGAAGCGCCTTATGAAGTACCCGACTTGACGGACTATTGACCGGTCGGTGCACGCCTTTTGATGCGCTCTTTCGACTGTGCGTGAAGATCTGGATACTGACTGCTCCTCAGCACCAACCGCCGAGGAGGACCGGATGCGCACGTCGACCGTCCTGCGGGCCGCTGCCGCGGCCTGCGCCCTGCTCCTCACCGCCGCCTGCGGCTCCGACTCCGGCAGTGGATCGTCCGGCAGACCCCAGGGCTTCCAGGCCCCCGACGTCCCGATGCACAAGAAGCTCGGGGCGGGCGAGGGCCAGGTCAACATCATCGCCTGGGCGGGTTACGCCGAGGACGGCTCCAACGACCCCGAGGCCGACTGGGTCCACCCCTTCGAGAAGAAGACGGGCTGTCAGGTCAACACCAAGGTCGCGGGCACCTCGGACGAGATGGTCTCGCTGATGAAGACCGGCCAGTACGACACGGTCTCGGCCTCCGGCGACGCCACCCTGCGCCTCATCGCCTCCGGCGACGCCGCCCCGGTCAACACCGCTCTCGTCCCGAACTACCGGGACATCTTCCGCAGCCTCAAGAACCAGCCGTTCAACTCCGCCGAGGGCCGGATGTACGGAATCCCGCACGGCCGCGGCGCGAACCTCCTCATGTACCGCACCGACAAGGTGAAACCCGCTCCCGACTCCTGGAGCGCGGTCTTCGACGACGCCGTCCGCCACACCGGCCACGTCACCGCGTACGACTCGCCCATCTACATCGCCGACGCCGCCCTCTACCTCATGAAGACCCGGCCGGAGCTGGGCATCAAGGACCCTTACGCGCTCGACGAGAAGCAACTGGGCGCCGCCGTGGATCTGCTGAAGAAGCAGCGTGAGGCGATCGGCGAGTACTGGAGCGACTACCAGAAGGAGGTCAGCGCCTTCAAGAGCGGCGACAGCGTGGTCGGCACCACCTGGCAGGTCATCGCCAACCTCGCCACCGCCGACAAGGCGCCGGTCAAGGCGATCCTCCCCAAGGAGGGGTCGACCGGGTGGTCCGACACCTGGATGGTCGCGGCCCGGGCCAAGCACCCCAACTGCGCCTACAGGTGGCTCGACTGGATCGTCTCGCCCAAGGTCAACGCCCAGGTCGCCGAGTGGTTCGGGGAAGCACCGGCCAACGAGAAGGCGTGCCGGGAGACTTCCGACCCGGCCTTCTGCGACACCTTCCACGCGGGCGACGAGGCGTACTTCAAGCGCGTTCACTTCTGGACCACCCCGGTCAAGCAGTGCCTCGACGGTCGCAAGAACGCGACCTGCACCGACTACGCGCGCTGGACCAGGGCATGGACAGAGATCAAGGGTTGACATCAAGCCTTGCGTCAAGGGCTGACTCAAGGCGTCCAGACGGGGCCGCCGGCGGGCGGCTGAGGCTGGCGGCGCTGCTCGCGCCTCCGCTGCTGTGGCTGGCAGCGGCCTACCTCGGCTCACTCGCCGTCCTGCTCCTCTCGGCGTTCTGGACCACCGACAGCTTCACCTCCGACGTGCTGCGGATCTGGAACACCGACAACGTCCGGCAGGTCCTGACCACGCCCGTCTACCGGACCATCGCGCTGCGCACCCTCGGCACCGCGATGGCCGTGACCCTCATCGACGCCCTGCTCGCGCTGCCCATGGCGTTCTTCATGGCGCGCGTCGCCCCGGCGCGGCTGCGGGGCGTTCTGGTCGTCGCCGTCCTCACCCCGCTGTGGGCGAGCTACCTGGTCAAGGCGTACGCCTGGCGGGTCATGCTCAGCGAGGACGGCGTGGTGAACGCCCTGGCCGCACCGCTCGGCCTGCACGGCCCGGGCTACGGCACCACCGCCGTCGTCCTCGTACTCGCGTACCTCTGGCTCCCGTACATGATCCTGCCCGTGTACGCGGCCCTGGAGCGCCTCCCGGACCACCAGCTCGAAGCCTCGGCCGACCTCGGCGCCGGCGCCTGGCGCACCCTGCGCTCCGTCGTCCTGCCCGCGCTGCGCCCCGCGATCCTCGCGGGCTCGGTCTTCACCTTCTCGCTCAGCCTGGGCGACTACATCGCCGTACAGATCGTCGGCGGCAGGACCCAGATGCTCGGCAACGCCATCGCCTCGCAGGTCACTCTCGACCTGCCGATGGCGGCGGCGCTGTCCGCGGTGCCCGTCGTGCTGATCCTCTGCTACCTCGCCGCCGTGCGCCGCGCCGGCGCGCTCGACGCGCTGTAACTCACCGGAGGGATAGGGCCGTTGCAGCTCTCCCGTACCGCCCGCACCGTACTCGGCTGCGTCACGGCGCTCGGCCTCGCGGTCGTCTACGTGCCGCTGCTGCTGGTCCTGCTCAACTCCTTCAACGCCGACCGCTCCTTCGCGTGGCCGCCGTCCGGCCTCACGGGGGAGTGGTGGCGGCGGGCCTGGCACAGCGCGGGAGCCCGGGAGGCGCTGCTGACCTCGGTCGAGGCGGGGCTCGGGGCGACCGCCGTGGCGCTGGTGCTGGGCAGCCTGGCGGCGTTCGCCGTGCACCGGCACCGGTTCTTCGGGCGGCAGGCCGTCTCGTTCCTCGTCGTCCTGCCGATCGCACTGCCCGGCATCGTCACCGGCATCGCGCTCAACGCCGCCTTCCGCACGGTCCTCGAGCCGTTCGGCGTCGGCTTCGGACTCTTCACCGTGGTCGTCGGGCACGCCACCTTCTGCATCGTCGTCGTCTTCAACAACGTCGCCGCCCGGCTGCGCCGCGTCGCCCCCTCGGCCGAGGAGGCGTCAGCGGACCTGGGCGCGCGCCCGCTGCAGACCTTCCGCTACGTGACCTTCCCGGCGGTCCGGTCGGCGCTGCTGGCGGGCGGGCTGCTGGCTTTCGCGCTGTCCTTCGACGAGATCGTGGTGACCACGTTCACGGCAGGACCCGGCACCCAGACTCTGCCGATCTGGATCTACGCCAACCTGGCCCGCCCCAACCAGGCGCCGGTGGTCAACGTCGTGGCGGCGCTGCTCATCGCGCTGTCGGTGCTGCCGGTCTACATCGCCCAGCGGCTGTCCTCGGACGCGGCGGGCGGCCGCCTGTAACGCCCGGAGCCGGGAACCGCGGGTCAGGAGCCGTCGTTCTCGGCAAGCCACTTGGCGGCGATCTCCGCGAGTTCGTGATCGCGGCCCGCGAGCATCATCCGGATCATCTGCGCATCGCCGCGCAGCGACCAGGCGGGATGCCCGAAGGTGGCCGGATTGTTCTTCTCGATGAGGAAGTGCGCGGGCCAGGCGGTGCCGTAGCCGATGACGGGCAGCCCCAGCAGATAGCGCCGACGGCCGCTGAGCAGCCCGTACGTGCTGACGGCGAGTCCGGTCAGCGTGCCGGCCAGGTGAACCCAGCGTGTGGCTGCCTTGGAGTGCATGGCCACGTAGTACGGCCAGAAGTCCTCGTACGTGTCGAACGTCGGCTGCGTCATGTCCGCACCGTAGTGCAGTGGGGGAGACGGGGGGAGCCCCCGCGTCCGGCGGCGGGCGGCCGGGGCGGCGCGGATGCGCCCGTGGCCGAAAATCGAGATCACAAAGCCACTGGTCAGGGCGGCATTCACCCGGAAACCCGAAGCCGTACAGGGAACTTGGAGGCATACATCTCGCGGGTCTGGATAGCGATGCGCTGGAGATCGTGCGCGGTTCCCGAGGCCTCAAGCCCGTCCTGGACGGCCGCGTCACAGCTCCCACGACTGGAGGTTCGCTCATCACCGCGCAACCGGTTCAGAAATTCGGAGACAATCCCGTCGAGGTCCGAGAAACCGGACATTACACCGAAGAATACGTCCCGAGCTTCGTCGAGAAGTGGGACTCTCTCATAGATTGGGAGAAGAGGGCAGAGAGCGAGGGAAACTTCTTCATCGACCTGCTGCGCAGGCGGGGGGTGAAGAGCGTACTCGACGTCGCGACGGGTACCGGTTTCCACTCCGTTCGGCTGCTGGCGGCCGGCTTCGACGCCGTGAGTGCGGACGGCAGCGCCGACATGCTCGCGATGGCCTTCAAGAACGGTATGCAGCACGGGGACCACGTCCTGCGCGTCGTCCAGGCGGACTGGCGCTGGCTCAACCGGGATGTGCACGGGGAGTACGACGCCATTGTGTGTCTCGGCAACTCTTTCACGCATCTCTTCTCGGAGCGTGACCGGCGCAAGGCACTCGCCGAATTCTACGCGATGCTGAAGCACGACGGGGTTCTCGTCCTGGACCAGCGCAACTACGATGCGATTCTGGACCAGGGATACACGAGCAAGCACACCTATTACTACTGTGGCGATGACGTCGCAGTGGAGCCGGAGTACGTCGACGAGGGGCTGTGCCGCATGCGGTATCACTTCCCGGACAACTCCGTTTACCACCTCAACATGTTCCCGTTGCGGGCGGACTACACCCGTCGGCTCATGTCCGAGGTGGGATTCCAGCGCATTGAGACCTACGGCGACTTCCAGCACA
The DNA here is from genome assembly GCF_052245475.1 of Streptomyces sp. 7N604. Classification (NCBI taxonomy): domain Bacteria; kingdom Bacillati; phylum Actinomycetota; class Actinomycetes; order Kitasatosporales; family Streptomycetaceae; genus Streptomyces; species Streptomyces sp. 7N604. The sequence continues at coordinate 11,096 of NZ_JBQQBX010000035.1, read as the reverse complement.
CCTACCGGGGGGAGCAGCCGGACTTCTTCATTCATGTGGCGGAGAAGGAGTACCGGATGGAAGACGATCAGGAGGGTCCGTACGCGGGCGCGGTCGGCACCGCCCGCAGCTACTACAACTCGCCCGACGCCGACACCTTCTACGCCACGGTGTGGGGTGGCGAGGACATCCACATCGGCCTCTACGAGCACCCCGACGAGGCCATCGCGGACGCCAGCCGCCGCACCGTCGAGCGCATGGCCTCGAAGCTGGAGCCGGCCGAGGACTCCGTGGTGCTGGACCTCGGTTCGGGCTTCGGCGGTTCGGCACGGTACCTGGCCGAGACCTACGGCTGCCGGGTCCTCGCGCTCAACCTCAGCGAGGTGGAGAACGAGCGCCACAAGGAGCTGAACGCGGCCCGCGGCCTGACTCACAGGATCGACGTCGTGGACGGGTCCTTCGAGAACATCCCGTACCCGGACGCGTCCGTCGATGTCGTCTGGTCCCAGGACGCCTTCCTGCACAGCGGGAACCGCGTCCGGGTGCTGGAGGAGGCCGCACGCGTGCTACGGCCCGGCGGCCACTTCATCTTCACCGACCCGATGGCGGCGGACAACTGCCCCGACGGCGTACTGCAGCCGATCCTCGACCGCATCCACCTGGACGACATGGGCTCACCCGGCTTCTATGCGCGCGAGCTGGCCCGGCTCGGCTTCACCGAGGCCGGCGGCGGCTTCGAGGAGCACTGCGAGCACCTGACGACCCACTACGGGCGGGTGCTCGAGGAGACGGAGCGCCAGGAGGCCGAAGGGCTGGCGGGGATGGTGAGCCACGAGTATCTCGCCCAGATGAAAAAGGGCCTCGGGCACTGGGTCAACGGTGGCCGGCAGAAGCACCTCACGTGGGGGATCTTCCACTACAGGCTGGGAGCCCACTAGCCGGGCTCTTCGGGCGCACGCCCTCGCTCGCCGCGGGGAGCGAGGGCGGCTTCCTTGCGGCTCACCGACGGGTGAGCGACCTCCTCGAAACGGGGAAGTCGAAGTAGGTGTCCGGGAAGAGCTCCGGCTTGTGCGTGAAGTGCCACCACTCCTCGGGGAGGTTGACGAATCCGAGCCCCTCCAGCGTGTTCTTCAGCAGGAGCCGGTTCGCGCGCTGCTCGCCCTGGATGCGCGGGTCCAGGGTGTGCGAGAGGGTGTCGAAGCAGTCGAAACCGGTGCCCATATCGACCGAGTTGTCGGGAAAGCGCTCTTCGCGCGGTGCGTAGCAGGGCACCAGCGGTTCGCCGGGTACGTACGGGCGGGTGGGCCGGGCCGGGAGCTTGACGATCGTCAGGTCCACCGTACTGCCCCGGCTGTGGCCGGACTTCTCCGCGATGTAGCCGTCCGCGAACAGCCTCGACTTGTCGACTTGCGGATAGAACTCGCCCTTCATGGACTGGTCGTCGAGGTCCTTCGCCCACGCGACGAAGTGGTCCACGGCCCGCTGCGGCCGGTAACAGTCGTACACCTTGAGCGAATAGCCCTTTCTCAAGAGCTTTACCTGCGCCTTGTGCAAAGCCTTGGCCGCCGGCCTGGTGAGAAGGCACAGCGGCTGGCGGTATCCGTCGATCCGCTCTCCCACGAAGTTGTGGGGTGTGATGTAGCGGATCTCGTGCAGGATCGTGGGATCGACGTCCCGCAGGGCGACGAACTCCTTCGGGGCCTTCGGCTCGGGCTTCGCCTCCGCCACCGGGGGAGCGGCGGTGACAGCGGCCAGCACGGCGGCGGACAGGGCAACGGCGCGGAGTGCGGCGGCGATTCGTGGCATGCTCAAGAGATTTATCAGGCCGCGGGCTCTTGTCAGCCCTCATCAGCTACCACTTCGGCTCCAAGCAGGGCCGGACAGATAGGCGGCGCACTCGTACGCAGGCGGCAGCCGCCGCAGGAGAATTGGATACAGTCCGCGCGTGCCCGATGCCGAACCCGCCTCCCACTGCTCCTTCTGTGGCGCCGCCTACCCTCCCGGCGTCGCCTGGCCCCGCCGGTGCGCCGAGTGCGGCAATACGGTCTACCGCAACCCTCTGCCCGTCGCCGTAGCTCTGCAGCCCGTCGGCGGCGGCGCCCCGGGCCTCGTCGTCGTTCGCCGCACCATCGAGCCGCAGCGCGGACGGCTGGCCCTGCCAGGCGGCTTCATCGACCACGGCGAGGACTGGCGCGGCGCCGTCGTACGGGAACTGCGCGAGGAGACCGGCATCGAGGCCGCCCCGGTCTCAGTCCGCCTCGCCGACGTCCTCAGCTCGTCTGCGGGCCATCTGCTGGTCTTCGGCCTCCTGCCCCGGCGCACCGTCGGCGACCTCCCGCCGCCCGCGCCCACGGACGAGACGGAGGGCTGGGAGGTTCTCGACGCGCCCGCCGAGCTCGCCTTTCCGCTGCACACCGCGGCAGCCCGCGCCTGGTTCGAAGGCCGCTACCAGCACTGAGGGACGACAACGGGACTGCATCATGGGCACGGTCGCCCCGCAGTCGGTCAACCCGCGGGCCCGCGACTCCCGACCCCGACGGATCAGCCCACCATGCCCCGTACCCGTACGGCATACCCGAGCTCTCGGCCGGCAGCGTCGCCCTCCCGCTCGACGACCACCCGCCCGTCCACCACGCGTGAGGTGAACCGCTCCAGCCGCGGCCGCTCCCAGCCGTCCCCCGCATCGGCCACCACAAGACCGCTGCCCCTGCGCCCCGCCGCCGGGGCCCACACCTCCAGCTCCACGCCCCTGCGGCCGGCTGTGCCCTCGCGGTCGGCTGTGCCCTCGCCGTCCGCCGTGTTCCTGCCGTCTGCCGTGCCTCCGCCGTCCGCCGCATTCCTGCCGCCTGCCCCGCCGTCGCCCATGACGGGCAGCACGGAACCCGCCCGCACCAGCACCGGAATCCGCGACAGCGGCGCGTCCACCAGCGCCTGCCCCGGCCCCTCGTACGCCGCCCCGGTCGCCGTGTCGTACCACCGCCCCCGCGGCAGCCGCACCGCCCGGCGAGTGGCTCCGTGTTCCATGACCGGCGCGACCAGCAGTGCATCTCCCAGCAGGAACGCGTCCTCGCAGTCGCGCAGCAACCGGTCCTCCGGAGCGCTCCACCACACCGGGCGCACATAGGGCGCCCCCGTCCGCTGGGCCACATGCGACAGCGTGACGAAGTACGGCAGGAGCCGCTCCCGCTCGCGCAGCGCCACGCGCGCGTGCTCCAGCACCTCGGGTCCGAACTCCCACGGCTCACGGCGCCCCGCGAAGACCGCCGAGTGGGTGCGGAACAGCGGCAGCCACGCCGCCAGCTGGAACCAGCGCAGATACAGCTCCGGCGACGGAGAGCCGGTGAAACCCCCGACATCCGGCCCCGAGTACGGCACCCCGCTCAGCCCGAGGCCCATCACGAGCGCCAGCGAGGCCCGCATCCCCGGCCACCCGGTGGCCACATCCCCGGACCACGAGCCGCCGTATCTCTGCATTCCCGCCCAGCCCGACCGGGAGAAGAGGAACGGCCGCTCCTCGGGCCGCAGTTCGCGCAGCCCTTCGTACCCGGCCCTGGCCATCCCCAGCCCGTAGACGTTGTGCGCCTCCCGGTGGTCGCCGCCCCGGCCCTCGAGGTCGTGCCTGGCCGAGCGCGGCAGCGTCGGATCGCCGAAGGCCGTGAAGGACACCGGCTCGTTCATGTCGTGCCACATCCCGGAGAAGCCCTGCGCCAGCCGCTCCGCGTACAGGCCGCCCCACCACTTGCGGACCTGCGGATCCGTGAAGTCCGGGTACACGGACTCGCCGGGCCACACCACACCGCGCACCTCGCGCCCGCGCGCGTCCCGCACGAAGGCGCCGGAGGCAGCCCCGCTGTCGTACACCGCGTTGCCGGGCTCCGCCTTCACCGCCGGGTCGATGATCGACACCAGCCGGACCCCGTCCTCCCGCAGCTCCCCTGCCAGCGCGGGCAGATCGGGAAAGCGCTCGGTGTCCACCGTGAAGACCCGGTGCCCGCGCATGTGGTCGATGTCCAGGTGCAGCGCGGACAGCGGCAGTCCGCGCTCCCGGTAGCCGGCCGCTACCCTCCGCACCTCGTCCGAACTGCCGAAGCCCCAGCGCGCGTGGTGGTAACCGAGCGCCCAGCGCGGCGGGAGCGCCGGCGCGCCCGTCAGGGACGTCCAGCCCCGCAGCACGCGCGCGGGGCCGCCGACCACCGTCCAGGAGCGCAGCGGACCGCCGTCCAGCCGCAGCTCGCAGGCGCCGGGCCGGTCGTGCCCCGAGCCCGCGCCCTCCTCACCCTCGCGCAGCTGCACCCGGCCGTCCCACGAGTTGTCGTGGAAGACCAGGTGGGTGCCCCCATCCGCGACGACCAGCAGCACCGGCATGCAGATGTAGAGCGGGTCGTCGCCGGGCCCGAACCCGCCTCCGCCCGGGTCGGTGTTCCACAGCCGGTACGAGCCGTCCCGCAGCCGCGGCCCCGCGGCCCGCCCGCCCAGGCCGAAGAACCGCGCGTCCGCCGCCACCTCCGAGCGCTGCACCCAGCGCGACCCGCCGCCCCCCGCCTCGTCCACCGGATCCCACCAGCGCGGCGGCAGATCCCGCCGCAGCACCACGCCGCCCGGCGTACGGATCTCCACCGCCCCGTGCCGGGACACCGCCACCGTCACCCGCTCCGAGACCACGCGCCAGCCGCCGTCCTTGTCCGGCTCGAGCATCGCGCGCGTGTCCGCGCCGGGACAGCCGCGGGCCAGGGCGTACGACGGCTCGGGCTCCGCCCCGTCCCAGCCGCAGAAGACCGCGCCGCCCGCGGCCACTCTCACCCGCAGGGAGGAGCGCGCGAACCGGACCACTCCGCCCCCCGGCTGCGGGTCCGCGCCCTGGGCGAGACCCGGCACACGCGCGCGTTCCGGTCCGCGTCTCTTCAAGCCGGCCGCGTCGGCGCGCTGTCTCCGCCACGCCGCCCGCACCGAGCGCAGTCCCTGCGCAGTACCGACCACCTTCACCGACCGCACCAGCTCACGCGCATCCATGCTGCTCAGCCTGCCATCGGAGAAGGAGCGTACGAGGCGCGTTCAACTGCCGTTCACCCGTGGTGCGGCCACACATCATGGCCCTCCGATGTGGGGTGGTGACCCTGGTGCCTGAGTCGATCACATGGCATCGTCCTGATCAGCCGCACACGTGCAGACCCCGCACGCGCGCGCGGCGCCGCACACCACGCGGCGCACCACCAGCAGACCACGCGACGAAGACGACGCGACAGCCCGGGAGCCCGTGCCATGACCGAAGCGAACACCGCACCGACGCCCGCCGGACCGCAGCCGCTGTGGCGGCCCGGAGCCGATCGCATCGCGGGCGCGCAGGTCACCCGCTTCCAGGAGTGGGCCGCCGACCGGTACGGCGCACCGCGGGCGGTGCCCGGCGACCCGGCCGCGAGCTACGCCGCACTGCACCGCTGGTCGGTCGACGAGCTCGAGCGCTTCTGGCAGGCCGCGGCGGACTTCTTCGACGTGCGCTTCTCCACGCCCTACGAGACCGTGCTCGCCGACCCCGCCATGCCCGGCGCCCGCTGGTTCCCCGGCGCGACCCTGAACTACGCCGAGCACGCCCTGCGCGCCGCCGAGGACCGCGCGCGTGCCGGCGCCCCGGCCCTCCTCCACGTCGACGAGACCCACGAGCCGCGCCCCGTCACCTGGGCCGAGCTGCGCCGCCAGGTCGGCTCGCTCGCCGCCGAACTGCGCCGCCTCGGCGTACGGCCCGGCGACCGCGTCAGCGGCTATCTGCCCAACGTGCCCCAGGCTGTCATCGCTCTCCTCGCCACCGCCTCCGTCGGCGCCGTCTGGACCTCCTGCGCCCCCGACTTCGGCGCCCGCAGCGTCCTGGACCGCTTCCAGCAGGTCGAACCCGTCATCCTCTTCGCCGTCGACGGCTACCGCTACGGCGGCAAGGAGCACGACCGCGCGGACGTCGTCGCCGAGCTGCGCCGCGAACTGCCCACCCTGCGCGCCGTGGTGCACATCCCGCTGCTGGGCGCCGATGCGCCCGAGGGCGCCCTCGACTGGTCCGAGCTGGTCTCCACCGACGCGGAGCCCGTCTTCGAGCAGGTTCTCTTCGACCACCCGCTGTGGGTCCTCTACTCCTCCGGGACCACGGGGCTGCCCAAGGCCATCGTCCAGTCCCAGGGCGGCATCCTCCTCGAACACCTCAAGCAGCTGGCGCTCCACACCGACCTGGGCTCCGCCGACCGGTTCTTCTGGTACACCTCCACCGGCTGGATGATGTGGAACTTCCTCGTCTCCGGCCTGCTCGTCGGCGCGACCGTCGTCCTCTACGACGGCAGCCCCGGCTACCCGGACACCGCCGCCCAGTGGCGCGTCGCCGAGCGCACCGGCACCACCTTCTTCGGCACATCGGCCGCGTACGTCATGGCCTGCCGCAAGGCGGACGTGCACCCAGGCCGGGATCTCGACCTCTCCCGCGTGAAGTGTGTCGCCACCACCGGGTCGCCCCTGCCGCCCGACGGCTTCCGCTGGATCCACGACGAGGTCGCCGAGGACATGTGGATCGCCTCCGTCAGCGGCGGCACGGACGTCTGCAGCTGCTTCGCCGGAGCCGTCCCCACCCTCCCCGTCTACATCGGCGAACTCCAGGCCCCCTGCCTCGGTACGGACCTCCAGGCCTGGGACCCGCACGGCAAGCCGGTCACCGACGAGGTCGGCGAGCTGATCGTCACCAACCCCATGCCGTCCATGCCGATCCGCTTCTGGAACGACCCGGACGGCAGCCGCTACCGGGAGAGCTACTTCGAGATGTTCCCCGGCGCGTGGCGGCACGGCGACTGGATCACCGTCACCTCGCGCGGCACCGTCGTCATCCACGGCCGTTCCGACTCCACCCTCAACCGGCAGGGCGTCCGTATGGGCTCCGCCGACATCTACGAGGCCGTCGAACGCCTCCCCGAGATCCGCGAGTCCCTCGTCATCGGCCTCGAACAGCCCGACGGCGGCTACTGGATGCCGCTCTTCGTCCACCTCGCAGAAGGCGCCGAACTCGACGACGCACTCCGCGACCGCATCAAGCGGACCATCCGCGAACAGCTCTCGCCGCGCCACGTACCCGACGACATCATCGAGGCTCCCGGCGTCCCGCACACCCTCACCGGCAAGCGCATCGAGGTCCCCGTCAAACGGCTGCTCCAGGGCACCCCGCTCGACAAGGCCGTCAACCCCGGCTCCGTCGACGACATCGAACTTCTCCGCTTCTACGAGCGCGTCGCCCGCGACCGCACGGCGTAGCCTCACGCCCCAGCCGTCATCCCCGCAACCGTCACCCTGCGTTGTCAGACCCCTCGATTACGGTGAGTGAGCAAGTGAAGCTCATGCACTGAGGGGGAGTCATGACAGGCACCAGGAACGGCACGCACGGCGGGAGCGGTGGGGGCAAGCGGCAGCCCGGCGCGCGACGCGCCCTGCGCCGCGAAGTACCCAGCACAGTGGCCTTATTGACGGACGAGGCGGACTTCGCGGCCATGCGGCGCTACGCGACGTTCGGCTTCGACGACCACGCCGCCTATCTACGGGAGATGGAGGGGCTGCTGCGCGCACTGTCGTCACAGGGCGTGCACACCACGGTCGCCCTCTTCGATCCCCGCGAGTACGCGGAGTTCTGCGAGGAGACCCGGCTCGACCCGGACCTGCCGGACAGCCGCACTCGCTACACGGCGGATGTGGCGGGCCTCGGCGCCACCGTGCCGTACGCGGGGCAGCCGATGGAACTGCTGGTGCCCGAGCTGATCGGCGAGGCGGAGCGGCACGCCGCGCTCGAGCGCGCCACCGCCCTGCTCGCCGCGGCGGGGGACTGCGCCGACTGCGGGCAGGACCTGGGCAGGGCCGCGTACGCCAGGGCCTCGCAGGCCCTGATGCGGCTCATCGAAGCGGTGGGCACCGGTGCGCACCACGTGGTGGGCAGCGTGCCGGTGGACGGCGCACCGCTCATCGCGGTCCTTCATGCCGCGTGCGGGGACGACGGTCTTGTCCAACTCCGGGAGTCGGAGGCCCTGGTGTTCTGCACGGTCCTGGCCGCGGGCATCGTCACCGGCAGCCGCGGCGGTGTCGTTGTCCGCAGCAGCACCCGGGGCGGCGGACCGCAGGAAGCCGGACCGCGGGTGGCCGGATCGCAGGAAGCCGGCCCCGACGTCGTACGGGGCTGGTCGTTGAGCGACAGCTGGCTGCAGCCGCTGACCGAGGCGGAAGTGTTCGCGGCGTACTGCACCGACGCCGACACAGGAGAGCCCGTACCGCCCGAGCCGCGCGTCGACTACCGGCCGGGCATCGAGCTGCCGCCACCGGAAGGAGATTGCTGAGAACAGTGCCGGCCGCTGAAACGGCGGTGGCCGCCCCGCTCGGAGCGGGGCGGCCACCAGCAGTGCACCGGAACCGGGGGTTACTCGCCCGAGAGCACCGCCTGCGCGGCGCGGCGCGCCTCGTCGGCGGTGTCCGCGGCACGCGCCGCCGAGGCCGCACGCTCGCACTGGGCGAGGGTGTGCTTGGCCAGCGTGGCGCGCACATACGGGATGGACGCGGCGCCCATGGACAGGCTCGTCACGCCGAGGCCGGTGAGCACACACGCCAGCAGCGGGTCGGACGCGGCCTCACCGCACACGCCGCAGCTCTTGCCCTCGGCCTTGGCCGACTCGGCCGAGAGCGCCACGAGGTCCAGCAGCGCGGGATGCCACGGATCCTGCAGCCGCGACACGGCACCGACCTGGCGGTCTGCGGCGAAGGTGTACTGCGCGAGGTCATTCGTGCCCAGCGACAGGAACTCGACCTCCTGCAGGATCGAGCGGGCGCGCAGCGCGGCCGACGGAATCTCCACCATCGCGCCGAACTTCGCCTGCAGACCGGCCTCGCGGCACGCGTCGGCGAACGCCTTGGCGTCGGTGCGGTCCGCCACCATCGGGGCCATGACCTCGAGGTAGACAGGCAGGCCCTCGGAGGCCTTGGCGAGCGCGGTGAGCTGGGTGCGCAGGACCTCCGGGTGGTCCAGCAGCGTGCGCAGACCGCGCACGCCCAGCGCCGGGTTGGGCTCATCCGCCGGAGTGAGGAAGTCCAGCGGCTTGTCGGCACCCGCGTCCAGCACCCGTACGACCACACGGCCCTCAGGGAACGCCTCCAGCACCTGCCGGTACGCCTGGACCTGCTTCTCCTCCGACGGCGCGTTCTTGCTGTCGTCCAGGAACAGGAACTCCGTGCGGAACAGGCCGACGCCCTCGGCACCGGCGTCGACAGCCGCCGGCACATCCGCTGGCCCGCCGACGTTGGCCAGCAGCGGCACCTTGTGCCCGTCGGACGTCGCACCGGGACCGGTCGACGCGGCCAGTGCCGCCTTGCGCTCGGCCGCCGCGGCCTCCAGAGCGGCGCGCTTCTCCGCGCTCGGCTCCACGAAGATCTCACCCGTGCTGCCGTCCACGGCGATCACCGTGCCCTCGCCCAGCTCGCCCGCGCCCGGCAGCGCGACCACCGCCGGCACGCCCAGCGCTCGCGCGAGGATGGCGCTGTGGCTCGTCGGCCCGCCCTCCTCGGTCACGAAGCCGAGCACCAGGGTCGGGTCGAGCAGCGCGGTGTCGGCAGGCGCCAGGTCGCGGGCGATCAGCACGTACGGCTCGTCGCTGTCCGGCACCCCCGGCATCGGCACGCCCAGCAGTCGCGCCACGATCCGGTTGCGCACATCGTCCAGGTCCGCGACGCGGCCCGCCAGATACTCCCCGGCACCCGCGAGCAGTGCCCGGTACGCGGCGAAGGCGTCGTACACGGCCCGCTCTGCCGTGCTTCCCACGGCGATGCGCCGCTCGACGTCCGCCATCAGCTCCGGGTCCTGGGCCATCATGGCCTGCGCCTCGAGGACGGCCTGCGCCTCGCCGCCCGCCAGATTGCCGCGCGCGATCAGATCGGCAGCGACGGCCTCGACGGCCTGGCGTGCGCGCCCCTGTTCGCGCGGCGCCTCGTCCGTCGGAATCTGCTTTGCCGGCGGCTCGAGCACCGCCGTGCCCATGTGCCGCACCTCGCCGATCGCCACGCCGTGGCTCACGCCGACGCCCTGCAGCGTTGTCTCCATGTCACCGTCTCCGGTCGATGCGGCGGATCGTTTCCGCCGTGGTGGATGTCGTACTCGCCGTCAAAGCGGCGCGGAGTTCACTGCCAGGCGAAGAGGGTGTCGCCGGGCTTCAGGTCGGCGTCCTCGGCGATCTCGGAGAGAGACTCGGCCGTGGCCTCCAGCGCGACGACCGGGCACACGGCGGACTTCCCGGCCGCCTCCACCGCGGTCGGGTCCCACCGCACGATGGCGTCCCCGCGCTGCACTGTGTCGCCCTTGCTGACGAGCAACTCGAAGCCCTCGCCGTTCAGTTGCACGGTGTCGATGCCCAGGTGGGTCAGCACACCGTGCCCCTCCCCGTCCACGACGACGAAGGCGTGCGGGTGCAGGGACACGACGATGCCGTCAACGGGCGCGACGGCCTCATGAGGCTCACGCACGGGGTCAATCGCGGTGCCGGGCCCCACCATCGCTCCCGAGAAGACGGGATCGGGCACTGCCGCGAGTCCGATGGCACGCCCGGCGAGCGGGGACGTCACGGTGGTCATGGGCGGCCTCCCAGAGGTGGAGATTCATCATGCGCCGTCACTACCTGTCCAGGACGGCGTGCTGATCAGAAGCGTAAGACATAGGAAGGAAGGGCTCTGCCCCGCGGAGCGCCGGTTATCGGTTTGCCTCGCTCGCGGCGCAGCATGTACTGTCGTACCCCTGCCCGCAGCCGAGGCAGCGCGGTTTGACCGCGACCGAGGCGCGGACGGCAGCACCTATCACATTTCGTTCCTGATCCAATTCCGGATCCGATTCTGCATGTCCGCAGATGAATGGTCGGAGGGCCGGGAAATGCCTGATAGTGTTGGAAACACCGAAGGGAAGCGCCCGGAGAAGCCGGTACTGCGTTAATCAAAGTACCGTGGTTTCGAAGGAAGCGTCCGTTCCTTGAGAACTCAACAGCGTGCCAAAAGTCAACGCCAGATATGTTGATACCCCGTCTCCGGGCCGTGATGGTCTGGGGCGAGGTTCCTTTGAAGAAAATACACAGCGAGGA
>NZ_JBQQBX010000034.1:0-95170 GCF_052245475.1 Streptomyces sp. 7N604 | reverse complement strand
CCCGCTGTCATGCCCGTATCGCAATACGGGCATGACAGCGGGCCCGCGCGCAGCTACCGTCAAGGGCGTTGTCCCGCGCCGCACCCGGGAGTGCCCCTTGACACCGCAGCCGCAGCCGCAGTCCCAGTCGCAGCCCCAACCGCAGCCGCAGGCGCAGGCGTCGTCGCAGTCGCAGTCGCAGTCGCCGCAGACGAAGAACGAGCAGCGCACCGGTCTCATCTACGGCTTCGCCGCCTACGGCATGTGGGGGCTCGTACCGCTGTACTGGCCGCTGCTCAAGCCCGCCTCGGCGGTCGAGATCCTCGCCCACCGCATGGTGTGGTCGCTGGCCTTCGTCGGGCTGATCCTGCTCCTCATGCGGCGCTGGGCGTGGATACGCGAGCTGCGGCGGCAGCCGAAGCGGCTCGCGCTGGTCGCGGTCGCGGCCGTCGTCATCTCCCTCAACTGGGGCTTCTACATCTGGAGCGTCAACTCGGGGCAGGTCGTCGAGGCTTCGCTCGGTTACTTCATCAACCCGCTGGTCACCATCCTCTTCGGCGTCCTGCTCCTGAAGGAGCGGATGCGCCCCGCCCAGTGGGCCGCGGTCGGGATCGGCGCGGCCGCCGTCGTCGTCCTGACCGTCGGGTACGGGCGCCTCCCGTGGATCGCGCTCGTCCTCGCCTTCTCCTTCGCGACGTACGGCCTGGTGAAGAAGAAGATCGGGCTCGGCGGGATCGAGTCCCTGGCGGCGGAGACCGCCGTACAGTTCCTGCCCGCCCTGGGCTTCCTGCTGTTGCTGGGCTCGCGCGGCGACTCGACCTTCGGCGGCGAGGGCGCCGGGCACGCCGTGCTGCTGGCCTCCTGCGGCCTGGTCACCGCCGTACCGCTGGTGTGCTTCGGGGCGGCCGCCATCCGTATCCCGCTCAGCACGATCGGCCTGCTGCAGTACCTGGCCCCGGCGTTCCAGTTCCTGCTGGGCGTCACCTACTTCCACGAGGAGATGCCGCCCGAGCGGTGGGCGGGGTTCGCGCTGGTCTGGCTCGCGCTCACCCTGCTGACGTGGGACGCGCTGCGGACGGCCCGGCGCGGGCGGGCGGCTGTGCGGGCGGCGGCCGAGGCCGCCGCCGTTTCGTCACCGGCCGGCGCCGCGGTCGGCCCCGGCCGCCCGGCCGCGGTGGCGACCCCGCCGGAGTAGCCGGGACCGCAGGGGCCTTGCCGGGGCCGAGGCCTCTGGGGACGGGCCGTACCGGGTCGGCATACCCGGAAACCGATATCCGGGCATCCCTGTCCGAATTCTGCCCTTGACGTCACGTCAGGTCCGCCGGAGCATCATGTTCGCGTCAATGACACTGACGCGTCACGTTCGTTCGTCAGGTTCAGCGCCCTGCGGTCGCCCAAGCCGCAGGGCTTCCCTGTTCGTTCCGTCCTGACCCCGTACGGAATCCGGAGCCCCCACCGTGTCGTCATCCACCCCCCACATACCGCGCCCCGTCCGGCGCCCCGCCCGAAGTTCATGGATCCGCAGGACCGCCGTCGCGGCAGTCGCGGCAGCGGCTGCCGCCGGTCTCGTCGTCGCCGCCCCGGGCGCGACCGCCGCCCCTCCCGCTCCCGCTCCCCCTGCCGCCGCGCCGGACATCCCGGTCGCCAGCGTCAAGGCGCATCTCTCCGAGCTGCAGTCGATCGCCGATGCCAACAGCGGCAACCGCGCCCACGGCCGTCCCGGCTACAAGGCCTCCATCGACTACGTGAAGGGCAAACTGGACGCCGCCGGATTCACCACCACCGTCCAGGAGTTCACGTCCAGCGGCAGGACCGGCTACAACCTCATCGCGGACTGGCCGGGCGGCGATCCCGACCAGGTCGTCTTCGCCGGAGCCCACCTCGACTCCGTCACCGAGGGCCCCGGGATCAACGACAACGGCTCCGGCTCGGCCGGCGTACTGGAGACCGCGCTCGCCGTGTCCCGCGCCAACCTCAAACCCGCCAAGCACCTGCGGTTCGGCTGGTGGGGCGCGGAGGAGCTCGGCCTGGTGGGCTCGGAGCACTACGTCGACAACCTCCCGTCCGCCGAGCGGTCGAAGATCTCCGGCTACCTCAACTTCGACATGATCGGCTCGCCGAACCCGGGCTATTTCGTCTACGACGACGACCCGCAGCTCGAGTCGGTCTTCAAGGACTGGTTCGAGGGCAAGGGCGTCCCCACGGAGATCGAGACGGAGGGCGACGGCCGCTCCGACCACGCGTCCTTCAAGGACGCGGGCATCGCGGTCGGCGGACTCTTCACCGGCGCGAGCAGCAGGAAGAGCGCGGCCCAGGCCCAGAAGTGGGGCGGTACGGCGGGGCAGGCCTTCGACCGCTGCTACCACTCCTCCTGCGACACCTCGTCGAACATCGACGACACGGCCCTCGACCGCAACAGCGACGCCATCGCGCACGCGATCTGGACGCTGTCCGGTGCCTCGAGGGCCGGCAACTCCGCTGCCGCACACAAGGCGGGCGCCGGCAGCGGGCAGTAGCTGCCGCCCCGGCCCGGCGCCCTGGGCGAAGGCCCCGCGACATGACGCCGCGGGGCCTTCGCACGCCGCTCACGCCGTGATGTCGCGGGCGGTGAAGCGCGCCCAGGCCGCGGAGCCGAACACCGCCGCGTACAGGCCCTGGAGGCCCAGGTTCCGTACCAGTTCCTCCCAGTAGACCGGGTCGCGCAGTATGTCCGCGAAGCTCAGCCAGTAGTGCGGGAAGAGATACGGGTGGACGGCGTGCAACTGAGGGATGGTGTCGAGGATCTGCACGGTGATCAGCAGCCCGACGGTCGTCGCCATCGCCGCGATCCCGCTGTTGGTGAGGGTGGAGACGAAGAGGCCGAGCGCCGCGATCCCGGTCAGCGAGGCGGCCACCGCGGCCGCGACCCCCACGGCCCGTACCAGGCCCTCCGCGAACGTCACCGTCGTACCGGAGATCAGCGTGACGTCCCCGAGCGGGAAGAGCAGCGCGCCGGCGGCCAGCGCCGAGGCGGCCACGACGAGGGTCGCGACGAGACAGAAGACAAGCGTGGCCGCGTACTTGGCGCACAGCAGACGGGTACGGCCCGCGGGCGCGACGAGGAGATAGCGCAGCGTCCCGGCGTTCGCCTCGCCCGCGATCGCGTCGCCCGCGATCACCCCGACGGCCATCGGAAGGAAGAAGGGCAGGGTCGCGGCGAGCGAGGTGAAGACCAGGAAGAGGCCGTTGTTGGTGATCTGGGCGATGAAGGCCGGGCCACCGCCGTCGCCCCCGCCCGCCGTGCCGCCGTCGCTCGTCTCGATCCTCACCGCGACGCCGACGAGTACGGGCACGGCCGCGAGGACCGCGAGCAGCGCGAGCGTCCGCCAGCGGCGGAAGGTGGTGCCCAGCTCACTGCGGAAGAGGCCGAGAGCCCACGTACGGCTCGGGTGGCGGGCCCCGGTTTCCTCGGCCCGCGCGGCCGCCGCCCCGGCCTCTGCTCCTGCCCCTGCCCTTGCCCCCGTCCTTGCCTCTGTCCTTGCCTCTGTCCTTGCCCCTGCCCGCGTCTCAGCCTGCGACATCGAAGCCCTCCCCGGTCAGGGCGACGAACGCGTCCTCGAGCGAGGCCCGTTCGGCGCCGAAGGCACGGACGCGCACGTCGGCCCGTACGAGCGCGGCGTTGAGGTCCGCGAGGTCGGGGGCCTCGGCGGCGGAGGGGGCAGGGGCGGCGGGGGCGGACAGGGCGGGAAGTTCGCCCGTCACGCGGTCGCCGGTGACGACGAGGTCCGTCACGCCGTGCTCCTTGAGCACCCGTACGGCGACGGCCGCGTCCGGCGTCGTGACGGCCACCCTGCCGCGCGCACCCGCGGACAGCTCGGCGACCGGACCCTGCGCGATGAGTCGGCCCTGTGCCATCACCGCCGCGTGCGTGCACACCTGCTCGATCTCGTCCAGCAGGTGAGAGGAGAGGAAGACGGTCGTGCCGTCGGCGGCCAGCTCGCGCACCAGGGCCCGGATCTCCCGCATGCCCTGCGGGTCGAGGCCGTTGGTCGGCTCGTCGAGTACGAGCAGCCGGCGCGGATGGAGCAGGGCCGCGGCCAGGCCGAGACGCTGCTTCATGCCCAGCGAGTACGCCCGGGCCTTCTTGGGCCCGGCGGCGGCGAGGCCGACCCGTTCGAGGGCTGCCGCGACGCGGGCGGAGCGGGTACGGGGGTCGGCGGTCGGGTCGGCGGAGTCGTAGCGGACGAGGTTGGCACGGCCGGAGAGGAAGCCGTAGAGGGCCGGGCCCTCGATGAGCGCCCCGACGTGGGGCAACACGTCGCGCGCGGCGCGCGGCATGGGGCGGCCGAGGACGCGGACGCTGCCGGAGGTGGGGGCCATCAGGCCCATGAGCATGCGGATGGTCGTGGTCTTGCCGGAGCCGTTGGGCCCCAGGAAACCGAAGACGCTGCCGCGCGGCACGGCGAGATCGAGCGCATTGACGGCGAGCTGCCCGCCCCGGAACCGCTTGGTGAGCCCGCGCGCCACGATGACAGCCTCGTCGTCCGCGGCGGGCGCCGCGTCCGAGGCCGCCCGCCGGGCGCCGGGTACGGCGGGCGGAGCCGACGGCAAAACCGCGCCCGGACCGCGCGCGACCGGCTCAGCCCCGGCCCGCGGTGAAGGCCCCTCGGACCCCGCCGTCGACGGCCCGGGCTCGCCCGCGCCGAACGCGCCCCGCGCCGCGCGCCCCTGCCGCGCGGACCCTCCTGGCTCGGCCTCTTCGGTCGACGATCGCTCCATCGCTCTCCCCGTTGTCGAGCGCACTTCCGGACGGACGGCCAAGGCGGCCGTCCGGCCCCATCTTGCCCCCAGGCCCTTCCCGAAGCGCCCGGCCGCCACGCCTCCGGACGACGGCCGAATTCCCGGCCCGAGGACCACGGGCGTGCGGCCGCGCACAACGCGGCTTCGCACCCGCATCGTTCTCCGGGCTTCGAGCGGGCCACTGACGTCGGTAACACGGCAGCGGCCGCCTGAGACGCGGCGGAGGTCCAGGCATATCCGCTGAACATGCCGCGAGTTGGGCAGCGAGACGCCGGCTGTCCGCTGCCGCCCTCAGCCGCCGATGCCCCACCGCGCAGCGCACAGTGGGGCATCGGCAGCCCGGGGGGCTACTTGGCCTGGTTGGCGGCCTTTACCAGGGCCGACTTGTCGACGGCGCCGACGTAGACCGCGCCGTCGTCGGTCATCAGGGCGTTGATCAGGCGAGTGCTGTAGACCGTGCCTGAGCCGAACTTGCCGGTGACCTTCTCGCCGAGGCTGTCCATGAACGACCGCGCCTCGGCCGGCATCTCGTCCTTGCCGGACGGCGCGCCCGGGCTGCCCGCGCCGCGCGCCCCCTCCGCGCCCTTGATCCGGACGACGGTCGCCCAGCCCTCGCCGAGGCCGCCGAGCCCGGACAGCTTGTCCAGGCCCCGGGCCGACGGGTCGACCGGGACGGCCACGTCCCGCCCGTTCCTGCGGCTGTGAGCGGAGTCCTTCTGCTCGGTGACGTCGGCGCCCTTCGGCGGCGTGAACTCGAAGGTCTTCGCATCCGGCTTGGCGAAGTCGACCGAGGTGAAGCCCGCGTCGACCACCGGCTTCCCGCCGGACTTCGGCGAGAGCGTGAACTTCAGCGGCACACCGTTCTCGGCATCCACCGCGATACGGATCGACCCGACCGTGGACTCCGACTGCTTCGGCTTGATCAGCAGCTGGTACGCATCGCGCCCGGCGACCCGCGCCGTGCCGTCGACCGTCACGGACGTCGTATCGTCCACGGCCTTCAGCGCCTGCTTCGCGAACTCCTGCGGTGTGGCCTCCTCCAGCGAGCCGCCTGCCTCCGGCCGGCCCACGCCGCCGTCGCGGTCGCCATTCCTGCCGTCCGCGCCCTCCGGAGCGGTCGCGTGGTACGCGGAGTTGGTGGCGGAGTCGTACGCCCACACCTCGTCGCCGTTGTGGATCAGGCTGTACTCGGCCGCGTCGTCGATGATCGAGACGCGCTGCTTCTCAGGCCCGTCCGCGGCCACCCGCAGCGTGTGCGAGCCGGACAGCATGCCCATCAGCTTTGCCTGGGGATCGGCGGCCTCGCCCCCGCCGCCCTTGCCGCCCCGCTCTCCGCCGCCCCCGAGGAAGCCGCCCGCGCCGCCGCCCGATTCGGCACCCGGCAGCGACGGGAGGCCGAGGTCCGTCTCGACCTTGACAGTGCCCGACAGCTGCTCCGCGTCGGACGCGGCCGCCTTCGCGACGAGCTCCTCGGCCGAGATCTTGGGCAGGTCGGGGTCACCGGAGCCGGCGAACGCGGGGACGAGTCCGATCGTCGCCGCCGCCACTCCCGCCACCGCGACCGGGACGACGTACCGGACCGCCCTGCGACTCGGTGTCACCGCGGCGTCGTCGTCGGGGTCCCATTCGTCGGTGACCGGCGTCGGTCGCTTTCCTGGCATCTGCCCTACCTCCGTGGTCGGCGGCGGTTGATCGCATCGAGCAGGGGCACCGTCGCGCATATTGTCACCCTAGTCCGCCGCGCTTGTGCTACTAATCCCACCAAACCGGCCACGCCGCAGGCGTCAGCCGACGGGATCAACTCCGCGTACGCCTACGGGATGAGACGCCCCATCCGCCGGGAGGAGGGGATACCGCAGGAGGTGCAGCGCCCCCCTAGGTATGCGGCGCATCGTTCCCCTGTCCCGCCCTCCCCCAGCTACCGCTGGGAGGTCCCCCATCCCGAGACTGGGGATCCACCCCAGACCCCGGGGTCCAGGGGCGCTGCGTCCGATGGCGGCTGCGCCGTGCAGGCAGGTGCAGGCAAATGCAGGCAGGTCAACAGGAGATGCGGGAACCAGGTGCCGCGGCAGAGCAGCGGCCTGAGGGGGCGTCAGCCTGCGCGGTGCACCACCGCGTCGCAGAGCGCCTCGAGCGCGGCCTTCGCCGGGCACGCGGGCAGCGGCGCCAGCGTCGCGCGCGCCTCCTCCGCGTAGCGGACGGTGTCGCGGCGGGCCTGCTCGAGCGCCGGGTGGACCCGCAGCCTGCGCAGCGCCTCGGCGTGGAGCGCGTCGTCCGTGAGGTCGCCGTCGAGCAGCTCGCACAGCTCCAGGTCCGCGGGCTCCGCGGCCTCGCCGCCAGCCGCCACCCGGGCCCGCAGGTGCAGCACGGGCAGGGTCGGGACACCCTCGCGCAGATCCGTGCCGGGCGTCTTGCCCGACTCGTGGCTGTCGCTCGCGATGTCCAGTACGTCGTCCGCGAGCTGGAAGGCGACGCCGAGCCGCTCGCCGTACTGGGTCAGGATGTCCACGACGCTCTCGTCGGCGCCGGACATCATCGTGCCGAAGCGCCCCGATACGGCGATGAGCGAGCCCGTCTTGCCCGCGATGACATCGAGGTAGTGGCTGACGGGGTCGCGGCCGTCGCGCGGACCCGCGGTCTCCAGGATCTGGCCGGTGACCAGCCGCTCGAACGCCTCGGCCTGGATGCGGACGGCCTCGGGGCCGAGGTCGGCCAGGATGTGCGAGGCGCGGGCGAAGAGGAAGTCGCCGGTGAGCACCGCGACCGAATTGTCCCAGTTCGCATTGGCGCTGGGCACTCCGCGCCGCACGTCCGCCTCGTCCATCACGTCGTCGTGGTAGAGCGTCGCGAGGTGCGTCAGCTCGACGACGACGGCGGACGGCACGACCCCCGGCGCATGCGGGTCGCCGAACTGCGCCGCCAGCATCACCAGCAGCGGGCGGAACCGCTTGCCCCCGGCCTTGACGAGGTGCTGCGCCGCCTCCGTGATGAACGGCACATCGCTCTTGGTGGCCTCCAGCAGGCCCTCTTCGACAGCCGCCAACGCGGCCTGGACATCGGCTTCCAGAGCCTGGTCCCGCACGCTCAGCCCAAATGGCCCGACGACGATCACGAGGGGATCTCCTGTCTGCGGACGACTACGCGGAATGTCGATGTGTCGCTGTCACCACTGGCAGCGTATCCGGTCGCCTGTGGATCACAGCGGGCGGCCGCCCGTCCAGCCGAGGGGCGGCGGACGGGGAACCGGCCGGGAGGCGACCGGAAGCCGAGCGGGAGGCTGGAAGATCCGCCGCGAGCCCCGGTACGAACAGGTGCTCCAGCGGAACCACCCGTTTCCCGGCTCGGCCATCCGGCCCAGTGCCCGGGGCGGCCCGGCGGTCCCGCACCGCCACCGGACGAACCGGCCGCTGCTTCGCAATTTCCCCTTCCAGCGCTGCTTTTCCCGGCATTTACCGTGCATTGGTGATTCCTTGCCTATCGGCCCGAGGCGCGCCCACCAGGCCTTAACCTGTGGGCCCGGCCCCACGGCGGACAGGAAGGCGAGGCAGCGATCCATGCCCGAGCAGCGCAAGCGGAGCCCGCTCGATCTCCCCGAAGGCGACGCCTTCGGCCTGCACAACCTCCCGTACGGCGTCTTCAGCACGGCGGACGAGCCCGGCAACCGCCGCATCGGCGTGCGCTACGGCGACCACGTGCTGGACGTCCATACGGCGGCGACCGCGCTGGGCTCCCCGCACTCCGACCTGCTCGCCCACCCCACCCTCAACGCCCTGATGGCCGCGGGCCGTCCCATCTGGCAGTCCGTACGAGCCGACATCCGCACCTGGCTCGGCTACCCGGCGATCGAGCCCTTCCTGCACCCGCTCACCGACGTCACCCTGCACCTCCCCTTCGAGGTCGCGGACTATGTCGACTTCTACGCCAGCGAGCACCACGCCACCAACGTCGGCCGGATCTTCCGGCCCGACGGCGAGCCGCTCACCCCCAACTGGAAGCACCTGCCCATCGGCTACCACGGCCGGGCGGGCACGGTCGTCGTCTCCGGCACCCCGGTCGTACGGCCCAGCGGGCAGCGCAAGGCGCCCGCCGACCCCGCGCCCGTCTTCGGGCCCTCGCAGCGCCTCGACATCGAAGCGGAGGTCGGCTTCGTCGTCGGCACGCCGTCGGCGCTCGGCGAGCCGGTTCCGCAGTCCGCGTTCCGCGACCACGTCTTCGGGGTCTGCCTGCTCAACGACTGGTCGGCGCGGGATATCCAGGCCTGGGAGTACGTGCCGCTGGGACCGTTCCTCGGGAAGTCCTTCGCCACGTCGGTGTCGGCGTGGGTGACCCCGCTCGAGGCGCTGGACACGGCCCGTACGGCGCCGCCGGCCCGCGACCACGAGCTGCTCCCGTACCTGGACGAATCCGGCCTGGAGCCCGGCGGTCTCGACATCCGGATCACGGTCTCGATCAACGGGTACCCGGTCTCGGAGCCGCCCTTTTCCACGATGTACTGGACGGCGGCCCAGCAGCTGGCCCATATGACGGTGAACGGCGCCTCGCTGCGCACGGGCGACCTTTTCGCCTCCGGCACGGTGAGCGGGCCGCGCGCCGAGGAGCGCGGCTGCCTGCTGGAGCTCACGTGGGCGGGGCGGGATCCGGTGGAGCTGCCGGACGGCAAGCGGACGTTCCTGGAGGACGGCGACGAGGTGACCCTCACGGCCTGGGCCCCGGGCCCCGGCGGCGCCCCCACCGGCCTCGGCGAGGTCACGGGCCGAATCCTCCCCGCGACAGGCTGACGGCCCCCGCGCCTGAGGCGTGTGGCTACTCGCCGAAGCGGCGGCGATAGTTTCCCGCCGCAACGGCGAGAGCTCTCGGCGGTGCCGAGCCGGTGCTCGCCCACACAGGAGAACCGGGCGCCCATCGCAGAGGGGAAGGGTGGGTGGGAAGTGGGCCCGGCGCGGAGCGCCGGGGCTGGGCTCGGGCCGGTGGCAGATCTTGCGCCGCGGGAGGCGAAAACCCCAGGTCGTAGACACCGCCGCCTGCTCCGCGCCGAGCAGCTCGTCGAGCGCTGCCCCGGTGTCGGGACGGTCGTCGTCGCCGAGAAGTACCCGCACGGCCTGGATCGGCTGATGGCCTCGCCGAGGATGAGCCCGAACTCCCGGATCTGCGGCCGTACTTGGCGGACGCCGACCCGGCGGTGCGTGCGGCGGCCGTCGCCACGCTGACCGAGACCGCGCCGCCCGGCACGGGCCCGGCTCTCGCGGCCACCCTCGCGGACGTCGCCGCCGTCCGCGCGGCCGCGGCCGCGTCGCTGCCCGAGCTGGTCGAGGTCCTGCCGCCGGAGCCCGAACTGCGCGAACCGCTGGTCGCCGCCCTCGGCGTGGCGGACCCGCGGGTCCGGGCCGCGGCCCTGGACGTGCTGCGCGCCCTGCGCCTCGGCAGCGCCGACCTCTTCGCGCGCACGCCACCGACCCCGACATCGAGGTACGGATCGAAACCGTCCGCGCACTGGTGTCGGTGGACGCGATCGACGCCCTCGCCGGGGCCGCCGCCGACACCTCCCGCGAGGTCCGCGTGGCCGCGGCCAAGGGCCTCGGCAGCACCGCCGCCCGGCCGCACCACCTGCACACCCTGGTCAGGGACCAGGACCCCCTCGTCCGCGCCGCCGCCCTCGAGGCCCTCGCCGCCACCGGCTGCCCGACCCGTACGGCGCCACCGCGCTCGAAGCGCTGGCCGACCTGCCTGGCAGGTCCGGGCGGGCGCCGCCACCGCCCTGTCCGCCGCACCACCCGGTATCGCGATCCCCGCCCTGGCCAAGACCCTCGCCGACGTCAACGCCGACATCCGAAAGGCGGCCGTCCTCGCCCTCCTCCGCCACACCGGCCACGATGACGCCCGCGCCGCCCTGGCCACGGCAGCCACCGACCCCGATGCGGACGTACGGGCCTACGCGTCCCGGGGGGCGTGACGAGTGGGGCGCGCCGTAAGGAGGCCGCGCCCCGTCAGCGCTCGCCGATCTGCTCCAGGACCTGCCGGGGGCGGTTGGTGATCAGTGACTCGACGCCGAGGGCAAGGCACAGCTCCACGTCCTCCGGCTCGTCCACCGTCCACACATGCACCTGATGTCCCGCTGCCCGCAGCCGGGGCACCAGGTCGGGGCGGGCGCGTACGAGGTCGATGCCGGGGCCCGCGATGCGGACGCCGGGCGGGAGGGCCGTGGCCAGGCCGGGCAGCGGCGAGCGCTCCGACAGCAGCACGCGGGGCAGCTCGGGCGCGAGGGCTCCCAGTCTGCGCAGGGCGAGCCGCGAGAAGCTCATCAGCCGCACGCGCGGGGGTTCGCCCGGCTTGGGCCGGTGGAGTCCGAACAGCCGGAGCTGCCGGACGAGTTCGTGCTCGACCCGGCCCGCCCACCGCGTGGGGTGCTTGGTCTCGACGGCGAGCCCGACCGGCCGGGGCGCCGAGGTCGCCAGGGCCAGCAGCTCGTCGAAGGCGAGCACCCGCGCGGGCTCGGCGCCGCCGCCCTTCCAGGAGCCGAAGTCGAGCCGGTCCAGCTCGTCGAGGGTCATCGCGGAGACGGCTCCGCGCCCATCGGACGTACGGTCCACCCGGCGGTCGTGGACGCACACCAGACGCGCGTCCCGGGTCAGCCGCACATCGCACTCCAGCGCGTCGGCGCCGTCCTCGATGGCCTGCTCGTACGCGGCGAGCGTGTGCTCGGGGTGATCGTGGGAGGCGCCGCGGTGGGCGACGACCTGAGTGACCCGGCCGGTGGGGACAGCCGGGGCGCCGTACTGGCGCTGGGTCTGTGGAAAGCTCACGCAAGGAACCTTGACATCCGGCGGTAAACGGACAGCCAACGACCCGTAGTGCGGAGAAATGTCCTTAATGACACCTCGCCGTAATGACACCTCGCCGCCATGACACCCCGCCGCACTCACGCCGCGCCGGATCGCGCACCATCGCCGTCACCGCGGGGCACCGCGAGGTGAACCGCATGCGTCAGCGGCCGCGTTGGAGCCGTACGACGGCGGTGCCCCCGGAGCCGGTCCGGCTCCGGGGCACCGCCGGCGTCCGGGCACCCTACGAGAGGCGCACCGCTATCTCACGAAAACCCCTGCCTGACCTGCCAGGTCCAGGAAGTACTGCGGCGCGACGCCGAGCGCGATCGTGACCGCGACGCCGATGCCGATCGCCGTGATCGTCAGCGGGCTCGGCACGGCCACCGTCGGGCCCTCCGGCTTCGGCTCGCTGAAGAACATCAGCACGATCACCCGGATGTAGAAGAACGCGGCGATCGCCGACGAGATCACACCCACGATCACCAACGCGCCCGCGCCGCCCTCCGCCGCTGCCTTGAAGACGGCGAACTTGCCGGAGAAGCCCGAGGTCAGCGGGATGCCCGCGAAGGCCAACAGGAAGATCGCGAAGACCGCGGCGACCAGCGGCGAGCGCCGCCCCAGGCCCGCCCACTTGGACAGGTGCGTGGCCTCGCCGCCCGCGTCGCGCACCAGCGTGACGACGGCGAAGGCGCCGAGGGTCACGAACGAGTAGGCGGCCAGGTAGAAGAGCACCGACGAAACGCCGTCGGGGGTGGCCGCGATGACACCGGCGAGGATGAAGCCCGCGTGCGCGATCGAGGAGTACGCCAGCAGTCGCTTCACATCGGTCTGGGTGATGGCCACGATCGCGCCGACCAGCATGGTGATGATCGCGACGCCCCACATGACCGGCCGCCAGTCCCAGCGCATGCCCGGCAGCACCACGTACAGCAGCCGCAGCAGCGCGCCGAAGGCCGCGACCTTGGTGGCCGCCGCCATGAAGCCGGTGACCGGGGTGGGAGCGCCCTGGTAGACGTCCGGCGTCCACATGTGGAACGGCACCGCGCCGACCTTGAAGAGCAGACCCATCAGCACCATCGCGCCGCCGATCAGCAGCAGCGCGTCATTGCCCATGGTCCCGGCCAGGGCCGGGGTGATGTCCCGTACGGTGCCGTCCACGACGTCGGCGATACCGGCGTACGTGACCGTGCCCGCGTAGCCGTACAGCAGCGCGATGCCGAACAGCAGGAAGGCGGACGAGAAGGCGCCGAGCAGGAAGTACTTGACGGCCGACTCCTGCGAGAGCAGCCGCTGGCGGCGGGCCAGCGCGCACAGCACGTACAGCGGGAGGGAGAAGACCTCGAGGGCGACGAAGAGGGTCAGCAGGTCGTTGGCCGCAGGGAAGATCAGCAGGCCGCCGACCGCGAAGAGCAGGATCGGGAAGACCTCGGTCGTGGTGAACCCCGCCTTGACCGCGGCCTGTTCAGCCGGTCCGCCCGGCACGGCGCCCGCCTGCGCGGCGAAGGAGTCGACGCGCTTGCCGTGCGCCTGCGGGTCGAGCCGCCGCTCGGCGAAGGTGAAGACGGCGACCAGCGAGACCAGCAGGATCGTGCCCTGGAGGAAGAGCGCAGGGCCGTCGACCGCGACGGCGCCCATCGCGGCGATCCGCGACTTGCTGCCCGCGTAGCCGCCGGCGGCCAGCCCGATGACCGCCGCGAAGGCGGCGGCGAGGCCGACCAGCGACAGCAGCAGCTGCGCATGGTAGCGGCTGCGGCGCGGCAGGAAGGCCTCGACGAGAATGGCGAGGACTGCGGCGCCCAGCACGATCAGCGTCGGGGCCAGCTGCCCGTACTCGATCTTCGGGCCCGGGATCTTGTCGGGGGCCTGGGCCGCTGTCGTCCACAGGCTGTGGACAACGCTTGCGTCTGCCACGGCGATCACTTCGCGGCCTCCAGGTCTCGTACCGGAACATCGGGCTTGGGATCACGCTCGTCCACGACCGACAGCGTGTGGTCGACCGCCGGGTTCACGATGTCCGCGACCGGCTTCGGGTAGACGCCCAGGAAGATCAGCAGGGCGATCAGCGGGGCGACGACCACCAGCTCGCGGACCTTGAGGTCGGGCATCTGCCGGACCGCCGCCTTGACCGGCCCGGTCATCGTGCGCTGATAGAGCACCAGCACGTAGAGCGCGGCCAGCACGATGCCGAAGGTCGCGATGACGCCGAGCGCCGGATAACGGCTGAACGTGCCGACCAGGACCAGGAATTCGCTGATGAAGGGCGCGAGCCCGGGCAGCGAGAGGGTGGCCAGACCGCCGATCAGGAAGGTGCCCGCGAGAATCGGCGCCACCTTCTGCACGCCGCCGTAGTCGGCGATCAGGCGCGAGCCGCGGCGCGAGATCAGGAAGCCGGCGACCAGCATCAGCGCCGCGGTGGAGATCCCGTGGTTGACCATGTAGAGCGTCGCGCCACCCTGGCCCTGGCTGGTCATCGCGAAGATGCCCAGGATGATGAAGCCGAAGTGGGAGATCGAGGCGTACGCGATCAGCCGCTTGATGTCCCGCTGGCCGATCGCCACCAGCGCGCCGTAGACAATGCTCACCAGCGCGAGCACGAGGATCGCGGGCGTCGCCCACTTCGACGCCTCCGGGAAGAGCTGGAGGCAGAAGCGGAGCATCGCGAAGGTGCCGACCTTGTCGACGACCGCCGTGATCAGGACGGCGACGGGCGCGGTCGACTCCCCCATCGCGTTCGGCAGCCAGGTGTGCAGCGGCCAGAGCGGGGCCTTGACGGCGAAGGCGAAGAAGAAGCCCAGGAACAGGGCCCGTTCGGTGACCGTCGCCATGGAGAGGTCGCCGTCCGCCCGCGCCTGGACGATCTCCTGGAGGGAGAAGGTGCCCTGCCCGAGGTCGTCGGCGGTGACGGCGAACAGCCCGATGACGGCGGCCAGCATGATCAGGCCGCCGGCCAGGTTGTAGAGCAGGAACTTCACGGCCGCGTAACTGCGCTGCTTGCTCGCCTCGTCCTCGCCGTGCGCGCCCGCCCGGTCCCCGAAGCCCCCGATGAGGAAGTACATCGGGATCAGCATGGCTTCGAAGAAGATGTAGAAGAGGAAGACGTCGGTGGCCTCGAAGGAGAGGATCACCATCGCCTCGACCATCAGGATCAGCGCGAAGAAGCCCTGGGTGGGCCGCCAGCGCGACGACTTGCCCGCGGCGGAGCCGCTATCGGACTCAGCGAGGGGGTCGGCGTCGTGCCAGCCCGCCAGGATGATGAAGGGGATGAGGACGGCGGTGAGCGCGATCAGCGCGACCGCGATGCCGTCCACGCCCAGCTCGTACCGCACCCCGAAGTCCTCGATCCAGGCGTGGGATTCGGTGAGCTGGTAGCCCGCACCGCCCGGCTCGAACCGTACGAGCACGACCGCCGCCAGGACGAGCGTGGCGAGCGAGAAGCCCAGCGCCAGCCACTTGGCGGTGCCGCGCTTCGCGGCGGGCACGGCGGCGGTCGCGATCGCGCCCAGCGCGGGCACCGCGGCCGTGACCGTCAGCAGAGGAAATGACATCTCAGACCGCCCTCATCAGCAGGGTCGCGGCGATCAGGACCGCCGCACCGCCGAACATCGACACCGCGTAGGAGCGGGCGAAGCCGTTCTGCACCTTGCGCATCCGGCCCGACAGACCGCCGACCGAGGCCGCCGTACCGTTGACCACCCCGTCGACGACGCTGTGGTCGAGATAGACCAGACCGCGGGTCAGATACTCGCCGGGCTTGAGCAGCACCACGTGGTTGAAGTCGTCCTGCAGCAGGTCGCGGCGGGCTGCCCGGGTGAGCAGCGACCCGCGCGGCGCGGTGACGGGAACCGGCCTGCGCCCGTACTGCGCCCAGGCCAGCGCCACGCCGACGAGCAGGACGACGACCGTCGCGGTGGTGACGGTGGCGGCGCTCACCGGGGAGTGGCCGTGATCGAAGCTGGTGACCGGCTCCAGCCACTTCACGAACGCCTCGTTGATGCTGAACAGGCCGCCCGCGAAGACGGATCCGACAGCGAGGACGATCATGGGGATGGTCATCGACCTCGGCGACTCGTGGGGGTGCGGCTCGTTGCCCTGCTCGTCGGGCTGCCAGCGCTTTTCGCCGAAGAAGGTCAGCAGCATGACCCGGGTCATGTAGTACGCGGTGATGGCCGCGCCCAGCAGAGCCGCGCCCCCCAGGATCCACCCTTCCGTACCGCCCTTGGCGAAGGCCGCCTCGATGATCTTGTCCTTGGAGAAGAAGCCGGACAGACCCGGGAAGCCGATGATCGCCAGATAGCCGAGCCCGAAGGTGACGAAGGTGATCGGCATGTACGACCGCAGGCCGCCGTACTTCCGCATGTCGACCTCGTCGTTCATGCCGTGCATGACCGAGCCCGCGCCGAGGAAGAGCCCGGCCTTGAAGAAGCCGTGGGTGATCAGGTGCATGATCGCGAAGGCGTAGCCGATCGGGCCGAGGCCCGCGGCCAGCATCATGTAGCCGATCTGGGACATCGTCGAAGCGGCGAGCGCCTTCTTGATGTCGTCCTTCGCGCAGCCGACGATCGCACCGAAGAGGAGCGTGACCGCGCCGACGGCCACCACCGCGACCTGCGCGTCCGGCGCCGCGTTGAAGATCGCCCCGGACCGGGTGATCAGGTAGACGCCCGCGGTCACCATCGTCGCCGCGTGGATCAGGGCCGAGACCGGGGTCGGGCCCTCCATCGCGTCACCGAGCCAGGACTGCAGCGGCACTTGGGCCGACTTGCCGCACGCGCCGAGCAGTATCATCAGCCCGATCGCGGTGAGCGTGCCCTCGCCGACCGGCGCGCCAGCGCCTGATGTCGCAGCGCCGACGGAGGCCAGCACCGGCTCGAAGGCGAAGGTCCCGAAGGTCACGAACATGATCATGATGGCGATGGACAGGCCCATGTCGCCGACGCGGTTGACGATGAACGCTTTCTTCGCCGCCGTCGCCGCGCTCGGCTTGTGCTGCCAGAAGCCGATGAGCAGGTACGAGGCCAGGCCGACGCCCTCCCACCCGACGTACAGCAGCAGGTAGTTGTCCGCGAGGACCAGCAGCAGCATCGCCGCCAGGAAGAGGTTGAGGTAGCCGAAGAAGCGGCGGCGGCGCTCGTCGTGCTCCATGTAGCCGATCGAGTAGAAGTGGATCAGCGAGCCCACTCCGGTGATCAGCAGCACGAAGGTCATCGACAGCTGGTCGAGCTGGAAGGCCACGTCCGCCTGGAAGCCGCCGACCGGGATCCAGCTGAACAGGTGCTCCCGCAGGGTGCGTTCCTCGCCGCCCAGCGCCAGCATGTGGAAGAAGAGCACCGCGCCGAAGACGAAGGACAGCGACGCGAGGCCGCAGGCGATCCAGTGGCCCGTACGGTCGAGCCGCCGGCCGCCGCACAGCAGTACGGCCGCGCCAAGCAGCGGGGCCGCGATGAGCAGTCCGATGAGGTTCTCCACTGTTTGCGACCCCTTACAGCTTCATCAGGCTGGCGTCGTCGACCGAGGACGAGTGGCGGGAACGGAAGATCGTCACGATGATCGCCAGGCCGACCACGACCTCGGCCGCGGCGACGACCATCGTGAAGAACGCGATGATCTGGCCGTCGAGATTGCCGTGCATCCGCGAGAAGGTGACGAAGGCTAGGTTGCAGGCGTTCAGCATCAGCTCGACGCACATGAACACGACGATCGCGTTCCGCCGGATCAGCACCCCGGCCGCGCCGATGCTGAACAGCAGGGCGGAGAGGTAGAGGTAGTTGACCGGGTTCACTTGCCTGCCTCCTCGGCTCGCTCGATCCGGCCGAGACGCTGCTCGGCGCGCTGCTCCAGCGCGGCGAGGTCGGCGAGCGCCTGGCCCGACACGTCGCGGATCTGGCCCCGGGCGCGCAGCGTGTCGCTGACGGTGAGCTCGGACGGCGTGCCGTCGGGCAGCAGCCCGGGGATGTCCACGGCGTTGTGCCGGGCGTAGACACCGGGCGCGGGCAGCGGCGGGACCTGCTTGCCCGTACGGACCCGGGCCTCGGCCTGCTCCCGCTGGGTCGCGGCGCGCTCGGTGCGCTCGCGGTGGGTGAGCACCATCGCGCCGACGGCCGCCGTGATCAGCAGCGCGCCGGTGATCTCGAAGGCGAACACGTACTTGGTGAAGATCAGGGACGCCAGGCCCTCGACGTTGCCGCCGGAGTTCGCCTGGCCGAGACCGTTGAAGGTCCGGATCGACGCGTTGCCGATCCCGGCCATCAGCAGGACGCCGAAGCCGAGCCCGCAGGCCGCGGCCGCCCACCGCTGGCCCTTGATGGTCTCCTTGAGCGAGTCGGACGCGGTGACGCCGACCAGCATGACGACGAAGAGGAACAGCATCATGACCGCGCCGGTGTAGACCACGATCTGGACGACGCCCAGGAAGTACGCGCCGTTGGCGAGGTAGAACACCGCCAGCACGATCATGGTCCCGGCCAGGCACAGGGCGCTGTGCACGGCCTTCTTCATCAGGACCGTGCCGAGCGCGCCGAGGACGGCGACCACGGCGAGGACCCAGAACTGGAAGGCCTCGCCGGTGGAGGTGGTGTAAGCGGCGACGTTCACGCATCCACCCCCTGGTCCTCGGGCCGCTCGCCCTTGGAGACCGCGACCTGGCGCTCCGTACCGGGCGCGGCCTCGGTGACCAGACCCCGGTAGTAGTCCTGCTCGGTCATCCCCGGGTAGATCGCGTGCGGGGTGTCGACCATGCTCTCCTCCAGGCCCGCGAGCAGCTCCTCCTTGGTGTAGATGAGCGACTCACGGGTCCTGTCGGCGAGTTCGTAATCGTTCGTCATGGTCAGCGCCCGGGTGGGGCAGGCCTCGACGCACAGGCCGCACAGGATGCAGCGCAGATAGTTGATCTGGTAGACGCTGCCGTACCGCTCGCCCGGCGAGTAGCGCTCCTCGTCGGTGTTGTCCGCGCCCTCCACGTAGATCGCGTCGGCCGGGCAGGCCCAGGCGCACAGCTCGCAGCCGATGCACTTCTCGAGCCCGTCCGGATGCCGGTTGAGCTGGTGCCGGCCGTGGAAGCGCGGCGCGGTGGGCTTCTTCTCCTCCGGGTACTGCTCGGTCAGCCGCCGCTTGAACATGGCCTTGAAGGTCACGCCGAAGCCGGCGACGGGATTCTGGAAGTCAGGCACCGTCAGCCTCCTTTCCGTCACTTTCAGTATCGGAGCCACCACTGACAATCAACTCGCGTTCGTGGCGCGGCCGTCGGCGTGGCACGGGCGGCAGGGTCTGTCCGGGCAGCGGCGGCACCGGGAAGCCGCCGGCCATCGGGTCGAACGCGGGCGGCGGGCCGCCCTCCGCCCCGGCGGCCTCTCCCGCCTTCTCGCCGCGCTCGCGGAAGATGTCGTAGACGAAGGAGAGCAGCAGGAGCGCGACGACCCCGCCGCCCACGTACAGCACGATCTGCTGGTAGTCGACGTTCTCGTTGCGCAGTGCCCGCACGGTCGCGACGAGCATGACCCAGACCATCGAGACCGGGATGAGGACCTTCCAGCCGAGCTTCATCAGCTGGTCGTAGCGGACCCGCGGGAGCGAGCCGCGCAGCCAGATGAAGAAGAACAGCAGCAGCTGCACCTTGATGGTGAACCAGAGCATCGGCCACCACCCGTGGTTCGCGCCCTCCCAGAAGGCGCTGATCGGGTAGGGGGCCATCCAGCCGCCGAGGAAGAGGGTGATCGCGACCGCCGAGACGGTGACCATGTTGACGTACTCGGCGAGCATGAACATCGCGAACTTGATCGACGAGTACTCGGTGTTGAAGCCGCCGACGAGATCGCCCTCGGATTCCGGCATGTCGAACGGCAGCCGGTTCGTCTCACCGATCATCGACACGATGTAGATCAGGAAGGAGACCGGGAGCAGGATCGCGAACCATCGGTCGTGCTGTTCGGCGACGATCGTCGAGGTGGACATCGACCCGGAGTAGAGGAACACGGCCGCAAACGACAGGCCCATCGCGATCTCGTACGAGATCAGCTGCGCGGCCGAGCGCAGGCCGCCGAGCAGCGGGTACGTCGAGCCGGACGACCAGCCCGCGAGCACGATGCCATAGAAGCCGACGGAGGCGACCGCGAGGATGTAGAGGACCGCGATCGGCAGGTCGGTGAGCTGCATCGCGGTGAGCTGGCCGAAGATCGAGATCTCGTTGCCCGGCGGGCCGAAGGGGATCACCGCGATGGCCATGAAGGCGGGGATCGCGGCGACGATCGGCGCCAGCACGTAGACCGCCTTGTCGGCGCGCTTGACGACCAGGTCCTCCTTCAGCATCAGCTTGATGCCGTCCGCGAGGGACTGGAGCATGCCCCAGGGGCCGTGCCGGTTGGGGCCGATGCGCAGCTGCATCCAGGCGACGACCTTGCGCTCCCAGACGATCGAGAAGAGCACGGTCACCATCAGGAAGGCGAAGCAGAAGACGGCCTTGATGACGACGAGCCACCACGGGTCGGTGCCGAACATCGACAGGTCCTCCGCGGCCAGCTGCTGGACCGGCTGGATGTCCTGGATCATGCGTCCACCTCCGTCGGGGCGGGCTCCGTCGGGGCCGCGGCGATCTTCACCAGCCGGCCGGGGAGCACGCCCAGATCGCGCTGCACCCCGCCGCCGACGGAGTTCAGCGGGAGCCACACCACCCGGTCGGGCATCGGTGTGACCTGGAGCGGCAGTTGTACGGACCCGGCCGGGCCGGAGACCCGTACGACCGCGCCGTCCGCGACCCCCGCCTCCTCGGCCGTGGACGCCGAGAGCCGGGCGACTGCGGCGTGCCGGGTCGCGGCCAGCGCGTCGTCACCGGCCTGCAGCCGGCCCTGGTCGAGCAGGAGCCGGTGACCGGCGAGGACCGCCTCGCCCGCTTCGGGGCGGGACAGCGGCCGCGGGTGCTCCGCGGGCCCTGCGGCGTACGGCCCGTCCCAGGCGCCGAGCCGCTCCATCTCCCGCCGTACCGCCTGTACGTCCGGCAGCCCCAGGTGGCCCTGTCCATGAGCGCCTGCGCCGTCGGCCATGGCATCGGCGAGCATGTTCAGCACGCGCGCGTCCGGCATCCGGTGCCGCTGGACCATCAGGTCCGGCTTGAGCGCGGCCTCGAACGGCCTCGCGCGGCCCTCCCAGTTGAGGAACGTGCCGTCCTTCTCGGCGACGGCGGCGACCGGCAGAACGACGTCCGCCCGCTCGGTGACCTCGCTGGGCCGCTGCTCCAGGCTGACCACGAAGTCCGCCGCGTCCAGGGCCTGGAGCGCGCGGTCCGGGTCGGGCAGGTCGGCGACCTCGACGCCCGCGACGAGCAGTGCGGACAGCTCGCCGGTGGCCGCGGCCTCGACGATCTGGCCGGTGTCGCGGCCGTGCCGGTGCGGCAGTCCCGCCACGCCCCAGGCGGCGGCTGTCTCCTCACGCGCGCGTGGATCCGTGGCCGGGCGGCCGCCGGGCAGCAGCCCGGGGAGCGCGCCCGCCTCGATCGCGCCGCGCTCGCCCGCCCGGCGCGGGATCCACGCGAGCGTGGCGCCGGTCGCGGTGGCGGCCCGTACGGCGGCGGTCAGGGCACCCGGTACGCCTGCCAGCCGCTCACCGACGACGATCACCGCGCCCTCGGCGCGCAGCGCCTCCGCCGCCTTCTCGCCGTCCTCGTCCAGCCCGGCCCGGCCAGCGATTGCGTCGAGCCACTCGGTCTCGGTGCCGGGCGCGGCGGGGAGCAGGGTTCCGCCTGCCTTCGTCAGGCCGCGGGTGGCGTGGGTGGCGATGGCGAAGGTGTGCCGGCCGTGCTTGCGCCACGCCTTGCGCAGCCGCAGGAAGACGCCGGGCGCCTCCTCCTCCGACTCCAGCCCGGCGAGCAGCACCGCCGGGGCCTTCTCCAAGGCCGTGTACGTGAGCCCGCTGCCGTCCAGGTCCCGGCCCCGGCCCGCGATGTGCGCGGCGAGGAAGTCGGCCTCCTCTGCGCTGTGGACGCGGGCCCGGAAGTCGATGTCGTTGGTGTCGAGCGCGACCCGGGCGAACTTGGCGTACGCGTACGCGTCCTCGACCGTGAGGCGTCCGCCGGTCAGCACGCCCGTACGGCCCTTGGCTGCCGCAAGCCCCCTGGCCGCGGCATCCAGGGCCTCCGGCCAGCTCGCGGGCTCCAGTTCACCGGACTCCGCGCTCCGGACGAGCGGCGCGGTCAGCCGGTCGGGCAGCTGCGCGTAGCGGAAGCCGAAGCGGCCCTTGTCGCAGATCCACTCCTCGTTGACCTCGGGGTCGTCGGCGGCGAGGCGTCGCATGACCTTGCCGCGCCGGTGGTCCGTACGGGTCGCGCAGCCGCTCGAGCAGTGCTCGCAGACGCTCGGCGAGGAGACGAGGTCGAAGGGGCGGGAGCGGAACCGGTAGGCCTTGGAGGTGAGGGCGCCCACCGGGCAGATCTGGATGGTGTTGCCGGAGAAGTACGACTCGAAGGGCTCGCCCTCACCGATGCCGACCTGCTCCAGCGCGCCCCGCTCCAGCAGCTCGATCATCGGGTCGCCCGCGATCTGGTCCTGGAACCGGGTGCAGCGGGCGCACAGCACGCAGCGCTCGCGGTCCAGCAGCACCTGCGCGGACAGCGGGATGGGCTTCTCGTACGTCCGCTTCCTGCCCTCGAAGCGGGTGTCGGCCTGGCCCGCGCTCATGGCCTGGTTCTGCAGCGGGCACTCGCCGCCCTTGTCGCAGACCGGGCAGTCGAGCGGGTGGTTGATCAGTAGCAGCTCCATCACTCCGCGCTGGGCCTTCTCGGCCACGGGCGAGGTGAGCTGAGTCCGCACCACCATCCCGTCCGTACAAGTGATCGTGCAGGACGCCATGGGCTTGCGCTGGCCCTCGACCTCGACGATGCACTGGCGGCAGGCGCCGACCGGGTCGAGGAGCGGGTGGTCGCAGAAGCGCGGGATCTCGATCCCGAGCAGCTCGGCCGCCCGGATCACGAGGGTCCCCTTGGGGACGGAGAGCTCGATGCCGTCGATGGTGACGGACACCAGGTCCTCCGGCGGCACCGCCGCTTCCCCGCCTCCGGTGGGGGCGTTGGCCACGCCGGCGGAGCCGCTTGATGGTTGCAGCATGGTCATGGTTACGCATGCACCCCCTTGGTGGTGGCGGTCTTGTGGTCGTCGGCCCAGAGCGTCGACTTGGCCGGGTCGAAGGGGCAGCCGCGGCCCGTGATGTGCTGCTCGTACTCCGCGCGGAAGTACTTGAGCGAGGAGAAGATGGGCGAGGCGGCGCCGTCTCCCAGCGCGCAGAAGGACTTGCCGTTGATGTTGTCGGCGATGTCGTTCAGCTTGTCGAGGTCCTCCATGCGGCCCTTGCCCGCCTCGATGTCGCGCAGCAGCTGCACCAGCCAGTACGTGCCTTCGCGGCAGGGCGTGCACTTGCCGCAGGACTCGTGGGCGTAGAACTCGGTCCAGCGGGTGACGGCCCGGACGACGCAGGTGGTCTCGTCGAAGCACTGCAGCGCCTTGGTGCCGAGCATCGAACCGGCCGCGCCCACGCCCTCGTAGTCGAGCGGTACGTCCAGGTGCTCGTCGGTGAGCAGCGGGGTTGAGGAGCCGCCGGGGGTCCAGAACTTCAGCCGGTGTCCTGGGCGCATGCCCCCGCTCATGTCGAGGAGCTGGCGGAGCGTGACGCCCAGCGGGGCCTCGTACTGGCCGGGGCCCGCGACGTGTCCCGAGAGCGAGTAGAGCGTGAAGCCCGGGGACTTCTCGCTGCCCATGGAGCGGAACCAGTCGTTGCCGCGGTTCAGGATCGCGGGAACCGAGGCGATGGACTCGACGTTGTTCACGACAGTGGGGCAGGCGTAGAGGCCCGCGACAGCCGGGAAGGGGGGACGCAGCCGGGGCTGGCCGCGCCGGCCCTCGAGCGAGTCGAGCAGTGCGGTCTCCTCGCCGCAGATGTACGCGCCCGCGCCCGCGTGCACGGTGAGCTCGAGGTCGAAGCCGCTGCCCATGATGTCCTTGCCGAG
Organism: Streptomyces sp. 7N604; assembly: GCF_052245475.1. NCBI lineage: Bacteria > Bacillati > Actinomycetota > Actinomycetes > Kitasatosporales > Streptomycetaceae > Streptomyces > Streptomyces sp. 7N604. Next base: position 71,608 of record NZ_JBQQBX010000034.1, on the reverse strand, counting down.
GTAACCCGCCTCGTACGCCTCGGCGACCGCGTGGTGCAGCCGGCGCAGCACGGGCACGACCTCGCCGCGCAGGTAGATGAAGGCGTGGTTGGAGCGGATGGCATGGCAGGCGATCACCATGCCCTCGATGAGCGCGTGCGGGTTGGCGAAGAGGAGGGGGATGTCCTTGCAGGTTCCGGGTTCGGACTCGTCTGCGTTGACGACGAGGTAGTGCGGCTTGCCGTCGCCCTGCGGGATGAACTGCCACTTCATGCCGGTGGGGAAGCCCGCGCCGCCGCGGCCGCGCAGACCGGAGTCCTTGACCAGGGCGATGACGTCGTCCGGCGCCATCCCCAGGGCCTTGCGCAGGCCCTTGTAGCCGTCGTGGCGCCGGTAGGTGTCCAGGGTCCAGGAGTCGGGCTGGTCCCAGAACGCGGAGAGCACGGGCACGAGCAGCTTCTCGGGGCTGGTCTCTCCCCCGGCCCCCGGCCGGGAGGGGCCGCCATGTTCCGTTGACACGGTCATCACTCCTCGCCCTCCTCGGTCACCGGACCGGCGGGGTGCTGCGGGTCGGAGGCGGAGGTCTTCTGTGGTGCGTCGTGCGAGCTGGGGTGCGTCGCGGGCGGCTCGTCCGCGGGGGTCCCTCCTGAGGGAACCGAATGGGAGGAGCGCGGGGAGACGACGCGGCCCGGGCCTGCCTCGCCCTTGGCGAGCCGCAGTCCGGCGAGGGAGGCGGGCCCGGCTCCGCCGGTCGCCTCGACCGCGCCGGGCCGCTCGTCCGGGAAGCCGGCGAGGATCCGGGCGGTCTGCTTGTACGTGCACAGGGGCGCGCCGCGGGTCGGCTCGACGTCCCGGCCCGCCCGCAGATCGTCCACCAACTGCTTGGCGGACTCGGGGGTCTGGTTGTCGAAGAACTCCCAGTTGACCATCACGACGGGTGCGAAGTCGCAGGCCGCGTTGCACTCGACGTGCTCGAGCGTGACCTTGCCGTCCTCGGTGGTCTCGCCGTTGCCGACGCCCAGGTGCCGCTTCAGCTCGTCGAAGATGGCGTCGCCGCCCATCACCGCGCACAGCGTGTTGGTGCAGACTCCGACCTGGTAGTCGCCGGACGGCTTGCGCCGGTACATCGTGTAGAAGGTGGAGACAGCGGTGACCTCGGCGGTGGTGAGGCCGAGCATCTCGGCGCAGAACCGGATGCCGGTGCGGGAGACGTAGCCCTCCTCCGACTGCACGAGGTGCAGCAGCGGCAGCAGCGCGGAGCGGCTGTCGGGGTAGCGGGCGATCAGCTCGCGCGCGTCGGCCTCCAGCCGGGCCCGTACGTCGGCCGGGTAGTCGGGGGCGGGGAGCTGCGGCATCCCCAGGTGCACCTCTGGGTTGGCGGGGTTGGCTGTCACCGGTCGACACCTCCCATCACGGGGTCGATGGACGCCACCGCGACGATGACGTCGGCGACCTGGCCGCCTTCGCACATCGCCGCCATGGCCTGCAGGTTGGTGAAGGACGGGTCGCGGAAGTGGACCCGGTACGGACGTGTGCCGCCGTCGCTGACCGCGTGCACGCCCAGCTCGCCCTTGGGCGACTCCACGGCCGTGTAGGCCTGGCCCGGCGGGACCCGGAAGCCCTCGGTGACCAGCTTGAAGTGGTGGATCAGGGCCTCCATCGACGTGCCCATGATCTTCTTGATGTGGTCGAGCGAGTTGCCGAGACCGTCGGGGCCGAGCGCGAGCTGCGCGGGCCAGGCGATCTTCTTGTCGCCGACCATCACCGGGCCCGGCTCCAGCCGGTCCAGGCACTGCTCGACGATCCGCAGCGACTGCCGCATCTCCTCGAGCCGGATCAGGAACCGGCCGTACGCGTCGCAGGTGTCGGCGGTCGGCACCTCGAAGTCGAAGGTCTCGTAGCCGCAGTAGGGCTGGGCCTTGCGGAGGTCGTGCGGGAGGCCGGCGGCGCGCAGAATCGGTCCTGTGGCGCCGAGTGCCATGCAGCCCGCGAGGTCGAGGTAGCCGACGTCCTGCATCCGGCCCTTGAAGACGGGGTTCCCGGTGGCGAGCTTGTCGTACTCGGGGAGGTTCTTCCGCATCTTCTTGATGCACTCGCGGATGGCGTCCACCGCGCCGGGCGGCAGGTCCTGGGCGAGTCCTCCGGGGCGGATGTACGCGTGGTTCATCCGCAGCCCGGTGATCAACTCGTACAGATCCAGGATCATTTCGCGGTCCCGGAAGCCGTAGATCATGATCGTGGTGGCGCCGAGCTCCATGCCGCCGGTGGCGATGGCCACCAGGTGGGAGGAGAGCCGGTTCAGCTCCATCAGCAGCACGCGGACCAGGGTGGCGCGGTCGGGGATGTCGTCCTCGATGCCGAGGAGCTTCTCCACGGCCAGGCAGTACCCGGCCTCGTTGTAGAACGAGGTGAGGTAGTCCATGCGCGTGACGAACGTGGTGCCCTGCGTCCACGTCCGGTACTCGAGGTTCTTCTCGATGCCGGTGTGGAGGTAGCCGATGCCGCAGCGGGCCTCGGTGACCGTCTCGCCGTCGATCTCCAGGATCAGCCGGAGCACGCCGTGCGTGGACGGGTGCTGCGGTCCCATGTTGACGACGATCCGCTCGTCGTCGGCCTTGACCGCGGCGGTCGCGACCTCGTCCCAGTCGCCGCCGGTGACGGTGTAGACGGTGCCTTCTGTGGTCTCTCGTGGAGTCGCTTGCGAAGCAGACATCAGCTGTACGACCTCCGCTGGTCCGGAGCCGGGATCTGGGCGCCCTTGTACTCGACGGGGATGCCGCCGAGCGGGTAGTCCTTGCGCTGCGGGAAGCCCTGCCAGTCGTCCGGCATCATGATCCGCGTCAGGGCCGGGTGGCCGTCGAAGACGATGCCGAAGAAGTCGTACGTCTCGCGCTCGTGCCAGTCGTTGGTCGGGTAGACCGAGACGATCGACGGGATGTGCGGTTCGGCGTCGGGGCAGCCGACCTCGAGCCGGATCAGCCGGTTGTGGGTGATCGAGCGCAGGTGGTAGACGGCGTGCAGCTCGCGGCCCTTGTCGCCCGGGAAGTGGACGCCGCTGACGCCCGTACAGAGCTCGAAGCGCAGGGCCGGGTCGTCGCGGAGGGTCCTGGCCACCTGGGGCAGGTGCTCGCGGGCGATGTGGAAGGTGATCTCGTCGCGGTCGACGACCGTCTTCTCGATCGCGTTCTCGGGGACCAAGCCCTGTTCCTCCAGGGCGCCTTCGAGCTCGTCGGCGACCTCGTCGAACCAGCCTCCGTACGGCCGGGTGGCCGCGCCGGGCAGCCGTACGGACCGTACGAGGCCGCCGTAGCCGGAGGTGTCGCCGCCGCCGCTGGGGCCGAACATGCCGCGGCGCACGTCGATGACCTCGCCGTGGTCACCGCGCTGGCCCGGCAGGTTCTGGGCGTTCAGGTCCTTGTCGGGGTTGACGCCGTTGGCGTTCGGCTCAGGTGCATCGCTCACCGCAGCAGCCCCTTCATCTCGATCGTCGGGAGCGCCTTGAGCGCCGCTTCCTCCGCTTCGCGCGCCGCCTGCTCGCGGTTGACCCCGAGCTTCTCCTCGCGGATCTTCTGGTGGAGCTTGAGGATCGCGTCCAGCAGCATCTCGGGGCGGGGCGGGCAGCCGGGCAGGTAGATGTCGACGGGGACGACATGGTCGACGCCCTGCACGATCGCGTAGTTGTTGAACATTCCGCCGGAGGAGGCGCAAACGCCCATGGAGATGACCCACTTCGGGTTCGGCATCTGGTCGTAGACCTGCCGCAGCACCGGGGCCATCTTCTGGCTCACCCGGCCCGCCACGATCATCAGGTCCGCCTGGCGCGGCGATCCGCGGAAGACCTCCATGCCGAAGCGCGCGAGGTCGTAGCGCCCGGCGCCGGTGGTCATCATCTCGATGGCGCAGCACGCCAGGCCGAAGGTGGCGGGGAAGACGGACGACTTGCGCACCCACCCCGCGGCCTGTTCGACGGTGGTCAGCAGAAAGCCGCTCGGAATTTTCTCTTCGATACCCATGATTGGCCCCTAGCCCCCTAGTCCCATTCCAGGCCGCCGCGCCGCCAGACATAGGCGTAGGCGACGAAGACGGTGAGCACGAAGAGGACCATCTCGACGAGCCCGAACAGCCCCAGCGCGTCGAAGGTGACGGCCCAGGGATAGAGGAAGACGATCTCGATGTCGAAGACGATGAAGAGCATCGCCGTCAGGTAGTACTTGATCGGGAAGCGCCCGCCTCCGGCCGGGTGCGGGGTCGGCTCGATGCCGCACTCGTACGCCTCGAGCTTGGCCCGGTTGTAGCGCTTGGGGCCGACGAGACTGGCCATGACCACGGAGAAGATCGCGAAGCCTGCCCCGAGGGCGCCTAGCACGAGGATGGGCGCATAGGCGTTCACGCTCCTCGCTCCTTCCAGTCGACGATGACTGCGGACCGCGACCGGACGTGCACACCGCCAACACGAAGATCGTGCATATGTGAGGCAGTTCACAAGCCCGAGTCGACTGCATCCTATGCCTCTCGGTCTGTGATCTGCGACACGGGGTTCGACAAGCGCTTTGTGATCTCCACCACCTGACGAACGATCATGAAGTCGGATGAGCGGTGATCTTCATACGCGAAGCGTCCGGCCGATCACGAGCCGTGACATCTTCAGGCCTTACCGCAGGTCAGGGCGGTGCGCATCTAGCAAAGAGCAACGGTCCATGCAAATTCGCAATGGACTGCGAGGGCTGATAAATAGGCGCAACCCGCGGATCCGGAAGGCGATGGAAGACGCCGGAGACGGCGGGCGCGGCGGCTCGCGAAACGGCCATGATCGCCGGTGCGTGCACGCATTCACACGCAGGGCGGCGCTGTTCAATGCGCCGCCAAACCGTGAGGTATCCCACGTCGTCTCCGCGCTCGGGAATGCCTTACTTGGCCACCGAACGTAGGTGGTGGTAAGCGCCGCGCAATTCGGGCGAAACAAAGGAAAGCCGTGACCATGGCGTGACCGGAGCTGACCCCTCCGGAGCGGAACGAGCCATCCAAGATCGGCAAGTGGCCTTTCTCGCCGCGTACGTGACAACTGTGGCGCATCACACGTTCCTTGAAGGAACCCTTGGCACCCTGATAGCCGTGGTCGCATGTCCCACACCGCTCACATACGTAGCCGCCGGAAACCCCGTCGTAGCGCCAGCACCTGGGTGCTGCGCACGGGTGTGGCCGGCGGCGTCCTCAGCACCCTCGCCGTCACCGGCGGATCGGTCTCCGCTCTCGCGGCCGAGTCCACCGCCGAGACGACGGTGGAAATGCCCACGGTGACCGACACCCTCGCGGGCGCGGTCGCGCAGTCCTCCGCGGCCACGGAGCAGGCCGCCCTCGACTACGAGTACCGGGCCGAGCTCGAGAAGCAGCGTGAGCGCGCCGCGGACGCCGCGCGCAAGGCCGCCAAGAAGGCCAAGCTGGAGGCCGAGCGCAAGGCCGAGGCCGCGCGCAAGGCGAAGGCCAGGAAGGCGGCGGAGGCCCGCGAGCGCGCCTCCCGCGCCGCCGAGCGCACCACCCTGAGCACCGCCTCCTCCTCCGCGACCGGCAGCGCCGCGACCGTCCTCGCCTTCCTCGAGGCGCAGCTCGGCAAGGCGTACGTCATGGGTGCCACCGGCCCGTCGGCGTACGACTGCTCGGGGCTGACGCAGGCCGCGTTCCGGACCGTCGGCGTCGATCTGCCGCGCGTCTCGCAGGACCAGTCGACCACCGGAACGCCGGTGTCGCTGGACGCCCTTCAGAAGGGCGACCTGCTGTTCTGGGGCGGTACGGGCAGCGCGTACCACGTGGCCGTCTACGTGGGCGACGGCATGTACATCGACGCCGCCAATCCCAGCAAGGGCGTAGTGAAGCAGAAGCTCAGCGACTACCCGCCGACGAGCGCCACGCGCGTTCTCTGATTCGCAACTCCCCACGGGCTCCCATCACGCCGAAGGGCCGCCGCTCTCCCAGCCCGGGAGCTGCGGCCCTTTGTCGTGGCCACCGTCACGCCCGAGGTCGTCGCCGACCGGGAGGGAGACGGTCGTTGCCGAGGTCATCAGCTCGAACCACACGATCTTCCCGGTGTGTGTGCGTTCACACCCCCACTGGCAGGCCAGCGCGTCGAGCAGCTGCAGCCCTCTGCCCGTTTCGTCGTCGTCCTCGGCCTGGCATACCTGGGGCGGGTCGGGCTCCGTGTCCTCGACCTCGCAGCGCAGCGCGCCGTCCGCCTGGGAGAGGCTGAACCGGATCGGCCCCCACGCATGGCGGAGCGCGTTGGTGACCAGCTCGCTGACCAGCAGCTCGGTGTCATCGGTGTGCTCGCGGAGCGCCCAGTCGGCCAGCTGGGTGCGGGCAAGGCTCCGGGCCCTGGACACCGAGGACGGGTCGGGAGACAGCAGCCACACCGCGCGCGTGGCCGCGGGAGCCGCGGGCGTTCTCATTCCGCCCGGCCGGTGCGGACCCGGCGGGGCGCAGGCCACGCGCGCTTCGGGCAGGAGGTCCCCCGCGCTCGCGAAGACCCTCACGCCATGGCAGGTCAGGCCCCGTCCGTGCTCGGGGTGGAAGTCGATGAGACAGGCCGCGTCGTGGTCGGATGCGGCGAGGAGCGGACACGGTTGCTGGTGCTGGTACATGAGTCGGACCTTTGTACCGCCGCTGCGGCGGGATTCCTGTCGGCATGACCATCCTGTGCCGGGTGGGGGCCGGGGCATCAGGGGATGAATCCCCGGACCGGTACCTGAATCGTGCGTGCGGGGCGTACAGGGCGTATGCGCGGGGATGTGTAGGGGCATACGACGGCGCGTCGGCAGCCGCCGACAGGCCTACCTCATCCGTGCCGACCGGGCCCGGCCCCCTCAAGGTGCTCAGCGGCCCAGGCCGCGACCTGCGTACGCGAGTGGAACCCGAGCTTGGCGAGAATGCGCTCGATGTGGCCCTCGGCGGTGCGCTGGGCGATGACGAGCCGGGCGGCGATCTCCCGGTTGCTCAGCCCCTGGGCGACCAGCAGCGCGATCTCGCGTTCCCGGGGCGTCAGCGGGGCCGGGGCGGTCGCGGTGTCCGCGGTGGCGGCCGCCGGTTCGCCGAGCGCGCAGGTGACGGCATCACTGAAATCCATCGTCTCGCTGCGCCGGACCGCCGCCTGGAAGGCCTTGTCCCCGAGAGCCTCCCGTGCCCGCGCCTCGCACCGCTCGTGGGCGTCGACGAAGTGCCCGTACTTGGCTGGGGAGGCTCCCACCGCATGCCAGAAGACCCGGGCGGCCCCGAGCAGCTCCGCGGCCTGCGCGTGCCGGTCCTCCGCCCCCGCGGTCCAGGCGAGCGCCTCGATGCACAGGGCGATGCCGAGCCGGTCGTGGAAGGCGTACCGGAGCCGGGTGCTGTCACGGAGCAGGCCGGCCGCCCGGGGCAGGTCCCGCTGCCGGAACATCTCGAGTCCGAGCACCCACAGTGCGTACGAGCTGGACCAGTTCAGGCCCCGTTCCTTGCAGAACGCGAGCATCTCCTCACCCAGCTCGGCGGAGCGGGGATCGCCCAGCCATGAGGTGGCCTGCGCCAGCTGGTAGAGGCCGATCACGATGCCGCCGTCGTTGCCCAGGGCGCGGTGGCGCTCCAGAGCCTCGGCGAACAGCTCGACCGCGCGCGGGATGTCGCCCTGGAACATCGCTGCCTGACCGCCCCACTCGGTCGCCCAGGCGAGGGCCGTCTCGTCGCCCAGGTCCTGTGCCAGCCGACGGCATTCGGCCAGCAGCGGCAGCCCCTCTGGCACGTCGCCCTGCTGGATGGCGTACCACGCATTGGCCCACAGCGCCTTCGCCCTGACCGGGCTGGGCTCCGGATCGCGCGCGAGCGCCTGGCCGAGCCAGTGGCGGGCCTCGGTGAAATCACCCGAGGCGAGCCAGTAGGGCCACAGCGCGGAGCCGATGGCGAGCGCCGACCGCGCCCCGCCCGGCTCGGTGAGGGAGAACTCCAGTGCCGCTCGCAGATTGGGGTGCTCCCTCGCCAGCCGGGACAGCCACTCGACCTGGTCGGGGCGGGTCCAGGCGGCCTCGCCCGCCTCGGCCAGATGCCGGTACCAGTCCCGGTGCCGCCGGCGCAGACCGTCCTCCTGGCCGGACCCGGCGAGCAGCTCCCTGCCGTACTGGCGGATGGTCTCCAGCAGCCGGTACCGAGCCGGTCCGCCGTCCTGCGTACACCCGATGATCGACTTGTCGACCAGGCCGGAGATCAGCTCGAGCATCTCCCGCCGGTCGATGCCGTCGCCGGTGCACACCTCCTCGGCCGCCTCCAGATCCAGACCGCCGGAGAAGACCGACAGCCTGGCCCAGAGCAGCTGCTCCTTGGGCGAGCAGAGCTCGTAGCTCCAGTCGACCGCAGCTCGCAGGGTGCGCTGACGCGGCGGCACCGCCCGCCATCCACCCGTGAGCAGGTGCAGCCGGTCGTCCAGGCGGTCCAGGATCTGCTCGAGGGACAGGCAGCGCAGGCGCACCGCCGCCAGCTCGATCGCGAGGGGGATCCCGTCGAGCCTGCGGCAGAGCCCGCTCACGGCCTGCGCGTTCCGGTCACAGAGAGCGAAGTCCGGCCGCATGGCGCGGGCCCGCTCGACGAAGAGCGTCACGGCGTCGTACTGCGCCAGCGATCCGGGCGCCGCCTGCGCCTCGGGGTCGGGTACGGGCAGTGGCGGCACGTTCAGGATCGATTCGCCCTGCACCCCAAGCGGTTGCCGGCTGGTGGCCAGGATCCGCAGGCCGGGGGCCGTACGCAGCAGCCGCCCGGCCAGACTCGCGGTCGCGTCCGGCAGGTGCTCGCAGTTGTCCAGCAGGAGCAGCAGCTGCCGGTCGGCCAGGAAGTCGCAGAGGGCCTCGACGGGCGGCCGGGACTGATGGCGGATCCCGAGCACGTCGATCACGGTGTGGGCCAGCAGCCGCTCATCCGTGAGGGCCGCCAGCTCGACCAGCCACACCCCGTCGGGGAAAGCCCGCTCCACCTCGGCCGCGACCCTGAGCCCGAGCCGGGTCTTGCCCACACCGCCGACGCCGACGAGGCTCAGCATCCGCGTGTTCGACAGCAGCCGCTTCGCTTCCGCGAGCTCCCGACGGCGGCCGACGAAGCTTGTCGCGTCGGCCGGAAGGCCCTTCCCATGCCGCCGCGGCGCCACGAAAGTCATAGTGATCTGACTCTAGATATCCGGACTGATCGTGACAACCGGGCTGGTCATGGGAATCGGCCACCAGCCCCTGCGACGAGCCCGGGGTACGTGCCCCGGCTACGGGCCCGGGAACATGCCCCGGCTAAGGGCCCGGGATACGTGCCCCGGCTACGAGCGCGGTGCCACCTTCGACAGACCGTTGATGACGCGGTCCATGGCGTCACCGCCCTTCGGGTCCGTGAGGTTCGCGAGCAGCTTGAGCGTGAACCTCATCAGCAGCGGGTGCGTGAGGCCCCGCTGCGTGGCGACCTTCATGACCTTCGGGTTGCCGATCAGCTTCACGAAGGCGCGGCCGAGCGTGTAGTAGCCGCCGTAGGTGTCCTTGAGGATCTTCGGGTAGGCGCGGAGGGCGAGTTCCCGCTGGGCCGGGGTCGCGCGGGCGTGCGCCTGGACGATGACGTCAGCCGCGATCTGGCCGGACTCCATCGCGTAGGCGATGCCCTCGCCGTTGAACGGGTTGACGAGGCCGCCCGCGTCGCCGACCAGCAGCAGGCCCCTGGTGTAGTGCGGCTGCCGGTTGAAGGCCATCGGGAGCGCGGCGCCCCGGATCGGCCCCGTCATGTTCTCCGGCGTGTAGCCCCAGTCCTCCGGCATCGAGGCGCACCAGGCCTTGAGGACCTCGCGCCAGTCCAGGTCCTTGAACGCCTCGGAGGTGTTGAGGACGCCGAGGCCGACGTTGGACGTGCCGTCGCCCATGCCGAAGATCCAGCCGTAGCCGGGCAGCAGCCGCTCCTGGCCGCCGCGCCGGTCCCACAGCTCCAGCCAGGACTCCAGGTAGTCGTCGTCGTGCCGGGGCGAGGTGAAGTACGTCCGTACCGCCACGCCCATCGGGCGGTCCTCGCGCCGGTGCAGGCCCATCGCCAGGGACAGCCGGGTGGAGTTGCCGTCGGCGGCGACAACGAGCGGCGCGTGGAAGGTGACCGGCGTCTTCTCCTCCCCGAGCTTGGCCTCGACGCCGGTGATCCGGCCGGTACGGGGGTCCAGGACCGGCGCGCCGACGTTGCACCGCTCGTACAGCCGCGCGCCCGCCTTCTGCGCCTGCCGCGCCAGCTGCTCGTCGAAGTCGTCGCGCTTGCGCACGAGTCCGTAGTCCGGATACGAGGCCAGCTCCGGCCAGTCGAGCTGGAGCCGGACGCCGCCGCCGATGATGCGCAGGCCCTTGTTGCGGAGCCAGCCCGCCTCTTCGGAGATGTCGATGCCCATCGCGACAAGCTGCTTGGTCGCGCGCGGGGTGAGGCCGTCGCCGCAGACCTTCTCGCGCGGGAACGCGGTCTTCTCCAGGAGCAGGACGTCGAGTCCGGCCTTGGCCAGGTAGTAGGCGGTCGTGGAACCGGCGGGCCCGGCTCCCACGACGATCACATCGGCGCTGCGCTCGCTGCGGGCGGCGGTGTCGGGCACGTCGGCACTCCTGGTGCTCTCGGTGGAGACGGCGGACGACCGCAGTCTAGAACGCCCACTTCGCGGCCCCGCGGGAGGAGGTGCTACGCCGCTACGGCCGCCCGGCTCGGGACCGCGATCCGGTGGAGGGCGGCGGTGCGCTCCACCGGGTCCGGGGAGGACATGAGCGCGGAGAGTACGGCGATCCTGGCCTGGCCCGCGCGCAGCGTGCCGGTCGGCACCGCACCCGCCGCCACGAGGTCGACCGCGCCGCCGCCGCCCGCATAGATCGGGGTGACAGGGCCCGCCGGGACGCGCGTGGTCAGCGCGACGAGGACACCGCGGGAGACGGCCCGGCCGACCGCGGCCGTGAAATCCGGGGTGGCGTTGCCCGCGCCGGCGGCCACGAGCACGACGCCGCGCGCCCCCGCATCCACGGCCGCCTCGAGGAGCAGCGGGTCGGCGTCGCTGTGGTGCATGACCATGTCCACGCGCGGCATGACGGTGTCGACGGGCGGCAGGGCGAGGGGCTCGGAGCGCTCGGGGCGGCGGAGGATGTGGACGCGGCCGAAACCGACTTTTCCCACAGGGGTGTTGGAGGGGTCGGCGAAGGCGTCGGCGGCGAGGGTCTGGGTCTTCACAGTGCCGCGGGCGGCGTGCACCCGGCCCGCGAACACGGCGAGCGCGCCGAGGTCCTGGACGTTCGCGGCGGTCAGCAGCGCGTCGTAGAGGTTGCCCGAGGCGTCGCCGTCGACGGCCTCCAGGGGGCGCTGGGCGCCGGTGAGGACGACGGGGCGGCGGTCGCGGTGGTGCAGGTCGAGCAGGAAGGCCGACTCCTCGAGGGTGTCGGTGCCGTGGGTGACGACGACGCCGTCGACGGCCGGGTCCTCCAGGACCTCGTGGACCGCGCGGAGCAGGGCGAGTTGGTGGGCGGTGGTCAGCCGCGGGCTGTTGACGGTGAACAGGTCGACGATCTCGGTCTCGACGCCCTCGGGTACGGCCGCCGCGGCGAGTACGTCCCGCCCGGCCGCGTCGGCGGCGTAACCGTTGCCCTGCCAGCGGCTGGCTATCGTCCCGCCGGTGGTCACCACGACGATCCGTCGCATGCCCTGCTCACCTTCTTTCTTCACGTGGCTCTCGTGCTGTTCGCCGTGCTGCGTTTTGTCGTGCTGCGTTGCCCGCCTCGGATGGTCAACGAGCAAGAATAGGGAATGATGGCCGCAATAGGGTGGCGGAAATTCACGTTCACAGGGCAGCATGTGGCAGATAATTGCTCAATGGATGAGATCGATCGCAGCATCTTGCGCGAGCTCCAGGAGGATGGTCGGCTGACCAACCAGGAACTCGCCCAGCGCGTCGGCCTGACCCCCTCGCCGTGCCTGCGGCGCGTACGGCAGCTGGAGGAGGACGGGGTGATCCGCGGCTACCGGGCGGTGATCGACCCGGCGACGGTCGGCCGCGGCTTCGAGGTACTCGTCTCGGTGGAGGTGCGGCGGGACCGCGAGACGGTGGAGGCCTTCGAGGCCGCGCTGCGGGAGCTGCCGGACGTGGTGGAGGCGTACCGGCTCTTCGGCAGCCCCGGCTGCCTGCTGCGGATCGCGGTCGCGGACATCGACGCGTACGAGCGGCTGTGGATCGAGCGGATCACGGCGCTGCCGGGCGTGACGGAGGTCAACTCGCAGATCGTGATGAAGCGGATCAAGGAACCGCGCGGCTTGCCGGTCGTCCGGTAGCGGCGCGGCCCCCGGCGCGGCCCGGCGCGGCTAGTCCGCCCTGTACGCGCGGTGCAGGGCCACGATGCCGCCCGTCAGATTGCGCCAGGCGACCTTCGACCAGCCGGCCTTCTGCATACGGGCGGCCAGTGCGGGCTGGTCCGGCCACGCGCGGATCGACTCGGCGAGGTAGACGTACGCGTCCGGGCTGCTGCTGACCGTGGTCGCGATCGGCGGCAGGGCGCGCATCAGGTACTCGGTGTAGACGGTGCGGAACGGGGCCCACGTGGGGTGGCTGAACTCGCAGATCACCACCCGGCCGCCGGGCCTGGTCACCCGGAGCAGCTCGGCCAGGGCGGTGTCCGTGTCGTGGACGTTGCGCAGCCCGAAGGAGATCGTCACGGCGTCGAACGAGGCGTCGGCGAAGGGCAGCCGCGTCGCGTCCCCGGCCGTGAACGGCATGTGCGGGTGCCGCCTCTTGCCCTCCCGCAGCATGCCGAGCGAGAAGTCGCAGGGCACGACGTACGCGCCCGCGGCGGCGAACGGCTGCGAGGACGTGGCCGTACCGGCGGCGAGGTCGAGGATCCGCTCGGCGGGGCGGGCGCCGACGGCCTGCGCGACCGCCCGCCGCCAGAGCCGGGCCTGGCCCAGGGACAGCACGTCATTCGTGAGGTCGTACTTCGCCGCCACGTCGTCGAACATCGCGGCGACTTCGTGCGGCTGCTTGTCCAGGGAGGCTCGGGTCACGGCGCCCATTGTGGCAGCACCGCACCACGGCTCAGGAGCGCGGCCCCTCTGCCGGGTCGTGCGCCCACGGCATGCCGGAACACCGCGGGCTGCGCCTGGCCCAACTCCGCTTTGGCGGGCCGCTTTACGCGCGGCGGTACACCAGCCGTCCCCCGAGAGCCGTGACGAGACAGCCCCGGTCCTCGTCGAAGACCGCGAAGTCGGCCGCGCCGGAGGGGGTCAGCGCCCGGGGCCGGGGCCCGGGCGGGAGGGGCAGGGGCAGGACGCGGATGCCGGAGCGGTGGACGGCGGTGCGGACCGAGGCTCGGGTGAAGGGGCCGGACAGCGCCGTCGTCCCGGCGGCCAGCAGCCGCTGCACCCCGCGCCGCGCGCTGGCTCCCCAGCGGCTGTCGTCGAAGGCCGGCCCGGTGATCGCATCGCCGGTCAGCGCTCCGGTGCCGAGCTCACCGGCCTCACGCGGGTCGGGCCAGTACGTGCGCTCCAGCAGGGCGGGGCCGTCCGGCTCGTACCGTCCGGGCGTGAGGACGCCCTCCCACTCCCGGACGCGGGCCCGCTCCCCGTACTCCGCGAGCAGCTCCTCGTACGGCCCGATGGCCGCGAAACGGCCGCCCGAGACCACGACCGCGTGCCCGGCGTCCGGCTCGCCGCCCTCGGTGAGGCGGACGGCGCGCACCCGGTGAATCGTCAGCACAACAAGGCCAGTCGGCGGTCAGTCGGCGGTCAGCTGGTCTCGACGAGCTTCAGCTCGGGGTGTGCCGTGCCGCCCTCGATCGCGGTCGAGGAGAGGTGCGAGACGACGTGGTCGTCGACCGGGTCGTTCGCCGGGTCGTCGTGGACCACCAGGTGCTCGTACGTCGTCGCGCGCTGCGCCGGGACCCGCCCCGCCGCCCGGATGAGGTCGATCAGCTCCATCCGGTTGGAGCGGTGCTTCGCACCCGCCGAGGAGACGACGTTCTCCTCGAGCATCACCGAGCCGAGGTCGTCCGCGCCGTAGTGCAGCGACAGCTGGCCGGCCTCCTTGCCGACGGTGAGCCAGGAGCCCTGGATGTGCGCGACGTTGTCGAGGAAGAGCCGCGCGATGGCGATCATCCGCAGGTACTCGAAGATCGTGGCCTGCGTCCGGCCCTTCAGGTGGTTGTTCTCGGGCTGGTAGGTGTACGGGATGAAGGCGCGGAAGCCGCCCGTACGGTCCTGGACGTCGCGGATCATCCGGATGTGCTCGATCCGCTCGGCGTTGGTCTCGCCGGTGCCCATCAGCATGGTGGAGGTCGACTCGACGCCGAGGCGGTGGGCGATCTCCATGATTTCCAGCCAGCGCTCGCCGGACTCCTTGAGCGGGGCGATGGCCTGGCGCGGGCGGGCCGGGAGGAGTTCGGCGCCCGCGCCCGCGAAGGAGTCCAGACCCGCGTCGCGGATCCGGCGGATCGCCTCCTCCGCCGTCACACCGGAGATCCGGGCCATGTGCTCGACCTCGGACGCGCCGAGGGAGTGGATGACCAGCTGCGGGTAGGCCTTCTTGATGGCCGAGAAGTGCTCTTCGTAGTACTCGACACCGAAGTCGGGGTGATGGCCGCCCTGGAACATGATCTGGGTGCCGCCCAGCCTGACGGTCTCCTCGCAGCGCCGCAGGATGTCGTCGAGGTCGCGCGTCCAGCCTTTCTCGGTGTCCTTGGGCGGTGCGTAGAAGGCGCAGAACTTGCACGCCGTCACGCAGACGTTGGTGTAGTTGATGTTGCGCTCGATGATGTACGTCGCGATGTGCTCGGTCCCGGCGTAGCGGCGGCGGCGCACGGCGTCGGCGGCCGCGCCCAGCGCGTGCAGCGGCGCCGACCGGTACAGGTCGAGGGCCTCCTCAGGAGTAATACGGCCACCGGCGGCGGCGCGGTCGAGGACGGACTGAAGGTCGGCGTTCTCGCTCACCGGGACCGGTCCCTTCCGGAGGGGTACGTGACGACCGACCCAGCGTACGCCAGGGGTTCCCGGCCGCCGGGGACGGGATACGGGGATACGGCGGCCACGGGGATACGGGTATGCGCCGGGGTCGGCGCGCGACGTCAGTCGAGCTTGCGCAGCGTGCCGGTGGGATTGCCCGCGGGCTCGTCCTTCGCGGCGTAGCCGATGGAGCCGTCGGACTTCAGGGTGAACCGCTCCTCCGTGGAACCACTGCTGCACAGCGGCTGGCCCTCGGTCTCCTTGAAGCGCGAGTTCATGACGAGCTCCGTGGGCTCGGCCCTGACGAGCCGCCAGAGACTGCGGCACTTCAGCGCGGAGAGCGTGATGTCGCCACTGGCGACCTTCTGCCCCACCTTGCCCCGCTCGATGGTGATGGTCATCTGGCCGCCCGGCACGCCGTTCTCGGAGGTGAGACTGCCCTGCCAGGTGCCGAGGAACGCCTTGGGCACCGCGGATCCGGCGGCGGAGGGGGCGGTGGCCGCAGGGGTGGACGTGTCATGGGAGCTGTTGGTCCCGGAGTCCCCGCCGCCCCAGGTGCCGGGCATCAGGCCGAGGAAGTACGCGGTGGTCGTGCCGACGGCGAGCGCGGCCGCCACGGACAACACGACAGTGCAGCTGAGCCGGCGGGGGCGGCGGGCTCCGGGGAGGCGCGGCGCGGCCGTGGCCGTCGCGGAGACGGAGAAACCGGGCGGCGCGGGGGGAGCAGCGGGCGCGGCGTCATCCGCGTGGTGCGCGAATGCCCCGCCCTGGGCCGGCACGGACGCGGCCCCGCCCGCGTACGAGGGGTGCGGCGGACCGTAGCCGCCCGCGGGCGCGAGATCACTCGGCCCGGCGGTACCGCTTCCGACGGCGGCCGCCTCGGGGCCCTGGGCCGGGAACTGGGCGGGCGGCAGGGTGACCAGGCCCGAGCCGCCCTGGGCCGCGCCGCCATGACCTGCCCCCGGCACCGCGCTTTCCGCCCTCGCACCCGCCCCGCCGTCAGGCACCGCGTCCGGCCCGGCGTCCGGCCCGGCTTCCAGGTCGAGGAGTTCGACGGCGCGCCGGCTCACCTGCTCGACCAGGGGCCCGGGCAGCCAGCCCGCACGTACGAGCCCCTGCGCGCCCGGCCCCCCGCCGAGACGCCGCGCCACCTCCTCCGGGGTGGGCCGGGCGGCCGGGTCCTTGGAGAGGCAGCCGGCGACCAGCTCGCGCAGCTCGCCCGTCAGCGCGCCGCCCAGCTCCGGCTCCTCGTGCACCACCTTGTAGAGGAGGGCGGCCGAGCTGTCGCCCGGGAAGGGCGACTCGCCGGTGGCCGCGAACGCCAGCACCGCGCCGAGCGAGAAGACGTCGGACGCGTGCGTGACGCCCTTGCCGAGGATCTGCTCGGGCGCCATGTAGCCGGGCGAGCCGATGGAGACGCCGGTGGAGGTCAGGGAGGCCGTGGCGTCCGTGGCCCGCGCGATGCCGAAGTCGATCAGCCGCGGGCCGTCCACCGTCAACAGCACGTTGGACGGCTTGAGATCGCGGTGGACGAGGCCGAGGCCGTGGACGGCGGTCAGCGCCTCGGCCAGGCCCGCGCCCAGTGTCCGTACGGTGTGCCCGGGCAGCGGGCCTACGGCGGACACCGCCTGGCCGAGGGCCGGGCCCGCGACATAGCCGGTCGCCACCCACGGCACGGACGCCTCGGGGTCGGCGTCGAGCACCGGCGCGGTCCAGTCGCCGCCGACCCGCCGCGCGGACTCGACCTCGCGCCGGAAACGGGCGCGGAACTCCTCGTCCGTCGCGTAGTGCGGGTGCACGACCTTCACCGCGACCGTACGGCCGCCCGCGCTCCGCCCCAGATAGACCCGGCCCATGCCGCCGGCCCCGAGCCTGCGCAGCAGCCGGTACGGGCCGATGGCGCGCGGATCGTCCGCTTCCAGCGGATGCATAACGTGCTGATCCCCCCTCGGCTCGCCCCGATGCCCCCTAGCGGCGTGCCGGACAGCTTAGAGCCTGGGGTCAGGGCCCGGGAGCGACCGGATCGGGGGTCTGCGCGGGCAGCAGGCCGACACGTACGTCCGCGGGGAATCCGGTCGTTGCCCCGGTGCGGCGGGCGAACTCGGCCACGCCCGCGAGCTGGTCGGGGCCGAACCGGAAGTCCAGCGTGGTGAAGTAGCGCTCCAGCAGCGCCGCGTCGAAGGCCTCCCAGCGGGCGGCCTGCTCGGCGACCTTGCCGACCTCCTGGAGGGACAGGTCGCGGGAGGCCAGGAAGGCCTCGTGCACTTTCCGCACGATCAGCGGCTCTCGCGCGAGATAGTCGCGGCGGGTCGCCCAGACGGCGAACACGAACGGCAGGCCCGTCCAGTCCTTCCACATCTGCCCCAGGTCGTGGACCTGGAGGCCGAGGCGGGGCGCGTCGTGCAGCGAGGCGCGCAGCGCCGCGTCCCCGATCAGCACGGCCGCCTGCGCCTCCAGCATCATCACGCCCAGGTCCGGCGGGCACGTGTAGTACTCGGGCTCGATGCCGTACTGCTCGGCGAGGAGCAGCTGCGCGAGCCGCACGGACGTACGGGAGGTGGAGCCCAGCGCCACGCGCGCGTGGTGCAGCTGGTCCAGCGGCACCTGGGACACGATCACGCACGACATGACGGGGCCATCGCAGCCGACGGCGAGATCGGGGAAGGCGACGAGGTCGTCCGCGTTCCGGAGGAACTCGACCAGGGTGATGGGGGCGATGTCGAGTTCGCCGCGGACCAGCTGCTCGCTCAGCTTCTCGGGGGTGTCCTTGCTGAGCTCGAGGTCGAGCAGGGTGCCCGTGCGGGCGAGGCCCCAGTAGAGGGGCAGGCAGTTCAGGAACTGGATGTGGCCGACCCGGGGCCGGCTACGACGGTGGTCGTCGGCGGCGGGGGCGACGGGCGTGGTGACGGTGGCGGGGGTGGTGCCCGCGGCAGCTCGGTCGGCTGGATCAGCTCGGTCAGAATTGTCCACATCGGGAGGCTAGACCCGGCGGGCCCGCGGCCCGCGCCCGGGGGCTGCCACGGCGCCGTCGTGGCGCCCGCGCGCGGGGGAGTGGGATGGCGCGGGGGGCCGCGCGCGGGGAGGGCGGGGCCGCGCGCGGGGGAGGGCGCGGGGGCGTGGGCGCCTGGAAGGACACGCGGGCGCGAATTCACCCGGATGCTACGGGCCACGGCCGCGCGCAGTAGCTCGTGTGCGCGGCCTCACAGTGGGTGACCGTGCAGGTCGGGGCTGCCTTTTCGGACGGAAACCGCCCGCGCGGGTGATCTTCACCTCTTCCTCGCGCCGAGAACTGCGTGCTAGGCTCGCCGCAAGTTGCAGTTTGGTTTCCCTTGCAGTACAGAGCCTGCGGAGCATGTGACGCCGCAGGCTTTTGTAGTTTTCAGACTTCTTGCAGGTTCTGGAGCAGGGCAACCCTTTGGCCCAAGGAGGGCTTATGGCTACCGGAACCGTCAAGTGGTTCAACGCTGAAAAGGGCTTCGGCTTCATCGCCCAGGACGGCGGCGGCCCGGATGTCTTCGTCCACTACTCCGCGATCAACGCGTCTGGCTTCCGCTCCCTCGAGGAGAACCAGACCGTGACCTTCGACGTCACGCAGGGCCCGAAGGGCCCGCAGGCGGAGAACGTCACCCCGGCCTAACCTGCCCGGGACGACCGATCTCTGTCTGATCGCAGAACCAGCAGTACCCAAGGAGCCCTGCTCCCCCGCGATGGCGGGGAAGCGGGGCTCCTGCCTTTGTGCCCAGGGGGCAGGCGGCCTGGGCTGGCGGGTCGGCGGGGTGGGGGGGGACCGGCGCTAGCGCTCCGGGCAGGCGAGGTGCGGAGCCAGGCGATTGGGGCAGGAGACGAGCGCGTACGACGCGAAGCCGCCGTCCCGCAGGTAGAAGCCCCAGGCCACGTCCCCGCCCCAGCTCAGCGTGTCCGCCGCGGCGGCCTCGCGCCGGTCGAGCGGCGGCGACCCGGCCTCCTCCGGATGCAGCAGGCCGGGCAGGACATCCTCGGCCCTGGCCCTGATCCACGCGGCGGCCTCCCACGGGTCCGTGAACGTGGCCTGGATCAGCCGCCGGGGCTTGCGCAGCCACTCGGTGAGCCGCAGCGGCGTCACATCCGAGGCCGCGAACGCAGCCTCGTACTCCGGCCGCCGCTCGCCTTCTCTGTCGAACAGCCGGCGGGGGCCGACCCAGGCGTACGCGTGACAATGCACGGCGCCGGCCGGAGACCGTTCCACGTGTCCATTGTCCGACGCATGGACGGATTAGCCCTATTCGGCCGTATTGGCGGGTCTCAGGAGCGGGTGGCGGATCTCAGGAGCGGACGGCGGGTCTCAGGAGCGGTGGTGGGTCTCAGGAGCGGGCGGCGGCCGTTCGCGACTGCGGCCCCTGTGAACGTGCGCCGCGCAGCCACGACGCCATGCGCGGGCATGACGGCCAGGGATGACGGGAAGCGTCACCACGACTGGCCTCGCCGCTCCCCGGAGCCCACTGATTCCACGAAGTGCGCTGAATTCACGGAGTCCGCGAAGCCCACGGAGTGCACGAAGCCCTGGAACTCACGGAGCCCACGGAGCCGCCTTCGATGCCGAGCCGGCTGACGATCACGGTGCACCATGTGCGCGCCGCACTCCGCGGCGCGCACCGCCTCGGCATCGACACCGTGCCGCTCCTGCAAGGGGCCCGGATCCCGCCGCTGCTGCTCGGCGACGACCGGGCGCGCGTCACGCCCGAGCAGTTCAGCGGCCTCATCAGAGCGCTGCATCAGGCCACGGGCGACGAGTTCCTCGGCCTCGGCACCGCCCCCAGCAGGCGCGGCACCTTCGCGATGATGTGCTACGCCTCGCTCGGGTGCCGGGACCTCGGCGCCGCCCTGGAGCGGGCTTTCCGCTTCTACAGGCTCTTCCCCGGCGGCCCGGACCTCGCCCTGGAACGTGGCACAGGTGAGGCGATGTTCGTCGTCCGCAGCGAACTGCCCCACGACGTGGACCACTTCCTCTCCGAATGCCTGGTCGTCATCTGGCACCGGCTGTCCAGCTGGCTGGTCGGCCGCCAAATCCCGCTGCTGCGCGCCGAGTTCGCCTACCCGGCGCCCGAGCCCCCGCACCGCGACGAGTACGACCTGCTCTTCGACTGCCCGCTGCGCTTCTGCGCGGACCGCACCTCCGCCGCCCTCGACGCCCGCTGGCTCGCCGCCCCCGTCGTCCAGGACGAGCCGAGCCTCGAGGAGCTGCTGCGCCGGGCACCCGTGGGCTTGCTGAGCCGCAACGACTACGGCACGACGGTCGCCGAGCACGTGCGCCGGATCCTCGTACGGGCTCTGCGGGGCGGCGCGGGTACGGCGCGGCTGCCGGAGGTCGCGGAGGTCGCGGCGCGGCTCGCGGTCAGCCCGGCCACGCTGCGCCGCAGGCTCCAGCAGGAGGACACGTCCTTCCAGCAGTTGAAGGACGCGGTACGGCGGGACGCGGCGATCGCGGGGCTCGCGGAGGGGCGGGAGCCGATCGCGGAGCTGGCGGCGCGCCTCGGCTTCTCCGAGGACACCGCGTTCCACCGGGCCTTCCGGCGCTGGACGGGCACGACGCCGGGGGCGTATCGCCTGGCGGGCGGCGCGCCCGGGAGCACCGTGCGCGCCGAACGCACTGAACGCGCCATCGCCGAACGGGCCGAACGGGCCGAACGGGCCGAACGCAGTGAGACGCGGAGTCAACGAAGCTGAGCTGTCCGGTCAGCCCGGAAATTACTCGCGAGTCACTACGGTCCCCTTGAACGACCTGACCTCGTCCGTTCGACCCCCCGTTCGACCGCCCTTGCCAGGCCCAGACGCTGCGGTGCTTCCCCCCACCACCCTGGCCCGCCGCCCACTCGGCGGGCTCCCCCCACCCACCCTTCAAGGGCTCCGCCCCGTTGCCCCGTCCTGGTTCTCTCCCTGCGTGGGACGCAGGGAGAGAACCGGGGCTGGGCAGGGACGAACGGGCAAGCGGGCGGGCGGGCACGATACGCGCCGCAGGGATCGACGCCGGGCGAGGGCTGGTCCGCGGGCAGTTGGGAGAGCCGCATGCACCTCTCACCCCTGCGCACGCACCGGTGGGCCGTCGCCGCCGCGGCGGGCCTGTGCCTCGCGGCGGCACTGCCGCAGGCCGCCACTGCCGTCGACTCCGACTCCGGCTCCGGATCCCCCGCACCAGGCTCCGGATCCGCCTCCGGGTCCGAAGTCACCGGCAAGCCGGGCGACATCGTCCGGTCGGCGCCGACCTCGTTCCACCCCCTGCCCGGACAGCCGACGAACACCCGTGCCTGGCACATCGAGTACCGCTCCACCACCGCCAAGGGCGAGCCGAACGTCGTCTCCGGCACCGTCATCGTCCCCGACGACGGCCGCACGGGAGCGCGCCCGCTCGTCACGTACGCCGTAGGGACCGTCGGCCTCGCCGACCAGTGCGCGCCGTCCGCCGGATTCCCCGACGGCACCACCAGCGAGGCGGCTCTCATCCAGCGCCTCACCGACCGCGGCTGGGCCGTCGCCGTCACGGACTACGAGGGCCTCGGCGCCCCCGGCGACCACACCTACACCGTCGGCCGCGCCGAAGGGCAAGCCGTGCTCGATGCGGCCCGCGCCGCCCAGCGCCTCCCCGAGGCCGGGCTCTCGGCCAAGGGGCCTGTGGGCATCATGGGCTACTCGCAGGGTGGGCAGGCCGCGAGCTGGGCGGCCGAACTGCACGACTCGTACGCGCCCGAGCTGCGCGTCAAGGGCACGGCCGCCGGAGGCGTCCCCGCCGACCTGTTCAAGGTCATCGACCACAACGACGGCGGCGTCGGCGCGGGCCTGGTCCTGATGGGGGCCAGCGGCCAGAACGCCGCCTTCCCCGAGCTGCAGCTCGACAAGTACCTCAACGACCAAGGTCGCTTCTACGTCGACTTCATGCGGAAGAACTGCGTCGCCGCCAGCGCGGCCGTCGGGGCCTTCAAGCGGATATCGGACGTGACGATCAAGAACCCGCTGCACGAGCCGGACTGGCAGCGGCGGATGCGCGAGTCGGAGCTCGGCACGCACGCCCCCGACCACCCGGTCTACCTCTACCACGGCACGATCGACGAGCTGATTCCGTACGAGGTCGGCGAGCGGCTGCGGGGGGACTGGTGCGGGAAGGGCGTGCCGGTGCGGTGGAAGCCGGTCCCGCTCGCAGGGCACGCCGGGGGTGCGCTGGCCGCATCGACTCCGGCCGCCGACTGGCTCGCCGCCCGCTTCGCGAACGAGCCGAACACCGGCAACTGCGGCTAGCCACCCATACGCCCTCTTGACGGCCCCGGGCCGCTCAACCTCCCCGTAGCGCGACCCACACGCGCAGCACAAAGGACCTGGGGCTCGCTCGCCGCGCCCGCCCTCCTCCTTCGTACAACGCCTCGATCTCAGCCGCGCGGGCGATCGCTGCCCCCGCTTCAGCTTCATCGGGGGCGTCAGGTGTCTCGTTCTCTTCAGTGAAGCGGCGTCCGCTGCCGCGGGTCGCCGTCGGGCTGTCGGATGTCAAGGCATCCGGTGCTGAAGGGGCGGGGGCCCTTCCAAAGGGCGGGTGGGTGGGAGGACCCGTCGCGGAGCGGCCGCACCGGCGAGGTGACCGTCAGGAGCGAGTGGACCAGCGACGCCCGTTCATGAGGTTCTCCAGGCCCGCCCAGGCGAAGTTCATCAGCGTCCCCGCCGTCTCCTTGGCCGACGGGCGGTCGTCCGTACGGTCGTTGGCCCACCCGGCCAGGGACTCGGCCGCGCCCACGAGTGCGTGCGCAAGGGCAGAGACCTCGCGCTCGGCCAGCTCGTCGGGGGGCCCGGAGGATGTCCCTCCGAAGTGCGCTGTGCACTCCGCCTCACGCGCCGCCGCCGCGATCAGCCGGGTCACGAACTCGACGATCTCCGCGCGCATCGCGGCGACTTCGGCCGCGAAGGGCTCGCCGTGCGTACGGGCCTGACTGTGTACGACTGCCCAGCCGTGGGGGTGCTGGGCGGTGTGCGCGAAGAAGCCCCGCAATCCGTTCCACAGCTGCTCGGCCGCCGACCCGGCGCTCGACCAGGCATCCCGCTCGCCGTCCACGCCGGCACCCGACCCGGTTGCGCCCGATTCTGCGTCCACGCCGGCACCCGACCCGGCGCCCGGCTCGCCGTCCACCCCGGCACCCGACCCGGCGCCCGGCCGGACCGCATCCCGTACCGCCTTCACCAGCGCGTTCACCTCCCGCCGGATGCAGGCGTTGAACAGCTCCTCCTTGGAGTTGAGATACAGATAGACCAGCGGCTTCGAGACCCCCGCCAGCTCGGCTATCTCATCCATCGAAGCGGCCCGGTAGCCGCGCTGCGCGAAGGTCTCCACCGCCGCGTCGAGCATCTGCTGCTCCCGCACCGCGCGCGGCATCCGCTTGGCACCCAAGACCGTTCGCCCCTCCCCTGTTGCTACTCGTGGGTAAGTTTACGGCCGGACAGAGCGGCACCTACACGAACTGATCAAGGTCACTCGTCACCGTGCGGGCTTGACCTCACATCGACATGAACTCGCAGCCTTGGCGCATCACGCGCGCGTGACGCCCGGCGGCCTCCCGCGTCCACCCGCGAGGGCGCCAGAGGCGGGGACAAGGGGCGTACGCCGCCACGCCCGCGTGGCGGCGCCACGCTCGCGTAGGGAGGCCGAAGCCAGGCGAGCAGCGGGGACGACGTCAGCTACCCCAAGGCCCTTGAATCAGCAAGTAATTCACCGCAAGCCTGGTTGCCGGGCACCCCGCCCAGGCACCATACGTACATGCACCGTGACGCCAGGTTCCCATCGTCGCCCCCGCCGTTACCTTCGCCGAAGCGGCACAACACGGTGCTGCGGTTGTACGACGGCCCCCTGCACCGGGACTGGGCATTCTGGATGACCGTGGGGTGGGGGTCCCTGGCCGCTGTCTCGATCCCGACGAACAAGGAACCCAGCCCCCTGCCGGTATGGCTGGACACCCTCCTGGCCGTGCTCTCCTTCACTGCCATCTTCGGCGTGCTCCCGGCCTGGCTCCGGTTGCTCATCAGGCGATGGCGGTGGCGCAGGCATCACCACCGGTCTCCCCTCACTCATGCGCCGCCGTCTGCGACCCCTGCTGCCCAGGAGGCATCCGCGGCACCACCCTCTCCGGGGCCCACTCCGCAGACGGACCGGCCGCGAACGACGCCGCCGGCGGCTGCAGCAACGCAGCCTCAACCCATCGCCCCCGTAGCGGCCTCCGCGACAAACTCCCCGCGCCCGCCATCTCCTGAGGCAACTCCCGCCTGGACGGAACGAGGCGTCTCACGTCGCGCCGGCCGGAGGGAAACCGATGACTGGTCTCCGTCCTCCTCAGAAGCGCTGGATATCGCGCGGACCACGTTGCCACACCCCGTCGCCCGCGCCCTCCGCGCTCTGCAAGGGGCACACACTCCACGGGACCAGTACGAGGCGATGCTCGACGCCGCCGAGAGCCTCGCCATCACCGTCAGCGTCACCGCAGCGGCTCTGCTCCACGGTCAGTCCCAGCGTCATGCCGGCGGGCATGGGTTTCCAGAAGGCGTGGGGCAGCGCAACTTGTCGGCGCTCCGGAGCGCCTATCTCGGGAAGGGCGCGACCTTCGGCACGTGGACGACATGGCTCAACGCCCTCCGCTCCCTTACCGAAACCCATCCCGACCTGGTCCCGGGGCTCGGGGATGCCCTCCAGGACAAGCCCGACGACCCGGGAATCGTCGTAGATCTCAATGCATTGCGGCAGGAGCGCAACCGTGCCGCCCACGGCAACAAGCCCCGGAGTCAGAGCGAGTCCGCCTTGCGTGTGGCCCAGGGCGCGTATCAACTCGAGCGTGCCCTGGCGAAGGCCCAGTTCCTCAAGGACGTACCGTGGCTGCTCACCGTTTCATGCGCCTACCAGCCGAGATCACACACTTTTGATGTCGTCGCGCATCGGGCAATGGGCGACCACCCCGATTTCGAACGCCAGACGTTCACGTGGGCCGATCCGGTCGCCAACGACACCTTTTACGTACTCAGCCCGAAGGGGCCTGTCGCTCTGTCCCCGTTCGTCGCCAGCCGGTTCTGCCCGCAGTGCCAGCAAATGGAGGTCTGCTACGTGTATCGGGCCGACAGGAACGAAGGGCCCGCAGAGCTCAAGAGCTTCGGCCGGGGACACGACATCTCCGCGGCCGACCTGGGCGACGACGTCCGGTCGTTACCCGACCGCCGGAAAACGGGCCCGTGAGGGATTCGAAGGAATTGTGAGGGCGGGGACCGCCGCTGCCGTCACTCGCGGAAGTCCCCACCCAGGTCAATGACGGTCGTGAACCGCGGGTATGACTGGCCCGCTTACGGGCCGGGTTCGGGGCCGGGGTGTGGGGCGCGGGCGGCGGGGCCGGCTGTCGCTCCGATCCGCCGCGCCCCCCTCCGGGCCGTAACGGAAAACTCGATCGATAGCCCTTCGCTTATCAATCGACTCGATACTCGGATCAATCTCCGCCCCGTCCAGCGGAAATGCCTTGGTAGCTTCGATGGCCGCGCCACTCCTCGGGACGGGGCCGAGCGAGTGGCTGCCGCCGATCCGTGTGGCCGTATTCAGAACGGCCGTATTCAGACGGCATATCACTGTGCCCCGCGATCCGCTTTCCCCAGGCCGCCCGGGGCCCGGGGCCGACATGAGGGGTATCCCAATGCCCGAGCGTGACGGGTTCCTGCACCGCATCACCGACACCGTGCGCGACGCTCTCGACGGCGACGGTGACGACGACCGCGCACGGCCGCAGACCGCGGCAGGCGCGAAGGCACCGGACAAGGGCGCGCCGGAACCACCGCCCGCACCCGCTCAACCACCCGCGCAGCCATCCGCCAAAGCCCCCGGCCAGGGAGCGCCTCAGCCGGCGCCGCAAGGGCCTCCGCCGGGCCCGGGCACAGGGCGCCCCGACCCGGAGGTGGCCAAGGTCATCTACCTGGTCGGCAGGGAACTCCAGGTCTCCGACAAGGCCATGCTCGCCGGATTCGAGGCGGCGCTCGTCGAGTCGGGCATGGAGAACCTGAACCACGGCGACCGCGACTCGGTCGGCGTCTTCCAGCAGCGACCGAGCCAGGGCTGGGGCTCACCGGCCCAGTGCATGAACGTCAACTACGCCACCCACAAGTTCTTCGAGCGAGCCATCAAGGCCGACCGCGACAATCCCGGTTTCACACCCGGACAGTTGGCCCAGAAGGTTCAGGTCTCGGCCTTCCCGGAGCGCTACGACCAGCGGGAGGCCGAGGCGAAGGAGACCCTGAAGTCCGCCAGGGAATCCGTCGAGCAGCCCCCGCCGGGAAATCAGCCCCAGCCCCCACCCCCGCCCCCGGCCGACAACCCGCGGCTCGACGTGCAGTTCGACATGTCCCAGCGGAAGCCGCTTTTCGCGGAATTGCTCACCTACATGCTGAGCAACGGCCATGAGTTCGTCCTGCCCCCCGGAATGCCGGAACCCGGCGGCCGTCGCAGCTCGAGTGAATCATTCGGCAAAGTCATGGAGCACGACGCGCTGATCACCGGTCTCAGCCAGACCTTCCGCATACGGAAGTCACTCATCCAGACCGTCATCTTCTGGGAGTACCGCGGCGGTTGGGGCGACCCCATCGGGAATGGTCTGGTCATGGCCTACTACGCGTACAAGGAGTGGGAGGAGATTCCCGTCGGGGAGCCGCCGCCGGCCCCGTACCCCAAGGAGGACGCCTCCACGGGGGTAGCCAAGATCTTCGCGAAGACCGCCATCCGCGCCCGCAACCACGCCATCGGCCTGGGACTGATTCCCGAACCGCCGCTGAACATCGACGACTGGCACGTCGTGTGGGATGTCTGGCAGAGGCTCTTCAGGGATGAGCGCTACAACGTCAGCACCGTGCCCCTGGTGCATATCCACAGCGCGCATCTGATCGGCGTCAAGAACCCCGACCGACTCCGGTTCAGCGACGACGAGACCAGGGATGTTCTCGCCCGCTACAACGGCGAAGGCGACGAGGCCGCAGAGTACGGGCGCCGGGCCCTGGACCTGTACCGGATCTTCGAAAAATACAACGCCCGCCTGAGGGGCTGAGCCTCGAGAGGGCAGGTCGGAGCGGATGCGTCCCGGGCGGATGCCGCGCACGCTGGAGGTATGGCCGAAGATCCGCGCGTCGTCGTCCAACCGCCTTCGCCGAGCGGTGGCCGCCGGGTACGCGTCGACGGGACGATCCTTGGCGTGGCCTATGGGCCGCGGGACGTGATCGAGTTGCTGCGCAAGGCCGGCCTGGATCCGGATGAGGTCAGGCTCGACGATCCGCTGCTGATCCTGTGGCGCGGCGGCGGTCCGACCCACTGGCCGACGGACACACCGCGGCGCCCCTGATCCTCGGTCGAGGATCAGGGGCGCCGTGCTGTCGTGACCGGCCCGGCGCCGTCACGCGGCTGCCGCCGCCGGGACCGGCTCGCGGTCGTCGTCGATCCAATCAGGCAATCGGCTGGACGCGGCCTAGCGGGGCGCGCACCGGCTCCGGACGTGCGGCGCTATATCACAGGGAGCAGCCCCTGCCCTGAGGAGGAGGGCAGGGGCTGTCGTGGCTGCGCGGCCGGGCCGGGAATCGCGCGGGGGACCGGGCGGCAGCAGGCGGCCGGTCACAGGTTGTCGATGGACCACCAGACCTTCTCGACGTTGCTGTCCGGTTCCAGGACGACGACCTCACCCAGGGTGTTGCCGTAGTACGGGGTCATGATCTGGTGCGCGGAAAGGCTGGAGATCTTGTACGCGCCGTCGAAGGGCCGCTGGGTCAACTGCCACTGGAACTGGAGATCGGTGCCGCAGGTTCCCTCGGTCACCATCGGCTTGTTAAACCAGGGAGCACCCGGCTTGAGGCACATGCCGGTCTTGGTGTTGCGGATGATGTAGACGGAGCCGTAGAGCTGCTCGAACTCCCATTGGTCGGCGCCGAGCGTGGAACCGCGGTCCCAGACGTAGTGCACCCAGCCGTCCTGGAAGCCGTCGCCATAGTTGTGCGGCAGCAGGCTGCCGCCGGTCTTGATGTTGACGATGTGGGTGATCGGGCCCTGCGCGTTGGCCGTGGTGGCGGTTGCCGCTCCGCCGAGCAGCGTGCCGAGCAGGCCGAGGACAAGGGCGAGCCGCGTCAGGATGCGACGCATAGGAATTCCTCTCCGAAGTGGGCTGCAGTGTGCTGACTGGCCCTCAGACCGGCTCGAGGTAGAGGACCTTGCTGCGGTTGGTGCCGAGCCAGGTCGCACATGGTCTGGCTGTCCTGGCCGGGGTTGACCGCGACGATCGCCCGTTCCAGGAGCCAGTCGGGAGAACACCGGACGGCTCGAGGCGCAGGTAGGTTGAACTCACGGCCACCGATGCCGAGATGGACGTAACCGTCAGTGCCCCCACCGACGTCGGCGGTGCAGACATACGCCCCCATCTTGGTGATTGCAGCCATGGCCCCCCTCCCCGAAAAGGCGAAGTCGGCGTGGAGCCGGTCAACCCTGCGCGAAACAGGTGGCCCCACCAGTGAAGGTAGCGACGCCGCAATGATTCGCCATTTTTTCGGATGGCCTTTCATGCAATCAGGCGTATTAGCCCGTTTTAAACTGGCACTTGAAGCGCATGTCGCCCAGCCCCTTCCATACCGCGTGCGCCCTGCGCGGACCGGGCGTCGGTATTACCGGAAGCGGAGGGCACGGAGGGCCCAGGACAGGTAGCCACCGCTGCTCGCTGCGGAGAAGAGACGGGGGCGCGGCGGGAGCGCGGCCACGCCTTGCGGCGCGCCGGGCGGCTGGGCCGCCCCGGCCCGGCATGCGGCCTGGCGGCCGGTCCCGTCCGGGCGCCCGCCGCCCGCCCACGCAGCGGCGGCCCAGAGCACCGACGAGGCCGACGTTCCGCCGTCTGTGGCGTAGCCGTTGTGGCTGGGGGTCGGCGGCCTTTCAGTTCCGGGCCAGGTGTCCACCTTCCCTACTGACAGATACCGCACTCGATGCGCCGTTGGACTACTCCACTTCGATGCCGTACTCCTGGACGAGTTGCACCAAACCGCCCGTGTAGCCCTTGCCTCCGAGTACGAAATCCCAGTCGCCGTTGGCCCGACGCCGGAACGAGCCGAGGACCAAGGCAGTCTCGCGAGGGCGACCGTCGGAGACCTCAAGCAGGCCAAGCTCTGTCATCGAAGGGTCCAGCAACCGGATGCAGGCATCGGTAAACCCGGACAGATCAGCATCCGGATTCACTTCTGGGTCCACTGCCGCGACGAGGACGAATCGATCAGCTCTTTCCGGCAGCGCCTCGAAGGAAACACTGATAGCAGCCTTGTCCGGCGGGGTGGCGGTCACCGCGCGTACAGAGCCGTCCGATGTCTGAGGATTGTTGAAGAAGACGAAGTGGTCGTCGCTCAGGACTCGGTTGCCGATGCAGACGAGCGCGCATACGTCCAAGGCGACATTGCCGGACCAAGACATGCCCAGCACGTTGAAGTCATCGGGTTGGGCCGTGGCACTCGACGGTGTCGCCGGCGCGGGAGCTGTGCGGTCGCCCTCCCCCAGGCGTCCACGAAGCCCATGCCGATGCAGCAGGTCGACGAGTTCGCTGCCCGAGACGAGTTCCAAGGGCTTGCCGTTGGCGAAGGTATGCGCGCCCGGACCGAAGCCTGATGTTGTGACCAGGACGCCCTTGTTAGCGCCGACGTCCTGAACAGTGCCGTACAGGTCACGCACCGCTGTCGGAGGCACGGTGTTGCGGTAGCGCTTCACCTGCACCACGATCTTGCCGCCCCGGATGGGAGTCGGATCTAATGCGTCGACGTCGACGCCACCGTCATTGGAGCGCTGGGTCGTCACCGCCTGCATCCCCATGGCACGGAAGAGATCCGCCACAAGTGACTCGAACGCGATGGGATCCATTTCGTACAGATTCGGTTCCTCGTCGCCGCCATGACTGACGACGTGGTTTCCGACGTCCCGAGGCCTTCGACTCGGCCGTACGGGAGCGCGCTGGTCAGGCCGGGACGACAGCTGACCCCGAAGCCCATCGACCAAGCAGCTGACGGCGTCCACCTGTTCCAGACTCAGCTCGGTGAACATGGACCTAGGAGCCATAACGGTGGCCAGGAAGATATGTGCCTGCCTTCCGGTCGCCGGATCGTGGTCGTCCACAAATCCGTTCAACGCCACGGAATCAAGTGCCCGGTACTCGTCCGCTGCGAAGAGTTCGTGCAACACCAGCAGAACGCATTGCGCGAGTACATCCCGGTACAGCGCTCGACGCTGGCCCGCTGGACGGGGAGTCTCCTTGTCCTGATCGAGATTGGGCATGTAACGCACCGACTTCGCTGCGGGAGTGATGTCGTACCCGGGTAGCTCCCAGTCGAGCACCAACTGCCGCGCTGCCGAGTCGTAGGCAGCGGAGAGCTGTCGCGGGAGACCTTCCGGCCACGCCGTTGAGGAGTAGAGAGCCGCAGAAAAGTACTCGACGACCGCTTCGACGTCCCCCCGGCTGACTCCCGCGGTCACCTCAGCGATGCCGACGTTGTGCCGACGCACCTCCGACCGTTGAGCTTCGGCCCACTGCTCGTACTCCCGTTGGGACGCCGCCAGCTGTTGCTGTCGTTGAGCTTCCGCGGCCTGCGCCGCATGCCAGTCGCGTTCGAACCGCGCACGTGCTTCGCTCTGCGCTTGTGCTCGCCGACTCGCAGTCCAGCCACCCTGCGCTTGGTAGTGATTCGGATCCGGCATAGGCACAGGGACCCCCATTGGTCCCGGCGAGAAAGGCTCAACCTCCTCGGAACGGATGAGCGCGGCGGCTCTGAATGCCGGGGCTCGGCAGCCAGCAGCCAGCAATCCCTGTAGTGACGCGACCCGCGCTTCGAGTTCCTCGGTCCGCCGCCTGACCTCGGCCTGCCGATACTCCCGGTGGCTTCGAAGCGCCTGGCGTTGGTGGGCACGCGCTTGTCGCTCCTGCTCCCTTCGCTGTCTGGACTGAGCCTCCATCTGGCGCTGCTGCTGGCGCTGCACCTCAGCCCAGACCCCGACCAAACCACTAGAGCGACGACTCATGCGCTAGGCCCTCCCCCGGACGTCGGCACCGTCCGCCGAACGCTGATTGCCCCCACAACCAGCAGTAACGAAACAACTTTATACAGCAACAACCGCCTGGCCCATCAAGTTGCCAAAGGCACATCGCCTCGACTGTCCCCGCAGGCCAGACAGTTAAGGCGCACACCAGAAGCCATGGCTCTGCAGTACCTCCAGCAACCCAAGGAACCGGGGCCCCGTGGTGATCAGGGTGGTCCCCGACCGGCCAGGGCCACATCGATCCACACCCTCAGACCCAACTCAATCCCGGAGTGGTGCTCGAGGAGCTTCAGAGCCCGGCAGGGGCGTTCGAGGCACGGTGACCCGCACACCGGGCTGCCGTCGGCTCGGAGCATCGACAGCAGCCAGCGCAGCGGCTACCTCCGCCTCACGCGTCCCCGCCCAGGGCGTAAGCGATGCGCAAGCGCCCCGGATCGGCCAGAACCCGGGGCGCTTCGGTTTCAACGTCATCTATGCGCTAGCCGGGACAGTCACCTTTTGCTCGGCCCCAGTCGCGTCGTAACCATCAACCGGCGAGGCGGTCGCAGAGCCGTACCGCTCGCGGTCGAGGATGCCCTCACGTCCGGAGACCAGCAACGGGCATACAACTTGACCGGCCACGTTGGTCGCCGTCCGCATCATGTCCAGGACCGGGTCGATCGCCAGGAGCAGGCCGACGCCCTCCAGCGGGAGGCCCAGGGTCGACAGGGTCAGGGTCAGCATCACCGTCGCGCCCGTCAGACCCGCCGTCGCCGCCGAGCCGATAACCGAGACGAAGACGATGAGCAGGTAGTCGCCAACGCCCAGGTTCACGCCGAAGATCTCGGCGATGAAGATCGCGGCGAGCGCCGGGTAGATGGCCGCGCAGCCGTCCATCTTCGTCGTGGCGCCGAACGGCACGGCGAAGGAGGCGTACTCGCGCGGCACCCCGAGCCGCTCGGTGACGCGCTGCGTGACCGGCATCGTGCCCACCGACGACCGCGACACGAACGCCAGCTGGATCGCGGGCCAGGCGCCGCGGAAGAACTGCAGCGGGTTGACCTTGGCGACCGTGGCCAGCAGCAGCGGGTAGACGCCGAACATGACCAGCGCGCAGCCGATGTAGACATCCGCCGTGAAGGTCGCGTACTTACCGATCAGCTCCCAGCCGTACGTGGCGATGGCGTAGCCGATGAGGCCGAGGGTGCCGAGCGGGGCGAGGCGGATGACCCACCAGAGGGCCTTCTGCAGCAGCTCGAGCACCGTCTGGCTGAGATTGAGGATCGGCTCGGCCTTCTCGCCGAGCTGCAGCGCCGCGATGCCCGCGACGACCGCCATGAAGACGATCTGCAGCACGTTGAGCTCGGTGAACGGCGTGATGACGTCCGTCGGCACGATGCCGGTCAGGAAGTCGAGCCAGGAGCCCGCCTCCTCGGGCTTGGCGCCGTCCTTCGCGGTGAGGCCGGTGCCCGTGCCGGGGTTGGTGATCAGGCCGAGCGCCAGGCCGATGGCGACGGCGATCAGCGAAGTGATCATAAACCACAGCAGCGTACGCCCGGCCAGCCGGGCGGCGTTGTTGACCTTCCGCAGGTTGGTGATCGACACCAGGATCGCGAAGAAGACGAGTGGCGCGACGGCAAGCTTCAGCAGCTGGACGAAGATCGAGCCGATCTTGTCGAGGGTCGTGACCAGCCAGCTGACGTCACCGCTGCGGGCGACCCAGCCCAGCAGAACGCCAAGGACAAGGCCCAGAAGAATCTGGGCCCAGAACGGAACCGTCGGTATCAGGAAGCCGGACGGCTTCTTCGCGGGGGCTTGGGGGGTGGACACGGACACACTCCGGCAGGGGGGAAGGCATACGGGGATACGGGGTTACGGGGTTACGGGAACGGGGTGCGGCGGCCGTGTTGGTACGTACGGACGGCAGCGCCGATGCTATGCCGCTCAGCTGCGGCGGCAACAGGCCGCGGACACGCAGCAGTTGCAGCGGCAGAACACGACGGGCAGGCGCGCCATGAGCGGACGCGTCATGGCGTGGCGGTGCGCGGCTGCTGTCGTCATGCCAAACACGTTAACATTTGAACTTTGAGACCTTCAAAGCTCCGCTTTGGGTCACAGGTCCGCCGATACGTCAACACCCCACGGCGGAGCGGCTGCTCCACCATGGGGCGTCAGAGGTGCGTGACGAGCGTTACTCGTAACCCGTAATCCTTAACCCGCCACACGCGCCCCGCCGCTCGTCACGCGTCTTCCTGCGCCTGATTCGCCGCCAGCCGCTCCTTCGCGCGGTCCACCTTCTCCACGATCTGCTCGGACATGGCGTCGCGCTGCTTCCGCAGCAGCACCCAGCTCAGCGGAGCGGACAGGACCAGCGCGAGCAGCAGCACCCACATGAGGTTGGAGTCGCCGAGTCCGGCGGGCAGGACGCGCAGACGGGTCAGGCCCCAGACGACGAGGAAGCAGCCCGCGAAGATGCCGAGGCGCATCGCGGTGTAGCGGAGAGTCGCGCGCTGCTTGCCACTACTGGTGCTGCTTCTGCTGGTGGTGGTGCTGCTCACGGGCCCGACCTTCATCTCTGGCTTCTCTGTTTCTCTGCTTCTCTGAACGTCTCTGGCTTCTTCTCCGGCGGCTACTTCTGCCGCATCCAGTGAAGCACGTCCTATTTTGGATCAATTGATCGGGAGCCACATGGTGATGTCGTCGCGGAAGTCGTCGTCCGCAACCTTGATCGCGCCGGGCACCCGCCCGACCTCCCTGTAGCCGCACGCCCCGTAGAACCGCTCCAGACCGAGGCCGCCCCGGCACGTCAGCCGGATTCCGTCGATGCCGTCCATCCCACGGGCCGCGTCCTCCGCGGCGGCCATCAGCTCACGCCCGTATCCCTTGCCGTGGTGCGAGGGGTGGACCATCACGGTGTACAGCCAGCACCAGTGGCGCATCAACCGGTGCGTGTTGAAGGTGAAGAAGACGGTCGCCGCGACCCGACCGTCCCCATCGCGCCCGACCAGCAGCCTCGTACGGTCCTCCGCCATGGCCGCGAGGTGCTTGACCAGCTCGGGCCGGATGTCGTCGGCGGTCACCGGCGGTACGAATCCGACGGCACCCCCCGCGTTCGAGACGTCCGCCCAGAGTCGGCAGAGGCCGTCGCGCAGCTCGGGGGTTATGGCGGGGTCCAGGTCGAAGGACAGCGGCATGCCCTCGACGATAAATGGATCAGCGGAGCGCCTGGGCGGCTATCCGCAGGTCGGACACCAGGCCCTGGTACACCGCCTCCCGGTCGTCCGCGCGCAGTACGGCGGAGGGGTGGATGGTGGCCACCAGGCACTCGCCCCGCTCCTCGCCCTCCTTGCCCTCCTCCCCCTTCCCGCCGTCTAGCAGCGGGCACGGCAGCAGCATCCCGCGCTGCTTGGTCACCCGGAACGACGGGCCGAGCAGCGCCTTCCCCGCCGTGGCGCCGAGCGCCACGACCACCTCGGGGTCGATCAGCTGCAGCTCGGCAGCCAGCCAGGGCTTGCAGGCGGACAGCTCGCGCAGGCTCGGCGTCTTGTGAATGCGCCGCTTGCCGCGCTCGGGGACGTAATCGAATTTGAAGTGCTTGACGGCGTTCGTGATGTACGTCTCGCCGGGATCGATCCCGGCCTCGTCGAGCGCCTGCGTCAGCACCCTCCCGGCGGGCCCGACGAAGGGCAGGCCCTTCCGGTCCTCCTGGTCGCCCGGCTGCTCGCCGACCAGGACCACGCGGGCGTCCGCGTCGCCCTGGCCGAACACGGTCTGGCTCGCGTTGCGGTGCAGCGGACAGCCACGGCAGCCGGCGGCGGCCTCCCGGAGCGCGGCCAGATCCGCGCCGCCGGGGACGAAGGGGTCGGCGGTGTACGCGTCCTCGGGGCCGGGGCCGGAGCCTGGACCGTGACCGGGTCCGTTCGCGCTGGTCATGCGCCCCGGGTACCCGCGTCGGCAGAACTCAGACCCGTACGCCCCCTCAGACGTACGCCCCTCAGATCCGCACGGCTTCGAGCCCCGTACGCCTCTCCGACCGGTAGGCCGTCAGCCCCCTACGCCCCTCAGACCCGCATCGGCTGCGGGGACTCGCGCCGGTCCGGGTCCGGCCCCGGGTACTCGCGGATCACCTCGTACCGCGTGTTCCGCTCGACCGGCTGGAACCCCGCGTCCCGGATCAGGTCGAGCAGATCCTCCCGGGTCAGCTTGTCCGGCGTCCCGAAGTTGTCCGCGTCGTGCGTGATCTTGTACTCGACGACCGACCCGTCCATGTCGTCCGCGCCGTGCTGCAGCGCCAGCTGCGCCGTCTGCACCCCGTGCATCACCCAGAAGACCTTGACGTGCCGGATGTTGTCGAAGAGCAGCCGGGAGACCGCGAAGGTCTTCAGCGCTTCCGCGCCGGTCGCCATGGTCGTACGGGCCTGGAGGCGGTTGCGGATCTTGCCGTCCTTCATGTCCACGAAGTCGTGCTGGTAGCGCAGCGGGATGAAGACCTGGAAGCCGCCGGTCTCGTCCTGCAGCTCGCGCAGCCGCAGCACGTGGTCCACGCGGTGCCGCGGCTCCTCGATGTGCCCGTACAGCATCGTGCTCGGGGTCTTGAGGCCCTTCTCGTGCGCGAGCCGGTGGATGCGCGACCAGTCCTCCCAGTGGGTGCGGTGGTCGACGATGTGCTGCCGCACCTCCCAGTCGAAGATCTCGGCGCCGCCGCCGGTCAGCGACTCCAGACCGGCGTCGATCAGCTCGTCGAGGATCTCGCTCGCGCTCAGCCCGGAGATCGTCTCGAAGTGGTGGATCTCGGTCGCGGTGAAGGCCTTCAGGGAGACCTGCGGGAGGGCTTCCTTGAGGGCCTTGAGCGAGCGCGGGTAATAGCGCCAGGGCAGCGTCGGGTGAAGGCCGTTGACGATGTGCAGCTCGGTGAGGTTCTCGTTCTCCATCGACTTGGCGAGACGGACGGCCTCCTCGATGCGCATCGTGTACGCGTCCTTCTCGCCCGGCTTGCGCTGGAAGGAGCAGTAGGCGCAGGACGCGGTGCACACGTTCGTCATGTTGAGGTGACGGTTGACGTTGAAGTGGACGACGTCGCCGTTCTTCCGCGTCCGCACCTCGTGGGCGAGGCCGCCCAGCCAGGCGAGGTCGTCGGACTCGTAGAGGGCGATGCCGTCCTCGCGGGTCAGCCGCTCCCCCGCGTGGACCTTCTCCTCCAGCTCGCGCTTGAGCCCCGCGTCCATGGAGCCGCCTCCTATACGTCTGCCAACCGAGCTCCAAACACCGTACTCCCCCAGCCTTCGGCCGGGAGGTGCCCCCATACGCAGTCGCTACCGCGACTGCTACGCGCTCTCGGGCAGCTCGCCGACCCGGTTCTCCCACTTGGTGGAGAGCACGATCGTCGTACGCGTGCGGGAGACGCCCTTGGTGCCGGACAGCCGCCGGATCGTCTTCTCCAGGCCGTCCACGTCGCTGACCCTGACCTTGAGCATGTACGAGTCGTCGCCCGCGATGAACCAGCAGTCCTCGATCTCCTCGAGGTCGCGGAGCCGGCGCGCCACGTCTTCGTGATCGGTGGCGTCGGAGAGCGAGATGCCGATGAGCGCGGTCACGCCGAGGCCGAGCGAGGCGGCGTTGACGGTCGCGCGATAGCCGGTGATCACACCGGCCGCCTCCAGGCGGTTGATCCGGTCCGTGACGCTGGGCCCGGAGAGCCCGACGAGCCGTCCGAGCTCGGCGTACGAGGCCCTGCCGTTCTCCCGGAGTGCCTGGATGAGCTGCCTGTCAACCGCGTCCATTACCTGGAGCCTTCCATTGTTCACAATGTCGAGCGTCAATATAAAGAATCTAAGGTACGCAGGGTTGAGCTGCCTGCGAATCGACCTAAGGATCCAAGGCGTGGGAGCGCACGCGCGCCCGCCGTCCCGCGCCGCTAGTCCTCCCCCCGGGAGCCCCCGATCGCCCCCTCCCAGCGGCGGTACAGCTTGTGCGGCACCCCCGCTGCGTCCAGCACCCGGCCGGCCACGAAGTCCACCAGATCCTGGATGTCCGTCGCGCCCGCGTAGAACGCCGGGGAGGCCGGCAGCACCACCGCGCCCGCCTCGTCCAGCGCCACCAGGTGCTTCAGGGTCTGCCCGCTCAGCGGCGTCTCCCGCACCGCGACCACGAGCCTGCGCCGCTCCTTGAGCGTCACGCTCGCCGCCCGCTGCAGCAGGTCCTTCGACAGGCCGAGCGCCACCCCGGCCACGCAGGCCGTGCTCGCGGGGACGATCAGCATTCCCTTGACCGGGTACGAGCCCGAGGACGGACCGGCGGCCAGGTCACCGGCCGCCCAGTGCCGTACGTCCGACTGCTCGGGCAGGGCCGGCAGGTCGGGCAGCGCGGCCTCGAACCGGTCCGGCGTGCCGTCCGCGCCCCGCGCCAGCCAGCGGCGCAGGTCCTCGCGCCAGTGCGCGTCGCGGAAAGCGATGCCGGTCTCGTCCAGGAGAGTGAGCCGGGACGCCCGGCTGACCACCAGGTCCACCGCCTCGCCCGCGTGCAGCAGGGCACGCAGCACCGCCGCGGCGTACGGGGTGCCGGATGCGCCGGACACCCCGACCACCCACGGTCGGCGCTGCCCGGTGCCGGTGTGATCGTTCGGTCTCGGCTGCGGTGTCGAATGCGGCGGCTCCACGGATCGAGCCTATCCGGAGGCACGGGCGAGGAACCCGGGCGGCCGTCCCGGGCGTTGGAAGGGGTGGAGGAAAGGGGGCTTCCGATGGTGTACGGACCTTCTGGTTACGGGTCGTCCGAGCCTGGTTCGTACGGCTCCGGGCGCTTCGGTCCCGGGCCGTACGGGTACGGGCGGTCGCCGTACGGGGCGGGTCCGGAGGGGAACCGGCCCGCCGCGCCGGGGCGCGGGGCGCGCGCCAGGGCCGCGGCCCTGCTCGTGCTCGCGTGGGCGGCGCTGCTCTGGCTGCTGGAGTCGGTGGACGTGGCGAGCGGACACGCCCTGGACCCCTACGGCATCACCCCGCGCCAGGCCGGCGAGGTGCGGGACATCGTGCCCGCCGCTTTCCTCCACTTCGGATTCGAGCACGTGATGGCGAACACGGTGCCGCTGCTGATCCTCGGCTTCATCGCCGCCGTCAGCGGCATCCGCCGCTTCGTGGGAGTGGTGGCGGTGATCATCCTGGCGAGCGGCCTGGGAGTCTGGATGTTCGCGCCCGCCGGATCCGTCACCGCAGGGGCGTCGGGCGTCGTGTTCGGGCTCTTCGGCTATCTGCTGGTGCGCGGCTTCGTCGACCGTCGGCCGACCTGGGTCGGGATAGGCCTGGTCGTGGCGGTCCTCTACGGGTCGATCCTGTGGGGCGCGCTGCCGACCGGGGCCGGGAGCGGGATCAGCTGGCAGGGCCACCTGTTCGGACTGCTCGGCGGCGTGCTGGCGGCGTTCCTGTTCCGCGAACAGCGACCGAAGGCGCCCATACGCTGAGGCGGGTCCTCACACCCCTGAGCTCACACGTTGACCTCACACGTTGAGCTCCCAGCTGAGCTCACGCGCTCAGCGCACACGTTGAGCTCACACGTTGAGGCCGCGGACCAGCAGATCGAGCAGCGCGCACAGGAACAGCGCGATGCCGATGAAACCGTTGACCGTGAAGAAGGCCCGGTTCAGCCTGGACAGGTCGTGCGGCTTGACGATCGTGTGCTCGTAGAGGAAGGCAACGGCGACGACCACAAGGCCGGTCCAGAAGAACGTCCCGGCCCCGGTCACGGCCCCGTACCAGACCAGCAGCGCGGTGGTCAGGACGTGGCAGGCCCGGGCGCCGTACAGCGCGGCCGGGACCCCGAACCGGGCCGGGACCGACAGCACCCCGTGCGCGCGGTCGGCCTGTACGTCCTGGCAGGCGAAGATCAGGTCGAAGCCGCCGATCCAGATGCCGACGGCGAGGCCGAGGATCACCGCGTCCCACGACCACGCCCCGGTGACCGCGATCCACGCGCCGACCGGGCCCATGGCCTGCGCCAGACCGAGGATCGCGTGCGGGTAGTTGGTGAACCGCTTCCCGTACGGATAGACCACCATCGGGATGACGGCGACCGGGGCCAGGGCCAGGCACAGCGGGTTCAGCAGGGCCGCCGCGCCCAGGAAGAGGACGACGGCGATGAGCGCGCCGGTCCACGCGGACCGTACGGACATCGCGCCGGTGACCAGCTCGCGGCTCGCGGTGCGCGGATTTCGGGCGTCGATCTCGCGGTCGATGATCCGGTTGCAGGCCATGGCGAAGGTGCGCAGGCCCACCATCGCGACGGTGACCAGGAAGAGCTGCCACCAGTGGACGTCCCCGTCGTCGAGCAACATCGCGGTGAGCGAGGCGATGTAGGCGAAGGGCAGCGCGAAGACCGAGTGCTCGATCATCACGAGACGAAGGAAGGCCCGGATCTTGCTCCCCGCCGGTGCGGGCCCCGGCCCGAGGACACCTTCTGCAGCGCTCACAGGCCGTACTCCTTCCAGCGGCGGTCGACCTTCGCCGCCGTATCCGGGTCGGACTGGACCATCTCCGGCCAGCCGCCGTCCCGCGTGTAGCCCTCCTCGGGCAGCTTCCGCGTCGCGTCGATGCCCGCCTTGCCGCCCCAGAACTGCTGGTACGAGGCGTGGTCGAGGTGGTCGACCGGGCCCTCGACGACCGTCAGGTCACGGGCGTAGTCGGTGTTCCCGAGCGCGCGCCAGGCGACCTCGTGCAGATCGTGCACATCGCAGTCGGAGTCGACCACCACGATCAACTTGGTCAGCGACATCATGTGCGCGCCCCAGATGGCGTGCATGACCTTCTGCGCGTGCTTCGGGTACCTCTTGTCGATCGAGACGATCGCGCAGTTGTGGAAACCGCCCGCCTCGGGCAGGTGGTAGTCCACGATGTCCGGCACGATGATCTTGAGCAGGGGGAGGAAGAAGCGCTCGGTCGCCCGCCCCAGCGGCCCGTCCTCGGTCGGTGGCCGGCCGACCACGATCGACTGCAGCAGCGGCCGCCGACGCATCGTCACACAGTCGATGGTCAGCGCCGGGAAGTCCTCCTGCGGCGTGTAGAAGCCGGTGTGGTCCCCGAACGGGCCCTCGGGCAGCATCTTTCCGGGCTCCAACCAGCCCTCGAGGACGACCTCCGCCTGCGCCGGCACCTGGAGCGGCACCGTCCTGCAGTCCACCATCTCGACCCGCTTGCCCTGCACGAACCCGGCGAAGAGGTACTCGTCGATGTCGCCGGGCAGCGGTGCCGTCGACGCGTATGTCACGGCGGGCGGGCAGCCGAAGGCGATGGCGACCGGCAGTTTCTCGCCGCGCCGCGCCGCCACCTGGTAGTGATTGCGGCTGTCCTTGTGGATCTGCCAATGCATGCCGATGGTGCGGCGGTCATGCCGCTGCAGGCGGTAGAGGCCGAGGTTCCGGACCCCCGACTCCGGGTCCTTGGTGTGCGTGAGCCCGAGATTGAAGAAGGACCCGCCGTCCTCGGGCCAGGTGAACAGGGCCGGGAGCTTGCCGAGGTCGACGTCCTCGCCCGTCAGGACGACTTCCTGGACGGGGGCGTCCTTCACCTTCTTCGGCGGCACGTGCGCCATGGTGCCGAGTTTGCCGAAGGCCTCGCGCATCCCGGTGAAGCCGTGCGGCAGCTCCGGCTTCAGCAGCCCGCCGATCTTCCCGCTGATCTCGTCGTAGGACCCCAGCCCGAGCGCCTTGAGGAGGCGGCGGTCGGTCCCGAAGACGTTCATGGCCAGCGGCATCGCGGAGCCCTTGACGTTCTCGAAGAGCAGCGCGGGCCCGCCCGCCTTGTTCACCCGGTCGACGATCTCACCGACCTCCAGGTACGGGTCGACTTCGGCCTTGATGCGCTTGAGGTCGCCGTCGCGCTCCAGCGCCCTCAGGAGCGAGCGAAGATCGTCGTAAGCCATACGCCCCAGTATCCGCCACCTCCTACCCGGAACGCGCCACCGGGGCCCTACCCTGGACGGGTAACCAGGGCCGCACAAGGCCCTCCGCCCTTCTCCAGGGGGACCGCTCCACCATGCTCAGGTATCTGCCCTTCCTGCTGGTCCTGGGGCTGTGGATCTACGCGTTCATCGACTGCCTCAACACCCCTGAGGACCAGGTGCGCAAGCTCCCCAAGGGGGCCTGGGTGCTCATCATCGTCCTCTTCGGCTATCTGCTGTTCGGCTCCCTCGCCTGGCTTCTGGCGGGGCGTCCGCGGCGGTCGGAGAACGAGGGCGCGGCACGGACGTACGGTGCCGGGCGTGGCCGTACGCGCTGGGTCGCGCCGGATGACAACCCCGAGTTCCTCAAGTCCCTGGACCAGGACGGGGAGAAGGACCCGGACCGCGACAACGGGCCTGACGACAGCCGGTCCTGATGATCCCGACCATCGACCTGGGGCCCTGGCTCTCCGGCGACCCGGAGGCGCGCGGGCGGACGGCGAAGACCGTGGACGAGGCGCTGCAGAGTGCCGGATTCCTGCTGGTCACCGGCCACGGCATCGATCCCGCCCTGCGCACCGGGATCCGGGACGCGGCCCGCGCCTTCTTCCGGCTCCCGGCCGCCGCCAAGGAGCCGTACGCGGTCGAGGTCGGGGGCCGCGGCTGGCTCGGGCCCGGCGCGGAGGCGAACGCGTACGCGGAGGGCACGGAGAGCCCGCCGGATCTGAAGGAGTCGCTCTCCTTCGCTGCCGAGGAGCCGACGGGCGACCCCGAGGTCGATGCGGAGTGGTTCCTGCCCAACGCGTGGCCCGCGGAGGCCCCTGAGCTGCGCCCGCTGGTCGAGACGTATCTCGCGCGCATGCGGACGCTGTCCGATGTGCTGCTCGAGCTGCTGGCGGGCGCCCTGGGCGAGCCGCTCGACTTCTTCACCCGGCACACCGGTCACCCGACCTGGGGCTTCAACATCAACTGGTACCCGGGCACGGAGGTCGTGGGCGAGCCCGAGCCGGGCCAGTTCCGCATCGGGCCGCACACCGACTTCGGGACGGTCACCGTCCTGGACCGGCAGCACGGCAAGGGCGGGCTGCAGGTCTTCACGGATGAGGGCGGCTGGGAGGACGCGCCGTACGACCCGGCGGCCTTCACCGTCAACATCGGGGATCTGATGGCCCGTTGGACGGGCGACCGCTGGCGCTCGGGCCGCCACCGGGTGCTGCCTCCGCCGGCCGACGCCCCGGCGGAGGAGCTGATGTCCCTCGTGTACTTCTACGAGTGCGACCCGGGCACGCGCGTGGAGTCGCTGCCCGCGCCGACCGGCAGGGTGGCGTACGAGCCGGTGGACTCGCATACGTACCTGCGGAGCAAGCTGGACGCGATCAACGTGGGTTGAGGGCTGGGCCGTCAGACCCCGGCGTAGGAGTGCTTGCCGGTGATGAAGATGTTGACGCCGTAGTAGTTGAAGAGGAAGCACGCGAAGGCGATCAGGGCCAGGTAGGCGGCCTTGCGGCCCTTCCATCCGGCGGTGGCGCGGGCGTGCAGGTAGCAGGCGTAGGCGACCCAGGTGATAAAGGACCAGACCTCCTTGGGGTCCCAGCCCCAGTAGCGGCCCC
This sequence comes from Streptomyces sp. 7N604, assembly GCF_052245475.1. Classification (NCBI taxonomy): domain Bacteria; kingdom Bacillati; phylum Actinomycetota; class Actinomycetes; order Kitasatosporales; family Streptomycetaceae; genus Streptomyces; species Streptomyces sp. 7N604. The sequence continues at coordinate 29,080 of NZ_JBQQBX010000034.1, read as the reverse complement.
AGGCTGCCTCGGCCCAGATCGCGCCCGCGATGATCGTGAAGGTCCACAGCGGGAAGACGGTGGCGTTGATGCGGTACGCGAACTTGTCGAGGCTGGCGGCCGAGGGCAGCCGCTCCAGGACGGACGAGGCGAACGCGCCGGGCTGCTTGCCGCTGGCGTCGGCGAGCTTCGCCTCGTAGCGGTCGCGGAAGAGGTAGAGCAGCGTGCCGACGGCGCCGAGGTAGAGCACCGCGCCGGAGATGATCGCGCAGGAGACGTGGATCCACAGCCAGTACGAGTGAAGTGCGGGAACCAGTTGGTCGCTGTCGGTGTACAAGACAGTGACAGCGAGGCCGAGATCGAGGAGGACAGTCGTGACCAGGGGGAGTCCGATCCAGCGCACGTTCTTCTTCAGCGCGAGGAGGACGGCGTACGCGCCGACGGCCACCATCGAGAAGGTGGTCGAGAACTCGTACATGTTGCCCCAGGGGGCGCGCTCCACGGAGATGGCGCGGGCGAGCACGCCACCGGCGTGGATGAGGAAGGCGAGGACGGTCAGCGAGACGGCGATACGGCCGTACAGGTCGCCCTGCTCACTGCCGCCCGCGGCGCCGGGGCCGTCCGGGACGTCTCGGGCTCCGGCGACGGACCGGGTCACGACCTTGGGGCGCTCCAGCACGGCGGTGCCGCCGCCCTTCGTTGCGACCTGCACGGTCACCTTCCCGGCGGGCGCGGAGCCTGCGGCGGGGGCGGTGAGCGCGGCGGCGGTACGGCCGACCTTGCTGCGGCTGCCGAACACCCACTCCGCCATATGCGCGATGAAGGCCAGGGTGTAGACCGCCATCGCCGAATAGATCAGCACATTGCTGACGTTGGCCATGTTCTCGTTGGCCGCGACCGCGAGGTTCACGCGCGCGCTCCTTCGCCTTCGACAGGTTCAGCGGGATCGTCGTTCTGGTCTTCCGCAGCGCAGTCTTCCGCAGCCGAGTCTTCCGCAGCTGGGTCGTCCGCCGCCCCGTCGCCCGCCGCCGCGTCGTCCGCCGCCGAGGCTCCGGCGGGCGCGTCGGCGGCGGGCGCGGACTCGGCCGGTGCGTCCTCGGCCGGGGGTGCGCCGGGCTGCAGGGCCACGGCCAGGTCGGCGAGTTCCTCCGGGAGCTTGGCGGACTCACTGCGGCCGAGCCCGGCCATCTCCACGACCGTGGTGCCGTCGTCGCCGCGGACCGCCCGTACCCATACCCGTCGGCGCTGGATGAACAGCGATCCGGCCAGACCGAGCAGCGCGGCCACCGCGCCGCCGAGGGCCAGGCCGTTGCCCGGCTGGAAGGAGATCTGGAAACTGGCCCACTGCTTGACCCCGTCGAACGTGAGGGAGCCGGCACCGTTCGGCAGGGTCATGGTCTCGCCGGGACGGAGGGCCTTGCGGAGGAAGTCGCCGCTCTTGTCCTTGAACTGCTCCATCTTGCGCGGGTCGAGCTGGTACACGTTCTGCGGCACGCCGGAGTCGATGCCGAGGCTGCCGTGGAAGGCGTTCAGGGAGAGCACCGGGTAGTCGAGCGCGGGGAAGGAGGAGTGCGGGCCGCGCACCGCGTCCAGCGCGTAGGTCGGGGTGAACCGGCCCTGGAAGCCGAGCTGGTCCTTCTTGCCGTTCTTGTCGCGGTAGTCAGGGACCTTGATCACGCCGACAGAGGTCAGACCCGCGTCGCCTTGCGGCAGGAAGGCGACGGGCCCCTGGTACGCGATGTCGCCCTGCCCGTCCTTCACGGTGACGACGGGGGCGTAGCCGTGCCCGAGCAGGTAGATCTTGTTGCCCGCGACTTCGAGGGGCTCGTTGACCTCGATGGTCGAGGTCTGTTCCTTGCCGTCCGCGCCCTCCCAGTACTGCACATGGGCGCGGAACTCGCGGGGGGTGCCCTTCTGGGGGCCGGTCCGCTCGTAACTCGCATCGAAGCCGTTCAGTGAGAAGCCGAAAGGAGCCAGAGTGTCGGAATCGAAGAGGCTGCCGGACTTGAAGTCGTCGTACTGCGTGAGCGTGTTGGAGAAGCCGTCCCCGTCGACGATCAGCTTGCCGCCCTCGGACTTCCAGAGCTGCCCGACCGCAAAGGCCACCAGCATCACGATCAGCGCGCTATGGAAGACGAGGTTGCCCGCCTCTCGCAGGTAGCCCTTCTCCGCGGCGACCGCGTCGCCCTCGGTGCGGGCGCGGAAGCGGCGGCCGCCCAACAGCCGCTGTGCCGCGGCCAGCACCTGCTCGGGCTCGGCCTCCGTGCGCCAGGTGGTATAGGCGGGCAGCCGGGTGAGGCGGCGCGGGGCAGCCGGCGGGCGGCCGCGCAACTGCCCGACGAACTGCCAGCTGCGCGGGACGATGCAGCCGATGAGGGAGATGAACAGCAGGATGTAGATCGCCGAGAACCACACCGAGCTGTAGACGTGGAACAGGCCGAGCTTGTCGTAGATCGGGGCGAGCGTCTCGTGCTCAGCCCGGAACTCCTGCACCTTGACCGGCTCGGTGCCCGCCTGCGGCACCAGCGACCCGGGGATGGAGGCGAGCGAGAGGAGGAAGAGCAGGATCAGTGCGACCCGCATGGAGGTGAGCTGCCGCCAGAACCACCGCACCCAGCCGATGACTCCCAGGGCCGGGACGTTGATCTGGTCTTCGGGAGCGGTGGACAGCTGCGAGCCCGCCGCACCCAACTCGCGGTCCTCCGCGACCAGTTCGCGGTCTCCCGTGCCCAGCTCGCGGCCCTCCGCAGCGGCCTCGCGGTCTTGGGTCGCGGCGCCGCTGTCGGTCTGCGTCTCCGTTTTGGCCATTGGTTTCAGATTCCCGGGGTGAAGGTGGACGACCAGACCTGCAGATCGGCGATCATGCGGTCCCAGACCCCCGTGATGAGCAGAGCGCCGACCGCGACCAGCATCAGCCCGCCGATCCGCATCACCCACACATAGTGCTGCTTGACCCAGCTGAACGCGCCGAGCGCGCGCCGGAAGGCGACCGCGGCCAGGATGAACGGCACTCCGAGACCCAGACAGTAGGCAACGGTGAGCAGCGCACCGCGCCCGGCGCTGGCCTCGTTGAACGCGAGGGCGTTGACCGCCGCGAGCGTCGGCCCGATGCAGGGGGTCCAGCCGACGCCGAACAGCACGCCCAGCATCGGCGCGCCCGCGAGACCGATCGCGGGCCGCCGGTGAAAGCGGAACTCGCGCTGGGTGAAGCCGCCGAGGAAGCCCATGAAGGCGAGGCCCATCACGATCGTGAGGGCGCCGAGCACCTTGGAGATGGTCTCCTTGTGCTCCTCCAGCGTCAGGCCGAAGTTACCGAACAGCGCCCCGTAGGAGACGAAGACCGCGGTGAAGCCCAGGACGAACAGGGACGCGCCGCTGACCATCCGGCCGCGCCGGGCCTCGGCGAGGTCGGTGCCGCTGACCCCGGTGACGTACGAGAGGTAGCCGGGCACGAGCGGCAGCACGCAAGGGGAGAAGAATGAGACGAGTCCGCCCAGGAGGGCGACGGGTACCGCGAGGAGGAGGGCGCCGGTGAGGACGGTCTGATTGGGGTCGGTCGCTGCGGCGAGGGCGATCACGCGATCACTTCTCCGCGATCAGCGGTTCGAGCGTCTTGCGGAGTTCGGCCTCGCCGAGCGGCTTGAGCGCCCGGGCGGCGATCCTGCCTTCGCGGTCGACGATCACGGTGGAGGGGATCGCTTTGGGGTTGAGGCTGCCGGGCGGGAAGCGCAGCATCAGCTTGCCCATGGGGTCGTAGAGGCTCGGGTAGGGGACGTCGAACTCCTTCTGGAACTTCTCCGCCGGGGGCTTGTTGGGGTCACGGGTGTTGATCCCCACGAACTCCACCCCGTCCGCCTTTGTGGCGTTCGCCACCTTCACCAGGTGCGGCATCTCGGCCCGGCAGGGGGCGCACCACGAGCCCCAGACGTTGACGACGAGGATCTTGCCCTTGTAGTCGGCGAGATCAAGGGCCTTGCCCTCGATGGTCTTGCCGGAGATCTCGGGGAGCAGCTGCCGGTCGCCCGCCTTGGCCGTGTCGATGCCGCCCTCGCCGGCGACGAACTTCGTGTCCGCGGACCCTCCGGACGTACCGCCGGAGCCGCACGCGGTCAGCGCCAGGGCCGCGGCGGCGGCTCCAGCGGCGAGCAGGGCGGTGCGACGGTTCCCCCGTGCCGCAGGCCAGGGAAGGGTCGTGCGGCGTCGCGGGGCGCGGCTGGCAGACATGTGAAAAGTTTCGCATGGAGCTTCGGGGGATCTTCCGCACCCCCCTCAAGTCGTACGAAACCGCCAGTCAGGCGCGGGGACAGAGGTCAGCAGAGGCCGGGCAGCGGTCAGGAGGCGGTGCGATGTCCGACGCCCCCACGGGGTTGTTCGGCGGCCGGTAGAGGCTCTTCTTCGACTCCGGCAGCAGATACAGCCCGGAGAGGAAGAAGGTCATCGACGCGCCGTGGTCCTTGGCGAGCTTCCGGAAGCGCGGGAAAAGGCCGTCGCCGACCTCTCCCGCGCCGTCCCAGGAGAAGATCACGAACTGCGGCGGGGTCTGGCCGGGTTCGAGCCGCTCGGGCTTCGGCTGGCTCGGCTGCGGGCCGGTGCGGGCGGTCGAACCGTCACCGATCAACTGCGTCCCGAGGCCGCCGTTCCCGCCCCGGCGCCCCTTTCCCGACCCGGCGCCCGAGCATCTCGGTTCCCATCCGCACTTGCCATGCCCGATTTCTCCTACAACCGGACACGGGGTAAGAGGGAGCGACGGAGACGGTGGTTCCGGGAAGGCGCGGAGATTCCGCGCGGACTTCTCGAGGACTGCTCGCCGACTGAGCCGACTGAGCCGGGTGAGCCGACCGTGCCGGCTGAGTCGACTGAGGACTGCTCGCGGACTCAGGCGCCGAACCCCTTGGCGCCCTTCACCGATCCGCGCCCGAAGCGGGGTTGCGCGCCCGGCCGCAGATGCGCGGGTACGAGATCCCGGGCCGGTTCGCTGTAGCCCACGGACACGATCCTGTCGCCCTGGAAGGTGAAGGTCGTCAGGCTGGCGAGCGAGCACTGCCGCCGGCGCGGGTCGTGCCACAGCCGCCGCCGCTCCGCGAAGCTGCGCACGATCCAGATCGGCAACTGATGGCTGACGGCCACCGCCTCGTGTCCGCGCGCGGCGTCGCGCGCCGCGGAGAGCGCCGCCATCATCCGTACGACCTGCTCGATGTAGGGCTCTCCCCAGGAGGGGCGGAACGGGTTGGTGAGGTGCCGCCAGTTGCCGGGCCGCCGCAGCGCGCCGTCGCCGACCCCGAAGGCCTTGCCCTCGAAGACGTTGGCGGCCTCGATGAGCCGCTCGTCGGTGGCGATGTCGAGCGAGTGCCCCTTGGCGATCGGCGTCGCCGTCTCCTGCGCGCGCTCCAGCGGGGAGGAGACCACGTACGTGATGTCGCGCTCGGCGAGGTACTCGGCCACCCGGTCGGCCATCTGCCGCCCCAGCTCGGAGAGGTGATAGCCGGGCCTGCGCCCGTAGAGCACGCCGTCCGGGTTCTCCACCTCGCCGTGCCGCAGCAGATGGACGACGGTGACCGGCGCTTCGGAGGCTTCGGGAGCTTCGGAAGCTGGGAGGACGTCGGTGGCGTCGGTGGCTGGGGCGCTCTCGTTGCTCATGTCGTCCATCATGCAGATGCCTCGGCGGCGGCCCGCGCGGCGGCCGGCAGCGCGGCGGCGATGCGCTCGATCGCGGACGAGTCGTGGGCCGTCGAGACGAACCAGGACTCGAAGGCGGACGGCGGGAGGTAGACGCCCCGGTCCAGCATGGCGTGGAAGAAGGCGGTGAAGCGGTACGCCTGCTGGGCCCGTGCCTTCGCGAAGTCGGTCACGTCCTCGTCGGTGAAGAAGACGGAGAACATGTTCCCGGCCGTCTGCAGCCGGTGCGCCACGCCCTCCTTGGCCAGCGCGTCGGTCACCAGCGCCCGCACCTCCGCGGAGACCGCGTCCACGCGCGCGTACGCCGCGTCGTCGAGCAGCCGCAGCTGGGCGAGCCCGGCCGCGGTCGCGACCGGGTTCCCCGAGAGCGTGCCCGCCTGGTAGACCGGGCCGACCGGGGCAAGGTGGGCCATCACGGCCGCGCGGCCGCCGAAGGCCGCGGCCGGGAACCCGCCGCCCATGACCTTGCCGAAGGTCATCAGGTCGGGCTCGACGCCGTCGATGCCGTACCAACCCGCCCTGCTCACCCGGAAACCGGTCATGACCTCGTCGGAGATGTAGAGCGCGCCGCTCTCCGCACACAGGGACTTCAGGCCCGCGTTGAAGCCGGGCCGCGGCGGCACGACGCCCATGTTGCCCGGCGCCGCCTCGGTGATCACACACGCGATCTCGCCCGGGTGGCGGGCGAACGCGTGCCGTACGGCGTCCAGGTCGTTGTACGGCAGCACGATCGTGTCCCCGGCCTGCGCACCCGTCACCCCGGGCGTGTCCGGCAGCGCGAAGGTCGCGACGCCGGACCCGGCCGCGGCCAGCAGGGCGTCAACGTGGCCGTGGTAACAGCCCGCGAACTTGATCACCTTGGCGCGCCCGGTGAAGCCGCGGGCGAGCCGGATGGCCGACATGGTCGCCTCGGTCCCGGAGGACACCAGGCGCACCTGCTCGACGGGCGTGACCCTCGCCACGATCTCCTCGGCGAGCGCGACTTCGCCCTCGCCCGGCGTGCCGAAGGAGGTGCCGCGGGCCACGGCCGCATGCACCGCCTCGGTGACCTGCGGGTGTGCGTGGCCGAGAATCATCGGGCCCCACGAGCACACGAGATCCACGTACTCGTGGCCGTCGGCATCGGTGAGGTACGGACCGGTGCCGGACACCATGAACCGGGGCGTACCACCCACGGCACGGAACGCGCGGACGGGGGAGTTCACACCGCCCGGCGTCACGACAGCAGCGCGGTCGAAAAGTGTCTGCGAAACTGGGGCCGGAACTGAGGCATCGTACGAGTGAGTCACGTAATCCATGGTGTCAGAGCCTGACGGGGACACGCGGCGGGGCGTTTCACCGCCCGTGTGCGGGGGAGGTCTCTGGGACGATGATCGGGTTGCGCGGCGGAGTCCGCGAGTGGTCGGGTGGAGATATGCAGCGCGGTGGCGGACTGGGTGAGGGGACCGATGACCTGGGCCCCGAGCGCGCCGGCATCCCCCATGCCGAAGGCGAAGGGCGGGGGAGGCACAGGCGCGAGCGCGAGGGGAACAGTGGCGGGAGCAGGAGTGGACGGGTGGGGGTGACGTACAAATATTTCGGCGCGCCCGACGGAGCCACCGCGGCCAGGGTCCCCATTTCCATGCGCCCTGAGGAGCTCGGCGGTGACGAGCTCGGCATGGGCGGCATGTTCACCAAGATCAAGCCGGAGATGATGGCGGCCATGGTGCTGACCGGTATCGAGGGCATACCCCTGCACAAGGTGCCGCCGCTCGAGCTCGTCGTCCTGCACCCGGACTACGCGGTGGTCAAGCTGCCTATGACGGTCGTCGACCCGCTGCGGGGAGTAGGCGAGGAGGCCGTCGGAGCGGCGGCGTTCATCTGGTCGACGGTCCCGGACCGCGGGGGGCCGCGGGACGCGTTCAACGTCTACCAACTGCTGCACGAGTGGCAGGACTTCAGCCACCGGCTCCACGAGGCGGGGCACCAGCCGTACTGTCTGGTCTGGCCCTGATCCCTGGCCTGGCACTGATCCGCTGACAGCCCGCGGTCGCGACCGCACGCCGTGCCGGTCGCGACCGCGGAGACTCCCCCACCGGTCGCGACCGCGGAGACTCCCCCACCGGTCGCGACCGCGGAGACTCCCCCATTGGTTCGACGTATGTCAAACTAGATGCATGTCGAACGTGGAGACGCTTCCCGTCGTGGCGCCGGAACTGGTGTCGGATGTCGTGCCGTGCTGCCCGCCGCTGACCGAGCGACCGTTGTCGGCCGAGGAGGCCGAGCGGACCGCGGCGATGTTCAAGGCGCTCGGCGACCCGGTCCGGCTCCGGCTGTTCTCGCTGGTCGCTTCGCACGAAGGCGGCGAGGCCTGCGTCTGCGACATCTCCGATGTCGGGGTCTCGCAGCCGACGGTCAGCCATCACCTGAAGAAGCTGCGCGAGACGGGCCTACTGACGTCCGAGCGGCGCGGCACCTGGGTCTACTACCGGGTCGCGCCGGAGGTGCTGGCAGCCATGTCCGGCGTGCTGGCCCCGCGAGGCTGAGGCCGCCACCAATTCAGCCCGCCACCGCCTGTTCTCTCCCCCTCAGGCCCGGCCGTGTGCCTGCTGCGAGCGTCTCGACAGCGAGTCGATGACCACGGCCGCGAGCAGCACCCCTCCGGTGATCATGAACTGGACGGCGGCCTGAATGCCCAGCAGGGCCATGCCCGAGGCGATCGACTGGATGACCAGCATGCCGAGCAGCGCAGCCCAGGTCGTACCGTGTCCGCCGAAGAGGCTGGTGCCGCCGATGACGGCCGCGGCGATGGCGTTCATCAGCAGGATGCCGGAGCCCGAGGTCTGGCTCGCCGAGGTGATCCGCGAGGCCAGGAACAAGCCGCCGATCGCGGCCATCGTCCCGGACACCATGAAGACCGAGATCCGCACCCGGACCACGTTCACCCCCGCCCGGCGAGCCGCCTCCACGCCGCCGCCGAGCGCGTAGACCTTCCGCCCGTACGGCGTGCGGCGCAGGAGGAAGTCCAGGCCGGCGATGACGACGAGGAAGACCAGCAGGGCGAGCGGCAGGCCCTGGAAACGGTTGAGGACGTACGCGGCGGCGAACGCGATCACCGCGAGCACACCCGTACGCACGCCGATCTCGCTGAGCGGCCGGGACGGCATCCCCGCGGACAGGCGGCGCCGCCTGTCCTGGTACGAGATGAGAAAGAACGCCGCCGCGCCGAGCGCCGCCAGGCCGTACGCGGCGGCGATGTCGTTGAAGTAGTAGCTCGTCAGCTTGGCGACCAGGCCCTCGTCGTCGATGTTGATGCTGCCGCTCGAGCCCAGGACGTAGAGCATCAGCCCGTTCCAGGCGAGCAGGCCTGCGAGAGTGACGACGAAGGCCGGTACGCCGACCCGGGCGAAGAAGAACCCCTGGACCAGTCCGACTGCCGTGCCGGAGAGCGCGGCGAGGATCACGGCAAGCCCCTCCGGCATGCCGTGCTGCACGCTCAGCACGGCGAACACGGCCGCCGCGAGGCCGCTGACGGAGCCGACCGAGAGGTCGAGTTCGCCGATCAGCAGCACGAAGACGATCCCGACGGCGATCAGCCCGGTTCCCACGATGTCCACGCTGAGGTTGGACAGGTTGCGCGGCGAGAGGAAGTTGCTGTTGAGGGCGTGGAAGATGACCCAGATCAGGACGAGCCCGAGGACGACCGGGACCGAGCCGAGTTCTCCGCTGCCGAGCCTGCGCTTGAGTGCGCCGACGTAGCCCTTGAGGCCCTCCGCGAGCCGGCTCACAGCCCCGCCTCCCCCGCGCGCGGGGAGCGGCGGATCACGGCGTCGCCCGTGGCGCCGGTGATGGAGGAGATGATCTGTTCCTGGGATGTGGTGTTCACGTCGAAGAAGCCGTTGTTGCGGCCCAGGCGCAACACCGCGACCTGGTCCGCGACGGCTTTGATGTCGCCCATGTTGTGACTGATGAGCAGCACCCCGAGCCCGCGGTCGCGCAGACCGTCGACGACGTCGAGGACCTGGGTCGTCTGCTGGACGCCCAGTGAAGCGGTGGGCTCGTCGAGGAGAAGGACCTTGGGCTCGCCGAGGAGCGAGCGGGAGATGGCGACCGTCTGCCGCTGGCCCCCGGACAGCGAGGCGACGGGGACGCGCACGTCGGGGATGGTGATGGCCAGGGTGCTCAGCAGCGCGCGGGTACGGCGTTCCATCTCCACCTCGTCCAGGACGCACACCTTGCGGATCTCACGGCCGAGGAAGAGATTGCCGACGACGTCGAGGTTCTCGCACAGCGCGAGGTCCTGGTAGACGGTCGAGATCCCCAGGGCCTGGGCGTCGTGAGGGCGCTTGACCTGGACGGTCCGGCCCTCCCATTCGATGACGCCCTGGTCGGCTGGGCTGACACCCGCAATCACCTTGACGAGGGTGGACTTGCCCGCGCCGTTGTCACCCACCAGAGCGACGACCTCACCGGCGTGGATCTCCAGCTCGACATCCTTCAGCGCCTGGACGGCGCCGTAGTACTTGGAGACGCCGCGCAACGCCAGCAGGGGCGGGGCTGACACGGGCACCATCTCCTTTCCGCCTGCATTACGGGATGAGTCCGACCCTCTCGCAATCCGACCGGTACTTCGGGGTGCAGATCTGCTCGATCGTGTACATACCGTCCTTGACGACGGTCTCCTTGATGTTGTCGGCCTTCACGAAGACCGGGGTGAGCAGGACGGCCGGGACCCGGCCGGTGTCGGGGACGGTGACCTCGTCCTTGGCGATGGCGCCGAGCGGTTCACCGCGGCCCAGGGCGACGGCCAGTTCGGCGGCGGCGTCGGCCTGGGGCTTGAAGGGCTTGTAGACGCTCATGTACTGCTCGCCCTTCACGATGCGCTGTACGCCGACGAGTTCGGCGTCCTGTCCGGTGATCGGGGGCAGCGGCTTGATGTTGTTGGCCTTGAGGGACGAGACGATGCCGGTGGCCAGGCCGTCGTTGGCGGAGTAGACGCCGTCGATCCCGTCGGGACCGAGGGCCGCTATGGCGCCGGACATGTTGGTGTGGGCGTTCTCGGGCAGCCATCCGACGGTTTCGTACGCCTTGCGGATCTTCACCTTGCCCTTGAGCGCGTCCAGCGCGCCGTCCCTGAACCAGGCCGAGTTGGGGTCGGCCGGGGGCCCGTTCATCATGACGATCCGGCCGCCGTCCGCCTTGTCGCCCATGGCCTGGAGGAGCCCCTCGCCCTGCATCCTGCCGACCTCCCTGCCGTCGAAGGAGACGTACGCCGAGATCGGGCCCTCGGCGAGCCGGTCGTAGGCGATGACCGAGATCCCCGCTCCGTCCGCCTTCTCGACCGAGCTGGTGAGCGCCTTGGAGTCGACGGGGTCGAGGATCATGACCTCGACCCCGTCGATGATCATGGAGTCCACCTGCTGCTGCTGGGTGGCCACGTCCCCGCGGGCGTTGGCGTACTCGACCGTGCAGTCGCTGCACCGCTCCGCGATCCTCTTCTCGATCAGGGGCCGGTCGAACGCCTCCCAGCGAGCGGTGTAGCTGTCCGGGAGCAGCACGCCGATCTTCGGGCCGCCGCCCGTTCCGCCGGGGGAGCTCGCGCGCATGCCGCCGGACTCCGCGGCCTTGCCGCAGGCCGCGAGGCCGACGGCCAGGGACACCGCGGCCACTCCGACGGTGATGTCACGCAGACGGGTCTTCACGTGACGCACCTCCTACGTGCTGCCCGGCTCCGAGCCGCGTGGCTCCGTGTCGCCAGGCTCGCGTGAGGGCAGGACGATCTCGCTCCACACCTGCTTGCCGCCGCTGACCGGCACCGAGCCCCAGGACGCCGACATCGCCTCGACGAGGAGGATGCCCCGGCCGCCGGTCGACTCCCAGTCCACGATCACCGGCTTGGCGGGCGCGCGCGGCGACGAGTCGCTCACGGCGATGCGCAGCCGGTCCGCGGTGAGCCTGAGGTCGAGGCGCACCGGGCCCTGCGTGTGCACCAGGGCGTTGGTGACCAGTTCGGAGACGACCAGAAGGATCACATCGGTCTCCTCCGCCAGTTTCCAGGAGCGCAGCGTGCGCGCGGTGAAGCGACGCGCGTGCATAACCGCGTCGGGCAGCCGCCACACCGTCCAGCTGGCTCGTATCGGCCGGACCTTCATCCCGTCGTAGCGCAGGAGCAGCAGCGCCACGTCGTCGTCGCGCCGTCCCATGTCGCCGAGCAGCGCGTCGGCCACCCGCCCCGCGTCCGACGGGTCCGCTGCGGCGAGATCCTCACGGACACGGCGCATGCCGTCATCGAGGTGGAGGCTCGAGGACTCGACCAGGCCGTCCGTCATCAGGGCGAGGAGCGCGCCCGGGGCCAGACCGACCGTGGTGAGGGGGAACTCGGCGTCCGCGAGCACCCCCAGCGGGGGCCCGCCCTCGGCCGCCAGCTCCTCGGTGGTGCCGTCCGGCAGGCGCAGCAGCGGCGGTAGGTGGCCGGCCCGCACGATCCAGGCGTCGCCCTCCTCCATGTCCAGCTCGACGTAGCAGCAGGTGGCGAACAGGTCCGTCTCCATGCCGACGAGCAGGCGGTTGGCGTGGGAGACGACCACGTCGGCCGGGTGGCCCTCCACGGCGTACGCCCTGATCGCCGTGCGCATCTGGCCCATGATCGTCGCGGCCCCGGCGCTGTGCCCCTGCACGTCCCCGATGACCAGCGCGACCCGGCCCTCGGAGAGCGGGATGACGTCGTACCAGTCGCCGCCCACCTCGAGCCCCATCATCGCGGGCAGATAGCGGGCGACGGCCACTCCTCCGGCGAGCGGCGGAAGCCTGCGCGGCAGCAGGCTGCGCTGGAGCATCGTGGCGAGCTCGTGCTCGGCGTCGAATGCGTGGGCGCGCTTGAGGGCCTGGCCCACGAGACCCGCGGTGGCGGTCAGCAGGGACCGCTCCTCGGGGCCGAACGCGTGCGGCTCGTCCCAGCCGACCAGGCACGCGCCGACCACCCGGCCGTCGGCCGGGAGCGGCAGGACGGCGAGGCCGCCGGGCCCTACGCCGGACAGGCCGGGCTCCAGCGCGGTGCCCGCGGGCCACAGGCTCGTACGGCCCTCGCGCATCGCCGCCTCCAGCGTGGGCAGGGCGCGGATCGGCGCGTCCGGCCACTCCGAACGCCATTCGGACCGCCAGATGTGCGGCCACGCGCTGGGCTCCGGAGGGTCGAGGACGGTGACGACCAGCCGGTCGGCCTCGAGCTCGGCGAGCGCCACGCGGTCGGCTCCCAGCGGGTCCCGCAGCGCCGCGACCACCACCCGGCTGACGTCCCGGATGGTCGTCGCGTTGGCCAGCGTGGCGGACAGCCGCTGCACCCGGGAGACCTCGTCCGCGGTGGGCCGCAGATGCGAGGCGTCGGCGACCACGCCGACCACACGCTCCGGCCTGCCGGCGGCGTCCGCCAGCACCCGGGCGCGCAGCCGCAGCCAGCGCAGCTCGCCGGTGGGCCGGCGGATGCGGAACTCCAGCTCGCGGCCGCCGGAGGCCAGCTGGCTCGGCTCGACGATGGACATCAGCGCGGGCAGGTCGTCCGGGACGGTGTGCGCGAGGAGGGTCTCCACCCGGCCGTCGAAGTCGTCCGGGGCGATGTCGACGAGCTCGAGCACCCGGGCATCCGCCTCGATCCGGCCGGTGCTCAGGACGAGGGTGAACGAGCCGACGTGGAGCGGGTCGAGGGCGGGGCCCAGCAGCGACTGCGGCTCCGTCTGGCGGGGGTCCGCGGCCTGCGGCTCTTGGGGGTGGGGCTCTGTGGGGTGGGATTCCTGGGGGTGGGACTCCGTCTGGTGCGGCTCCGTGGGATGGGACTCCGTACGGGGGGGCTCCGTGCGGCCGGCGGCCCGGGCAGCGTTCGCCTCACGGCACGCCTCGAGCCGGTCGGCGACCTGGTCGGCGTACAGCTCGAGGACATTGCGCCGCTCGGCGTCGAAGCCGTCCCCCGCGTCGTCCACGACGACCAGGCAGCCCAGCCGCCTGCCGTTCGTACCGAGCGGCAGCGCGCCCAGGGACACGTCGGGCGGAGGCGTGTCCGGATCGGTCTCCTGGTAGGCGGCGAGATCGGCGGGGTTCAGCCAGAGGGGGCGGCCGGTGCGGCAGGCGTCGGCGACGGGAGACCGTTCGGACAGGGCGTAACTCGCCGACAGCTCGTACAGGGCTCCGGGCCCCCCGGCCGTCTCGGCCAGTCGCAGCTCATCGCCCTCTTCGCCGACTACATAGACAGCGGCAAGCGCGGCCCCGGCGAACACAAGGACCTGCTCCGTCACAGCCTGCTCCACCCCCGCGCTCTGCAGGCCGGCGTCGCATGCCCCGACTGTCAGGTCCGCCCGCGGCCTGGGGACTCCGACCCCGGCGCCGCCTTCGCTGGACATATCGTCAACCCACCTCGTGTCCATACTGTGCGTCCTGACGGACAGGGGCTAGTCAGACGACGGCGTGATGTTCGGAAGCCCGGGGGCGGGGATGGCCCCGGGGCGGCGCGGCCCATTTGCTTCTCAGCAGCGTTTCCACTGGTCAGAGGTGCTGACGTGGCGAGGCGCCCCACCGTGGGCGGGGCGCCCCTCAGTCATATGTCCGGCCGAGGAAGACGTGCCCGTATCGCCTCCGGCGACGGACCGCCCTCCGGTCCCGCGGAGCACCCGGTCGCCCGGATCCCGATGCCACGGGCCCCGGTGCCACGGGTCCCGGTCGTACGGACCCCGGTGCCACGGGTCCCGGTCGTACGGACCCCGGTGCTCCGGATCATGCCGCGCCTCTCGAGCGGCGCCGCAGGACCATGACGCCACCGCCCGCCGCGAGCGCGACGAGCCCGGCACCTCCCGCGAACTCCGCGTCGCTCATCCCGCCGGCCCCGCCGCCCTCGCCTGCGTGCGAGCCCCTGGTCGGCCCGACCTGCACCCGGTCGAAGAACCTCGTCCCGTCACCGCACCGGATGGTGACCCGGTACTTGCCTCGGGCGTGCCAGAAGACCTTCGCGTGCGTGGCGAGGTAGTGGACCCTCGGCCTCAGCCTGACCGTGCCGAAGGCGCCGGAGTACGCGGTCGCCCCCTGGCGGAGGTCGCAGCGGCGGTCGTCGCTGATCCACAGGGTCTGGCCGGGGCGTGCCCAGTGCGGGTTGGCGGAGGCCACGGCGGCAGGAGCGGTGAGACCGACGAGGGCGGTCGCGGCCGCGGCGGTGGCGAAGACGCGAGCAGGACGCATGGGTGCCTCCGGGTGCCGGCCGTGACCCCTGTGGCCACCTCGGGAAGTTCCGGCACAGCACCGATGCAAAGCGAGGAATCCGCGGGCCGCGACGCGAGATCCTTTCCCGGCCACCGCCCGGTCACCCTGATGCCACATCAGATACGAGGCGTCGCCCGCGGCCTTTTCGCAGCGCTGACGGCGTGTCATGGGTGAAGGGCGGACGGCCGCACGAACCCCCGGGCGGCGGTCCCCGCACGAGTGACGCCCTGTCAGGCTGCTCGGAAGGCCCGGAGCAGGTCCGGGAGGCTCGGACCGCGAGGTCAGCGGTCGGCGTGCAGGACCGCGTAGATCATGACCAACGCGACGAGGTGGATCGCGAAGAAGAAATAGGCCACCCGCCACCAAAGGTGGTGGGACAGCTTTCGCTCGTCCGATGAGTCCATGACGGGCCCTGTCCCTTCCTTGTCGTCGCTATGTCGGCGCCGGTGGCCGGGGCACCCCGCGCTCGCGGGGGTCCGGCGGTCCGGCGGTCCGGCGGTCCGGCGGTCCGGCGGTCCGGCGGTCCGGCGGTCCGCGATTAACCCTACGGCCGCTCCGCCGACAGGTAGCGCCGGGCCATCGGGGCCGGCCGGGCCACCCTCTCCAGCCGCGTCATCTCGGCGGCGGGCGGGACCGTAGTACGTACTCCGCACTCTTCATGGCCATGCCACGAATCGCCCGACGCCGGGCGGGCCGGGCCTCAGTCGATGACGTGCCGCAAGTAGGCGTTCGGGTCGGCCAGATATCGGCGCCAGTGGTCGACGATGGCCAGGTCCTGCCACTCCGCGGAGCGCATGCCGTGCTCGCCGACCTCGACGATCTCCGCACCCGGCATCGCGGTCAGCAGCGGTGAGTGGGTGGCGCAGATGACCTGCGCGCCCATGCGGCCCAACTCGTACAGCACTCCGACGAGTTGCAGACACGAGGCGAAGGACAGCGCGGCCTCCGGCTCGTCCAGAACATACAGGCCCCTCTGGTGGAACTTGTCACGGAACGTGGCCAGAAATCCCTCGCCGTGACTCACCTGGTCCACCCGCACCGACAGGCCCTTGCCCGCCGCCTCGCTGCGCAGCGCGTCCAGCGCGGTCTCCGCCCGCAGAAAGAAGCCCTTCCGACTGGTGCGCGGCCCCCGCACCATCCGGCGGCCCGCCGCCGTGGCGTCGAAGCGAAGGCGCGTCCCGAGCGGCGACGGCTGCCGCGAACTGGCGTATCGGTAGCCGGCCGAGCCGCCGTACGAGTCGAGCCCGTACGCCTCGGCGAGCGCCTCGACGAGCGTCGACTTCCCCGAGCCGTTCTCCCCGACCAGGAACGTGATGGGTGCGGTGAAGCGCAGGCCGCCGTCCAGCAACTGCCGCACGCACGGCACGGACCACGGCCACGCGGCCCGGTCGTACTCGCTGCTGTCCGGAAGGTGCGCATACGCGCGGTCTATGAGCATGCCCCGACATTCTCACACGCGACTGACAGCGCTCCGGGGCTCCGTTCGCGGGGCGCCTGGGCCCGGCGGCGGGGGTCCATAGGCTTGCGGCATGTTCATCGCGCGCTCCGTGGCCCTCTTCGTCCTCGCCGCCCTGCTGGAGATCGGCGGGGCCTGGCTGGTGTGGCAGGGCGTGCGGGAACACCGGGGCTGGGCCTGGATCGGTGCCGGTGTCATCGCCCTCGGCGCGTACGGGTTCGTCGCCACACTCCAGCCGGACGTGCACTTCGGCCGCATCCTGGCCGCGTATGGCGGGGTGTTCGTGGCCGGGTCGCTCGCCTGGGGCGTGGTCGCGGACGGCTACCGTCCGGACCGCTACGACGTGGCCGGTGCGCTGATCTGCCTCACCGGAGTCGCCGTGATCATGTACGCGCCGCGGGCCCGCTGACCGGAATATTCTTCGTACGGACCGACAACGCCGCGCCGCAGGAGGCTTCATGTCCACCGTCCCGACCGCCGTCATCACCGGTGCGAGCAGCGGTATCGGCGCCGCGACCGCGCGGCGGCTGGCAGCCGCCGGCTACCGCGTCGTCCTCACCGCCCGCCGCAAGGACCGCATCGAGGCGCTGGCCGCCGAGCTGACCGAGGCGGGGCACGAAGCGGTGCCGTACGCCCTGGACGTCACCGACCGCGCGGCCGTCGAGGCGCTCGCCGCCTCCCTCGACCGCTACGGCCCGGTCCGGGTGCTGGTCAACAACGCGGGCGGCGCGCTCGGCACCGAGCCCGTGGCCTCCGCCGACCCGGCCGACTGGCGCTCGATGTACGAGGTCAACGTCCTCGGCGTGCTCCACATCACGCAGGCCCTGCTCCCCGCCCTCACCGCCTCGGGCGACGGCACCGTCGTCGTCCTCTCCTCCACCGCGGGCCTGGCGACGTACGAGGGCGGTGGCGGCTACGTCGCCGCCAAGCACGGCGCCCATGTCATCGCCGAGACGCTGCGCCTGGAGCTGTGCGGACAGCCGGTGCGGGTCATCGAGATCGCGCCGGGCATGGTGAGGACGGAGGAGTTCGCCCTGACCCGCTACCGCGGCGACCAGGACAAGGCCGCGGCGGTCTACGCGGGCGTGGCCGAGCCGCTCACGGCGGACGACGTGGCGGACACGGTCACCTGGGCGGTGACCCGCCCGCCGCACGTCAACATCGACCTCCTGGTCGTCCGCCCCCGCGCCCAGGCCTCCAACTACAAGGTCCACCGCGAGAGCTGAAGGGCGGAAGGGCGTCAGCCCTTCACGCACACGACCTGCTTCAGCTTCGCCACGACCTCGACCAGGTCCCGCTGCTGGTCCATCACCTTCTCGATGGGCTTGTACGCGCCCGGGATCTCGTCGACCACGCCCGAGTCCTTGCGGCACTCCACACCCCGGGTCTGGTCCTCCAGGTCCCGCGTCGTGAAGCGCCTCTTCGCGGCGTTGCGGCTCATCTTCCGGCCCGCGCCGT
This sequence comes from Streptomyces sp. 7N604, assembly GCF_052245475.1. Taxonomy (NCBI): domain Bacteria; kingdom Bacillati; phylum Actinomycetota; class Actinomycetes; order Kitasatosporales; family Streptomycetaceae; genus Streptomyces; species Streptomyces sp. 7N604. Next base: position 11,292 of record NZ_JBQQBX010000034.1, on the reverse strand, counting down.
GCGAGGCGGAGTTGAACGAGGCCGCGTTCCCGAGCCCGCGGACGATGTACGAGCCCGTGCCCATGGAACCCGGGATGATGCCGTAGTCGCCACTGCCGGCCCGGATCGCGCCCTTGCGGGTCACGAGCAGGTCCATGCCCTCGTACCGCTCCTCCGCCACGTAGTTGTGGTGACAGGAGATGACCTGCTCGAAGGTCGGCTTCGCCTTCTTGAACTCCTTGCGGATCACGTCCTGGAAGAGCCCCATCATGATGGCGCGGTTGTTCCTGGCGTACTCCTGCGCCCAGAACAGGTCGTTCCGGTACGCCGCCATCTGCGGTGTGTCCGCGATGAAGACCGCGAGGTCGCGGTCGACCAGGCCCTGGTTGTGCGGCAGCTTCTGCGCCTCGCCGATGTGGAACTCGGCCAGCTCCTTGCCGATGTTCCGGGAGCCGGAGTGGAGCATGAGCCAGACGGCACCCGTCGTATCCACACAGAGTTCGACGAAGTGGTTGCCGGAGCCGAGCGTTCCCATCTGCTTCGTGGCCCGCTCCTCACGGAACTTGACCGCGTCCGCGACCCCCTGGAACCGTGCCCAGAAGTCGTCCCACCCCGCCGTCGGGAAGCCGTGCAGCCGCCCCGGGTCCACCGGGTCGTCGTGCATCCCGCGCCCCACGGGAATCGCCTGCTCGATCTTCGAGCGCAGCCGGGACAGGTCGCCGGGCAGGTCGTTCGCGGTCAGCGAGCTCTTCACCGCGCTCATGCCGCAGCCGATGTCGACGCCGACCGCCGCAGGGCAGACCGCACCGTGCATCGCGATCACCGAGCCGACCGTCGCCCCCTTGCCGTAGTGCACATCGGGCATGACGGCCAGGCCCTTGATCCACGGCAGCGTCGCGACGTTATGCAGCTGCTGCATCGCGCCGCCCTCGACCGTCGCCGGGTCGGTCCACATCCGGATCGGCACCCGCGCGCCGGGCACTTCGGTGTACGCCATGAGGTCCTCAATTCCCCCGTAAAAACAGAAACCGCAAAAGCCGGACTTATCGCCAGCTTCTCGACAAGGACCCAGCAGGCGCGGCAGTGCGTGCGATACAACATTGTGTCCAGCGCCCGCCGACCGGCGGCAACCAGTTTTCCTCCGAAGGGAGCCGCAGACCGTGCAGCGAAGGCCGTACGCACCAGGCACCGCCCTGGCCGCCGCGCTGCTCGCCGCGGGGCTCACGACCGGCCTCACCGGACTCACCGGCTGCACCGGCGGCTCCGGCGGCGGCTCCCCGCAGGACTCCAAGCCGGGCGATCCCGCCGCCACCGCGCCCGCCGCCGAGCCCGGCAAGTACCGCACCCTCGACGACCCCTGCGGCGCCGTCGAGCCCGGCACGCTCCGCGCGCTGCTGCCCGGCCTCGAGGACCTCGAGGAGGAGGAGCGGGAGAAGGGGTACGAGGGCCAGGCGGCCATCACGTACGACACGGACCGCCGCGTCGGCTGCCGCTGGCAGGCCGAGTCGCCGGAGGGCACCCGCCACCTCAGCATCGACTTCGAGCGCGTCGTGTCGTACGACCCGGCCGTCAGCGACGAGGACCGCGCGCAGGAGCTCTACGACAAGAAGGCCACGGCCGCGGACATCCCCGCGGTCGCTTCGGACAGCGACGACCCGGACAGCGACGCCCCGGACTCCTCCACGCCCGCATCCCCCTCCCCCTCCGCCTCCAACGAAGCGGACAAGACTGACGAACCGGACAACGGCGAGAGTGAGAAAGACAACAAGGTCGCCGCCAACGGTTCCGCGAACACGTCCTCCGGAAGCTCCACGCCCTCCGGCGACCCGGGCGACGACCCCGCCACGGCCCCCCGCCCCCTCGACGACCTCGCCGACGTCGCGTACCTCGACGACCGCCTGGTCACAGCCGATTCCGGCGTCCACCGCGACATCGCCGTCGTCTTCCGGGCGTCCAACGTCATCGTCACGGTCGAGTACGACCGGTGGTCCGCCGCCCAGTCCGACGTCCCGGAGAGCGGGGACCTTCAGACCAAGGCCCTTCGCCTGGCCGAGGAGCTCGTCGAGCGCTTCGGCTAATAGCCTTGCGGACGAAACGGACGCAGTACGGCCGCCCGTCATGTGGATGACATGGACGATATGGACGACGACCGACGACACGACGACCGACGACGGAAGAGCGAAGTAACCATGCACAGATCAGCCCAGCGACCCGCCAAGCGACCCGCTCCGCGCCTCGCGCGCCTCCTCGCGTGCGCAGCAGTCGTACCGGTGATGCTCGTCGCCGGCTGCTCCTTGCTCCCGGACTCCGGCGACGACACCAAGGGCTCGGACGCGGGCGGCGGCACCGAGAAGTCGGCCGAGCCCAGCGCGACGCCGACGCCTGAGCCCGCGAAGTACGCCAAGCTGCCCCGCCCGTGCACGGCACTCACCAAGAAGACCGTCGGGAACCTCGTACCCAAGGCGAAGAACAAGTCCGGTACGGTCGGCAAGTCCGCCGACATCGACGCGCGCGGCACCTGCTCCTGGAACGGGCTCGACGGCTTCCAGTACCGCTGGCTGGACATCTCCTTCCAGCGCTTCGAGTCCGACCCCACCCTGGGCAGCGGCGAGAGCCGCGCCAAGGAGTACTTCACCAAGCAGGTCGACAGCTCGAAGCCGGCAAAGGGCGCCAAGGACCTCAAGACCGGTACGGCCGCGGGGGTCGGCGACCAGGCGGCGACTCTCACGTACGCCGTGAAGAAGGACCGCGAAGACTTCAGGAACCAGACCGTCATCGCCCGCACGGCCAACGTCGTCATCACCCTCAACTACAACGGCGCGGGCTACGAGGACGCGAAGACGCCGAAGGCCGCCGACATGCTCAAGGACGCACAGAGCGCCGCCAAGGAGGCCGCCGCGGCCGTCGCGAAGGTGGGCACGGCGAGCCGGCCCAGCGCCTGAAGCGCCGAGAAACACGAGCGGGCAACGCGCGTACGTAGGCCGTAAATCAGCTGAAACGGCGACCCGGTGCCCGGATCCCGCGCGGACCCGGGCACCGCGGCGCCCCCGCGTATGCCAGGCTGTGGGCCGCCGGATTCCGAAGCCGGTCCGGATGCCGAAGGCTGTTGGTTGGAGGGGATCGCGGGATGGCCGCGCCGAACGCGATGAAGCTGACACGCACACACCGGATACTCATCGGCGTGGTCGTCGCCGGCGCGCTCGTCATCGCGGCGATCGGCTTCGCCGGCTCGTACGCGGCCGTGCGCGACCTCGCCGAGAAGAAGGGCTTCGGCAACTTCTCGCTCGTCTTCCCCATCGGCATCGACGCCGGGATCGTCGTCCTGCTCGCCCTGGACCTGCTGCTGACCTGGATCCGGATCCCGTTCCCGCTGCTGCGCCAGACCGCCTGGCTGCTGACGGCCGCGACCATCGCCTTCAACGGCGCCGCGGCCTGGCCCGACCCCCTCGGCGTCGGCATGCACGCCGTCATCCCGGTCCTCTTCGTCGTCGCCATCGAAGCCGCCCGGCACGCGATCGGCCGGATCGCCGACATCACCGCGGACCGGCACATGGAGTCGGTACGCATCGCGCGCTGGCTGCTCGCCTTCCCCTCCACCTTCCGGCTGTGGCGCCGCATGAAGCTGTGGGAGCTGCGCAGTTACGACGAGGTCATCAGGCTCGAGCAGGACCGCCTCGTCTACCAGGCCCGCCTCCGCGCCCGCTACGGCCGCGCCTGGCGCCGCAAGGCGCCCGTGGAGTCCCTCATGCCGCTGAAGCTGGCGCGGTACGGCATACCGCTGGCCGAGACCGGTCCCGCCGGCCTCGCCGCGGCCGGGATCGACCCGCCCGTCCTGCTGGCCGAACGTGCCGCTCAGGGGGCCCCGGCGCCGGAACTCGCGCAACGGGAGGCGACGGACCGCCGGTCGCTGACCGCGGGCGGCGGGGACGGGACGGAGACCGGGGCCGGGGCCGGGACCGGGACCGGGCGCGGTCTCGGGCTCGGGCAGACCGCCGAGGAGTACGCCTCTGGGGCGTACGGCGATCCGTACGCCCCAGAGGTCTCCGACGCCGCGGCGGACCGTCAGGACGCCCTCCAGACGCCCGCACGGCACCAGCCACCACCCGCCCCCGCGACGTACGCGGCCGAGTCCGACGCCCCGCACGTCACCGTTCCGGTCGGCCCGGGCCGCTACCGGGCGCTGGGCCAGGCCCAGTTGAACGGTCACTCCGCCTTCGTGCCGTCGCCGCGCGCCACCGCGCAGGAGCCGCAGGAACAGCTCTTCGTCGAGCCCGCGCCGGCGCCCGAGGACTACCCCGCGCCCGAGGCCGGTGACGACCCCACCGGCTTTCCCGACGGAGTCCCGCACGAAGAGGTCTACTTCGAGGCGTACCGCGGCTTCATAGCGGAACAGGGCAACCGCCCCACCGCCCGCCAGCTCTCCCGCGCCCTCCACGACCGCTTCGGGGTCACCAACCGCGACGGCAGCCTGCTGAGCGAGAACTACCTGCGCACCTACCTGCGCGAGCTGCGCGACCGCTACGAGACGGAAATGGGAATGGCGGGCTGAACCCCCGGTTGTGCCCACCCGTTCCGCCCCGGCGGAACGAATGCCCACAACCGGCCGTTACGCTACGCCCCCAAGAGCTTCCGTACGCGGTCCGCCCCCACCGCCAGCAGCAGCGTCGGCAGCCGCGGCCCCGTGTCGCGCCCCACCAGCAGCCGGTAGAGCAGCGCGAAGAACGACCGCTGCGCCACCTTCAGCTCCGGCGTCGGCTTCGCGTCCGGCGCGAGCCCCGCCTGGATCTTCGGCACCCCGTACACCAGCGCCGTGAGACCGTCCAGCGACCAGTGCTCGTCGAGCCCGTCCAGCAGCAGCCGCAGCGACTCCCGCTCCCCTTCGCCCAGCGAGGCCAGCAGCTCGGTGTCCGGCTCCTCCCGGACCCGCGTGCGGGACTCGGCCGGCACCTGCGTGGTGATCCACCGCTCGGCCTTGTCGAGCCGCGGCCGGGTCTCGTCCAGCGACGTGATCGGGTCGGCCGGGTCGAGGTCCCGCAGAATCCGCAGCGTCTGCTCGTCGTGCCCGGTGGTGATGTCGACGACCGAGGCGAGCGTCCGGTACGGCAGCGGCCGCGGCGTCCGCGGCAGCTCACCCGCGGCCGTACGCGTCGCGCGGCTGTACGCGGCCGCGTCCGCCGGCTGCGCGCCGCCCTCCGCGACCTTCCGCTCCAGCGCGTCCCACTCGTCGTAGAGCCGCTGGATCTCCTGGTCGAAGGCGATCTTGAAGGACTGGTTGGGCTTGCGCCGCGCGTACAGCCAGCGCAGCAGCGGCGCCTCCATGATCTCCAGCGCGTCGGCCGGGGTCGGCACCCCGCCCTTGGAGCTCGACATCTTGGCCATGCCGCTGATGCCGACGAAGGCGTACATCGGCCCGATCGGCTGCTCGCCGCCGAAGACCTCCCGGACGATCTGCCCGCCGACCACGTACGACGAGCCCGGCGAGGAGTGGTCGACGCCGGACGGCTCGAAGATCACGCCCTCGTAGGCCCAGCGCATGGGCCAGTCGACCTTCCAGACCAGCTTGCCGCGGTCGTGCTCGGAGAGCCGCACGGTCTCGGCGTGCCCGCAGGCGCAGGTGTACGACAGCTCGGTCGTCGCGTCGTCGTACGCCGTGACCGTCGTCAGGTCGCGCTCGCAGACCGAGCAGTACGGCTTGTACGGGAAGTAGCCCGCGGCGGCCTTGCCGTCGTCCTCGGTCGCGGCACCCGAGCCCTCCGCCGCGGCCTCGGCGGCCGCCGCGTCCGCCTCGTCGAGCTTGCCCTTCTGCTGCTGCTTCGGCTGCGCCTTCTTCTTCGCCTCCGCGACCTTGTCCTTCGTCCGGTAGCGGTCGAGGATCTCGTCGATCCGCTCGCGCTCGCGCATGGCGAAGAGGATCTGCTCGCGGTAGGCCCCCGAGGTGTACTTCTCGGTCTGGCTGATGCCGTGGAACTCGATCCCGAGCTCCTCAAGTGCCTTGATCATCGGTGCCTTGAAGTGCTCGGCCCAGTTCGCGTACGAGCTGCCGGGCGGGGCGGGCACGGAGGTCAGCGGCTTGCCGATGTGCTCGGACCAGGACGGGTCGACACCGGCCGGCACCTTCCGGAACCGGTCGTAGTCGTCCCACGACAGGATGTGCACGCACGCGTGTCCGCGCCGCCGGATCTCGTCCGCGACGAGGTGCGGGGTCATGACCTCGCGAAGGTTGCCCAGGTGGATCGGCCCGGACGGGCTGAGGCCCGAGGCGCAGACGATCGGTTTGCCGGGGGCGCGGCGCTCCGCCTCGGCAATGACCTCGTCCGCGAACCTGGAGACCCAGTCGGTCTCAGTGCTCTGAGCCACGATCGGCACTTCCTTCTTGATTCTCTGCTCGACAGCCTGGCGCCCCCATTGTCCCAGACCGAAATTCACTGGCGGCGCCATGGGATACTGGCGTCAATCCCCTTCCACACCAACGGAACGGTACGTATCCATGGCCTCGGTCCCTTCCCTCGCCGCTTCGGTCAACCAGCGCGTCGCGGACGCCCTCTCGGCTGCCCTGCCGGAGGCCGGCTCCGCCGACCCGCTGCTGCGACGCAGCGACCGTGCGGACTTCCAGGCCAACGGCGTGCTGGGCCTGGCCAAGAAGCTGAAGGGGAACCCGCGGGAGCTGGCGGCCAAGGTCGTCGACCGGCTCTCGGCCGACGACGTCCTGGCGGGCGTCGAGGTCTCGGGCCCCGGCTTCCTCAACATCGCGGTCACCGACTCCGCGATCACCTCCACGCTCGCCGCGCGGGCCGCCGACGACCGCCTGGGCGTTCCGTACGCGGAGCGGCCGGGCACCACCGTGATCGACTACTCCCAGCCCAACGTGGCCAAGGAGATGCACGTCGGGCACCTGCGCTCCACCGTGATCGGCGACGCGATCGTGCAGATCCTGGAGCACCGCGGCGATACGGTGATCCGGCGCCACCACATCGGCGACTGGGGCACCCAGTTCGGCATGCTCATCCAGTACCTGATCGAGCACCCGCACGAGCTGGACCACGAGTCGGACGCCGCGAACGGCGACGGAGAGGGCGAGGCGGCCATGTCCCGCCTCAACCGCCTCTACAAGGCGTCCCGCGCCCTCTTCGACTCCGACGAGGACTTCAAGACCCGCGCCCGCCGGCGGGTCGTCGACCTCCAGGCCGGCGACGCCGAGACCCTCGCCCTCTGGCACAAGATCGTCGATGAGTCGAAGATCTACTTCCAGGGCGTGTACCACAAGCTGGACGTCGAGATCCGCGACGAGGACATCGTCGGCGAGAGCGCGTACAACGACATGCTCGTCGAGACCTGCAAGCTGCTGGAGGAGTCGGGCGTCGCGGTCCGCTCCCAGGGCGCGCTGTGCGTCTTCTTCGACGACATCAAGGGCCAGGACGGCACGCCCGTCCCGCTCATCGTCCAGAAGGCCGACGGCGGCTTCGGCTACGCGGCGACCGACCTCGCCGCGATCCGCGACCGTACGGGACGGCTGAAGGCCGGCACCCTGCTCTACGTGGTGGACGCCCGCCAGGCGCTGCACTTCCGGATGGTCTTCGAGACCGCCCGCCGGGCGGGCTGGCTGACCGACGAAGTCACCGCCGCGCACCTCCAGTTCGGCACGGTCCTCGGCAAGGACGGCAAGCCGTTCAAGACGCGTGAGGGCGAGACGGTCCGGCTGGTCGACCTGCTCGACGAGGCGATCGACCGGGCGGCCCAGGTCGTGGCGGAGAAGGCCCCGGACCTGACGGAGGCGGAGGTCGCGGAGCGGGCCGCCCAGGTCGGCATCGGCGCCGTGAAGTACGCGGACCTGTCGAACTCGATGACCCGGGACTACGTTTTCGACCTGGACCGGATGGTCTCGCTGAACGGCGACACCAGCGTCTACCTGCAGTACGCGTACGCCCGTATCCAGTCGATCATCCGCAAGGCGGGCGACACCGCCCGCCCGCAGGCCCACCCGGACCTGCCGCTCTCCCCCGCCGAGCGGGCCCTCGGCCTGCACCTGGACGAGTTCGCGGAGTCCCTGGCGGGCGTCGCCGAGACGTACGAGCCGCACAAGCTGGCCGCGTACCTCTACCAACTGGCCTCGTTCTACACGACCTTCTACGACCAGTGCCCGGTACTGAAGGCCGAGACCCCGGAGACGGTCGAGAACCGCCTCTTCCTGTGCGACCTCACGGCCCGCACGCTCCACCAGGGCATGTCCCTGCTGGGCATCCGCACGCCGGAGCGGCTCTGACCCTTCGGCCATGACATGACGAGAGCCCCTGCCGGTCCGCTACCGGCAGGGGCTCTCGGGGCTCTCGGTCAGAAGTCGGTGGTGTCGAGTGTCAAGTCGAACGGGGACGGCAGCTGTACCGGCGTGCCGAAGGGGTACGGTCCCTCGACGCGGGTGTAGCCCAGTTTTCCGGGCTCGGAGAACAAGGTGCACGCCCCCTCCTGCCGGTCGACCAGCAGATACAGCGGAGCGCCGTACTCCGCGTACCGGCGGCGCTTGACCGTGCGGTCGGTGTCGCCATTGGAGTCACTGGTGACCTCGACGATCAGCAACGTCTGATCAGGGAGCAGCGCGCCTTCAGTCTTCGCAAGCTCGGCCGGCACCACCGCCAGGTCGGGGACGTACCAGTTGGATGACCCCGGCAGATCGAGGTTCCCCGACCCGGCCCGCAGACCCAGCTCACGCAAGCGGGGGCCGAGCTGCTCTCGGATCAGGTCCGCCGCATTCTCGTGTGCCCAGGTCGGCGACACCGGCTCGATCGCTCCCTCGACGATCTGGGCACGGTCGCCCTTGATGTGCTGCACCGCGTACTTCAGCGCGGATTCCGGATCGACGTCCGCGTAGTCGTGCGACATGGCGCTCATCGGGCGTTCTCCCTCTGCGGGTGACAGCGGCGCGGCAGGGGCACCTCCTCTGCATCGTATGAGCGCCGCCGGAATCAGGGCGGCCCGTACGTGGCGTTTTCACCCGAACTCGCACCAGACGATCTTGCCCGGGGCGCGCTCGCCGACGCCCCACTTGTCGGCCAGCGCCTCTACGAGCAGCAGGCCCCGACCGGACTCGTCCCGCTCCCCCGTCTCCGGGATGCGCGGGTGACCCCCGCCGCTGTCGTGCACCTCGACGCGGAGCGGGCCGCCGTCTCCGTCCAGTGACAGGAACAGCCTGAAGCCGCGCCCCGGCGGCACCCCGTGCAGCAGCGCATTCGTGGCCAACTCGCTCACGCAGAGTAACACCTCGTCCGACCGCCCGCCGAGCCCCCAGTCCGCCAGCACCCGTTGGGTGAACTCCCTGGCAGCGGGTACGGACCGGCGGTCGCGGCGGTAGAACTTCTCGCGGAAACAGGGCGGTTCAGTGGTGCCATTCATGACACCATGGTCACTCTCCGCGACTAGGCTGCGCCAGTAGGCAAACCCGTACGGATTGTTTGTACGGGCTGACGGTGAGTAACGTCGGAGCAGGGGTGGGGAGTTGGGGGACATGCACCCACGGAAGAGGAAAAACGCGTCAGCTGTACGACTCGTAGGCGCCCTGGTGGCTCAGTTCCGCCGGGCGGCCCGGCTCACTCAGCGGGAGCTGGCCGAGCGGCTGTGTCTCCACGAGGAGACCATCGCGTCGATCGAGCAGGGCAGGCGCCCGCTGAAGCTGGATCTTGCGGAGGATCTTGACCGCATCCTGGAGACGAAGGGCGCGCTCGCGGTGGCGGTGGAGAACATGCCGGAGGTGGACAAGGTTCCGGTGTGGGCGGAGGAGTACATCGACCACGAGCGCGAGGCAATCGCCCTCTCCTGGTACGAGAATCAGGTCGTCCCGGGCCTGCTCCAAACCGAGCGTTACGCCCGCGCAGTCTTCCGCAGCAGGGTGCCCCTCCTCAGTGAGGAGGAGATCGAGCAACGCGTCGCGACACGTATTGAGCGCCAGGACATCCTGCATCGCAAGGTCCCGCCAAACGTCAGCTTCGTCGTCTCCGAGGCTGCATTGATGGACCGCCTCGGGGGTGAGGACGTGTACAAGGAACAGCTGCAGCACCTGCGCGAATGCGCCGACCTGCCCGGACTCTCCCTCCAGATCATGCCGTTCGGCCAGGAGACCCATGCCGGACTCAACGGGCCATTCATCCTTCTGGAGACCCCCGACCACGACTTGCTCGTCTACACCGAGACCCAGCGCGGCAGCCAGCTGGTTTCTGACCCGGATGAGGTGAGCATCCTCGCGCAGAAGTATGCGATGCTGCGAACACAGGCCCTCAACCCCGCTGAGACGAAGGCCCTGTTGGACCGGCTGCTAGGAGAGCGATGAGCGACGCACTGGAGTGGTTCAAGTCCAGCTACAGCGGCGACGAGGGCGGCGCCTGCGTCGAAGTCGCCTACGCCTGGCGTAAGTCCAGCTACAGCGGCAGCGAAGGCGGCGCCTGCGTCGAGGTCGCCGCCCACCCCGCCGCCGTCCACGTCCGCGACTCCAAGGACCCGGACGGCCCGAACCTCACCTTCACCCCCGACGCCTGGACGTCCTTCGCATCCTGGCTCAATCTGCGCGAACGGCAGGATTGAGCAAGATTAAACAGGATTAAGCCCACAACCCTCCGGGATACTCGACTGTCCCACTGGCGTACCCGTAGTCGACTATCTGGGGGGATACACATGCGACGGTGGGGAACAACACTGGCCGCCCTTGTCCTGGCAGGCGCCGGGCTGGCGGTGACGGCGGTCTCGGCCACCGCTGCCGCGGCGGCACCCGCAGCATCCGCCGCGACCGCGGCGGCCTGCGCGACAGCCTGGGGCAGCGGCGACAAGGCGGACTGGGACAGCGATTACCGGCCGCTGTTGAACGTCAGGACCGGTCGGCACGACTGCTACGACCGGATGGTCTTCGACATCCGCGGTACGAGCGGCGGCCCGATCGGCTACAACGTCCGGTACGTCGACCGGCTGTACCAGGACGGTTCGGGTGACTACATCCCGGTCAGTGGTGGAGCCATTATCGAGATCCGTGTGGCGGCGCCGAGCTATGACCCGGAGACGGGCGCGGTGACGTACCCGGGGCGGTCGGGACAGCCGCTGCCCGGGGTGAACATCGACGGATACCGGACCTTCAAGGACACTCGGTTCGCAGGCAGTTTCGAGGGCGACACCCAGATAGGGCTGGGCGTCCGCGCCCGACTGCCCTTCCGGGTCTTCCAGGTGTCCGACAAGCTCGTGGTCGACGTCGCCCACACCTGGACAACGGCCCGCTGACCCGGACCGGACGGCTCAGCACACGGAAAGCCGGTGGCGGGGGGGGGGGGGGGGGGGAGAGAA